>JBBRCW010000357.1:0-6752 GCA_038204535.1 Chitinophagales bacterium | reverse complement strand
CGTAATAAACCATAATCCGAAACAGCAAGGCAATCAACTACAGGCACTGGCAAGGTATTGTTCTTACGAAAAAAGAAAAAGGTCAAACTTCGAATCCGACTTCAATGCGATATTATGGCCTTAGGTTGACGCGTATGCCCTTAGGGGCTTCCTGTTTATAGAATAAAAGATCAATCCAGCATACAGGCTCCATAGGAGCCGCCTAAACTCATCAAAACAGGAAGCACCTACGGAGCTTTAATCCGACACTACCGTGTATTTTTCTATAAACAGGATGCTCCTAATGGAGCAAAAAAGACTTTACGAATGTGTCCACACGATAGGCAAAGGGCGGGGTAATTTGTGGCAACGGCTGTTTAATAGTAGTTATGTATTTAGGTTCAAAAAAAACAGATCACGTTTTTTACCCCTTTTACAGTATAGCAGATCATACCTGGAAAGAAGTTTAACAGCGCTCCGCCTTTTACTTTCAGCGCTCCGCCCTCCGCGTTCAGTCTTCATCCCTATGCATATAACCATCATCCCTATGCTTTCTGCGCTTCATTCCTCCGCCCTGGTTTAAACAGCGGCCTGGCAATTGTGATGCCGGTCAGGCTTTTAAAAGATGTCCATCATGTTAATTGACATGGAACATACGGACCTTTCCAGCCTGCAAAATTGAAGCAGCGCTTCGCTGCTAATCTACTAAACCACCATTAAAGGAATTGACCTTTTTGTGACATGAGGGCCGCCAGCTTTTCGGAAAGCAATGGCTAAGTCAGGTTTTTTGAATATAAGAAAGGAGCCTTATTAAAAAATAGTTAAGTAATTATTATGAACCAACAGCTATTATGAACCAACCGCCATACAATAATACCCAACTATATGGGTCGCTGCCTTCGGACGCCGAAGGAATGGAAGTTCTGACCGAACTGGCCCTTGACCTGAGATGGTCGTGGAACCACTCGTCCGATGAGCTTTGGAAAGAGCTGGAACCTAACTTATGGGAGCTTACCCACAACCCCTGGATCATTCTTCAAACGGTTAGCCGCGATCATTTGGAGCGTAAGCTTGAAGAACCGGCTTTCAAAGAAAAAATGCAGGCGTTGCAAACACAAAAAAACAAGTTGAACGCTACTCCTGCATGGTTTCAGCAAAACCATCCCAATGCGCCTGTTACCTGCATTGCCTATTTTAGTATGGAGTTTATGCTGAGCGAGGCATTGCCCATTTACGTAGGCGGTTTGGGTAACGTAGCAGGCGACCAGCTTAAATCTGCCAGCGACCTTGGAGTACCCGTAGCTGCAATCGGGTTGTTGTATCAGCAGGGTTATTTCAGGCAACAGATTGATAAAGATGGAAACCAGGTTGCGCGGTTTCCCTATAACGACCCGGGGCAGCTACCTATTACTCCCCTGCGTTTGGCAAACGGAGAGTGGCTGCGTTTACAGGTTAATGTAGATGGATACGTTGTCTGCGTTCGTACATGGCAGGTGCAGGTGGGCCGCGTAAAGTTATACCTGTTAGATACCAACGATATGGTAAACCTTCCCCAGCACCGCGAAATAACCAGCGAACTGTATGGCGGGGGTGCAGAAATGCGTATTAAGCAAGAGATCATTTTGGGTATGGGCGGATGGAAACTGCTGGATGCCCTGGGCATTCACCCCGAGGTATGCCACATGAACGAAGGGCATGCCGCTTTTGTAATTTTAGAACGTGCCCGCCATTGCATGCAGCAGAATGGGCTTTCTTTTGAAGCGGCATTAGCTGTAACCCGTGCAGGTAATTTATTTACTACACATACTGCGGTTGCCGCTGGTTTCGATCATTTTAGTCCCGGGCTTATGTATGAGTATCTGGGAGAATACGCTCAAAAAGAATTAAAGATTGATTTTAATGAGCTGATGGCGCTCGGCCGCCTGAACCCACACAATACGTCTGAAAAATTTAATATGGCTTACCTGGCCATTCGCGGCAGCGGGGCGGTAAATGGGGTGAGCCAGTTGCATGGTGAGGTAAGCCGCCGCCTGTTCAGTATATTATTTCCGCGGCAACCGCTTAACAACGTTCCGGTTGGCTATGTAACCAATGGCGTACACATGCCAAGCTGGGATGGTGTGTATGCAGATAAAGTGTGGACCGATGCTTCGGGTAAAGAGAGGTGGAAAGGCGGCCTTGAAACAATGGAAGAAGACATTAACAAGTTGCCCGCCGAAGAGCTGTGGAAAATGCGCTGCGAAAGCCGAAATCAGTTGGTTGCCTATGCGCGCAAAAGGTTCGTTATAGAAAGCCGGGTAGCCGGCCACACGCCCGAAATGATAGCAACGGCCGGCAAGATTTTTAATGCTGATACATTAACACTGGGCTTTGCCCGGCGTTTTGTGCCCTATAAACGCCCCAATCTATTACTGCAAGATCCTGAACGACTGATCCGTATTCTCACTAACCCTGTACGGCCGGTGCAATTGGTGATAGCCGGTAAAGCGCCTCCGTTTGATGATGCCGGTAAAAGCCTCATCAGGCAATGGGTGCAATTTATCGCGCAAAATAACCTGTACCACCATTGTGTATTTTTAGGCGACTACGATGTTTTGCTTACCGAACACATGGTGCAGGGTGCCGATGTATGGCTAAATACGCCGCGCCGCCCCTGGGAGGCATGCGGCACCAGTGGCATGAAAGTGTTGGTAAACGGGGGCATCAACCTGTCGGAACTCGACGGCTGGTGGGCTGAGGCCTATACCCCCGAGGTGGGTTGGGCATTGGGCGATATGCAGGAGCGGGGCGATGATCCGGATTGGGATGCATTGGAGGCGGAAAATCTGTATGATTTATTGGAAAAGCAGGTAGTTCCGGAGTTCTATGACCGCAACGATAAAGGCATACCGGAACAATGGATAGAACGGATGCGAAAAAGTATGTCCATATTAACTCCCCGTTTTTCGGCCAACCGGGCGGTGCGCCAATATACCGAAAACTATTACCTGCCGGCGGCTGGCCGGTACGCAGAAAGGGCAGCCGGTAAAGGAGTTATGGGAAACAGAATTGTCGCTATTCAGCAAGACCTGCGCAATAAATGGCCGCAGGTGCAATTTGCCGACGTAACATTTGAAACTGTTGAAGGCGGATATCATTTTAAGGTGGGCGTCCAGTTACAGGGGGTGTTTCCCAACCAGGTCATGGTTCAGCTTTATGCGAACGGCCTTAATGGCCAGCCCGATGAGCAGGTAACTATGCAACTGCCGCCTGTAGCACCGGAAAACGGGGTGTATATTTACCAGACAACTATTGCAACAGAACGGCCCGCCACCGATTACACCGCCAGGCTGCTGCCGGCATACGAAGGCGTTTCGGTTCCATTGGAAGATAACCTGGTTTTGTGGCAGCAGTGATTTAAAAGGCAAGATTTTTTTATGGATTGTATAATGGCAGGCCAATTGAAAATTTTTTTAACAGGATGGATGTTCGACCTGCCCATAATAATAATTTAATATGAACAAAAAATGGTCATTGTCTCTGGGGAAATTTTTCGGTATCAAGGTGTATATGCACTGGACCTTTTTAATACTCATTGGTTGGATATTGATGATGAACCTGCGGGCAGGGCATTCATTGATAGAAGGTTCGTGGAGTATTTTATTTATACTGGCCTTGTTTGCCTGTGTGATACTGCACGAATTTGGCCATGCCCTTACTGCCCGGCGATTTAAGATACAAACAAGCGATATAACCATTTATCCTATTGGCGGGGTGGCCAGTTTAGAAGGCATACCCGAAAAGCCTTCTGAGGAACTATTAGTGGCTATAGCAGGCCCGTTGGTAAACGTGGCCATCGCTATTTTGTTGTTTGTCTATTTGCGTGCCACCGGGGCGTTTCCCAATTTGCAGGATATAAAAGATCCGGGTTACATGCAAAACCTGCCTTTTGTTTTTAATCTTTTTGCCGCCAATTTGCTGCTGGCTGTTTTCAATCTTATTCCTGCCTTTCCAATGGATGGGGGACGGGTGCTGAGGGCCTTGCTGGCATTTAAAATGGGGCACGTAAAAGCAACAAAGATTGCGGCTTCCGTTGGGCAGTTACTGGCGATCTTTTTTGTATTTATCGGTTTCTTTTACGATTTCTGGCTGGTGTTTATAGGACTGTTTATTTTCGTAGGTGCCGGCAGCGAGGCGGCTGCCGAAAGCGTGCAAAATGTTTTGACGGGCAAAACAGTGCGGCAGGCAATGATGAGTCGGTTTACGGTATTATCGCCCCACGATACGCTGGAAAAAGCGGTGGCGCTGCTGTTGGATGGGCAGGACAAAGAGTTTTTAGTGGCCGAAGACGGATTAGTAAAAGGGGTATTGCTTCGCAACGATATAATAAAAGGCTTATCAGAATTTGGTAAAACGTGTACGCTGGCAAAGGTGATGTGTACCGAATTTGTTACCCTTTCACCCGAAGTGGCTTTGAGAGATGTATTTCAGAAACTGATGGCAACACGATGCAAAGTATTTCCGGTGGTAGAGAATGGCCGCCTTACCGGCATGATTGATATGGACAACGTGCAGGAACTGATTTGGGTGAACAACGCGATAAAAGCCTGATCATCATTCAGAAAGAAAATATACAATGGCGGGACTAGACAGGCTGCCGCAGTTAAAGGACACCACCAATTGCCTGAAGCAGGAAATGCAGGATAAACTTATTGACCACAAAAATTATATACACAAAAACCGCATGGACATGCCGGAGATCAAAAACTGGAAGTGGGAGCTTTAAAACAAAAAAGGCGATATTCACCGCCGTTCGAAAATCATTTTTTTTAATCTAAAACTGAATATAATGACAACAACTAAAAAAGTAGGAGTTTGGATGGACAATGCAAGTGCACACATAATGGATGTTGCCGACAACAAGCCTGTAACCATCATTGAGTCGGAAGCCACGTATGAAGAAAAACAGAAAATCCTGCAAAAAGGCGAAACCATGATGCACAATAAGGAACAGCAATTGCAGTCTAAGTACTATGGAAATATTGCTGAGAAGATCAAAGCGTATGATGAGGTTTTATTATTTGGGCCAACCAATGCTAAGGTAGAGTTACACAACATGCTAAAAGAGGATGCTCAATTCAATCATAAAAAAATTGAAGTGAAGCAATCAGATAAGATGACCGACAACCAGGAGAAGGCATTTGTACGGGAATATTTTCAAAACAAATAATTGGGGAGAAGGAGTAGTGCTCAAATAGCAGATGTCATTTGGCGCAGCGGAATAATGCCGTCAACCGGAATTGTTTATTGGTAATCGGCGATCAGAGCCATCATTCAGAGCGGTCATTCCAGGCTGTCAATCAGAGCCGTCATCCTGAATTTATTTCAGGATCCCCTGGAAAACACGCTCAGTATGTCTCCGATTGTGAAGTCGAATAAAACGCTGCGGTTTAAAACTCGCCCTTTCGGGGACTAATGGGACCTCGGGGACTTATGGAGGGCGGGCCGACTCCTCCCTTTAAAGGCCGGGGCCTCACTCCTCACTTCAAGGTTGGAGGCTCTCTCCTCCCTTAAGGGCCGGGGCTTCGGGGCTGCATTACCTCCACCCACCGGCCATTGGCTGCCGCGCTTATGCTATTGTCGTACATAGCCTGGCAATACACACCGGGCCAGTAATAACGGCCCGGATAGGCCGCATTTAACTGTACATAATAAGTGAGCGTTTCGTTTTGTTTGATGTCGAAATAATGATACACCCTGTCATCCCGAATGTCCATGTAATCAGCCGGCGATGATTTAAAAGCACCTTCACTGTTGTATAATCGGGTGTTCAGAATTTCCCATCCACCGGGGAAGATTTCGGATAAGGCCATGTTGGAATAGGTGCCCCGCTGTCCTGTATTTTTAATGGTCACCTTTGCTACAAAATCGGTACCCTGCTGCAGATTTTCCGGCTGAATAGGAGCGCCGTTTGTTGACAGGTAATTAACAGAAAGGTATAACTGGTTGGGATGATTTTCTACAGCAAGGCTATCCCCGGCTACCGGCTGTCCCTGGTTAATAATGCGGATATACAAAACATTACCGCCTTTATTAACAACCTGCACCGGGCTTTTGCCGTTTTTAAAATTGATGTTTGTTTGCGAAACAGCGGTATTACTGTTAACGCTGGTTTCTTTTCCATTGATCTTAATGGAGGCATTGATCTTTAAACCATCGGTGTTGCTGCCACTGAATTTTGCAATGGCAATTAATGCGTAAGCGGTGGTTTGTGTGCTGTACCAGTTTTGCTGCGATAGCTTGGCCGCAACGGTTTTTACCAGCGGTTCAGCCTCGGCACGACGCCCCATGATCGTAAGCGTTTCCAGTACCATTGCCTGGTCTCTCAGGTCGCTGCCAAATGTTACCCCCGGCGATGGCCGTTGCGAAAAATTAGTGGGCAGCCCACTGATTAGTTGTAGCGCGGCCTGCTTTTGTCCTGTTAAAAAGTAAGCAGCCGCCAATCGCCATTTTGCTTCAGGGGTTATAAACTTGAATTCTTTTAAACGGTTCATAGCGCCGGTTTCAGGGGCATTGGCCAATGCCAGCAGAAACAGCCGGTATGCCTGTTCAAGATCGCCGCCATAATAGACCGGTGTGGTCTGGTTCCATGCATTGGCTTTGCCTCTTTGATAAGCCCGCCAATTTTGCAAAATCGAAGCCGGCACATTAAATCCTTTGGCTTGTGCCTCCAGCAAAAAATGACCGGCATAGCTGGTTGCCCATTCGTCGGCCGGGCCGTTGTTTGGCCAATA
>JBBRCW010000356.1:0-6811 GCA_038204535.1 Chitinophagales bacterium | reverse complement strand
TGCACAACGAAGCGTGGCTGCATTTAAAAGAGAGTTTCATGAATACTACCATACCACTCCTGGAAAATGGCTTACCAATAAACGGCTGGAATATGCAAAACTCCTTTTAGACACAAGCAAAAGAAATGTTAGCGAAATCACATACGCCAGCGGCTTTGAAAACTTAACCCATTTCAGCCGGATTTTCAAGGAAAAGTATGGCTTGTTTCCACTTCAATATCGGAGAAAGGCGAATGACCCAATTATGAAATAATTTCTGTTAATAATTAAGCTCTCTGCCAAAAAGAAAAATTTTTGAACGTTTCAGCAAAATGATGTTTTGCTTTTCAAAATAGTTTTAGCATGACATTATTCATTACTAAAACTTCTTTTATGAAACAATTATTTTTATCTGCTATCTGCTTGTTAGGTTTTGCTATTTTTGGAAAGAGCCAACAAAACAGTACCCCAATAGATACTATCAAAGTAATCCTTGAAAATGATAAAGTAAAGGTGATAGAGTATGTCAGCACACCGGGGAAAGATGTGTGCGGTAAAGGAAAGCATACCCACCCTGCACATCTTTCCATTTTTCTTACAGATGCCAAGGCAAGACTGATAATGCCTGACGGAAAAACGCAGGATTTTGATATGAAAGCAGGAACCGCATTTTGGAGTGAGGCGGAAACACATATGGTTATTAATAATGGCAACAAGTCTGCAAAGGTTTATTTAGTCGAAGTTAAATAAGTGAACCAAAACTACTGCCAACAGTAGCATTTGCAATAGCATGGCTGACGGAATAAACTTCTGCTGCAAATCCTTTAGCAGCTTTTGTTCCGGCAGACAATACGCTATTGAGCATTTGTTGTTATCTTCAACTTAAGTTTTTCAATTAGGCATTTGTTCCGAGCTAACAGTTCGCTATTGCCATGCCATCGCAAATGCTTTACGTTGGCAGCAACTTTCTAAAAATCACTATAATTTGAAAGAAGTTTTGGGAAATATTAGTTTTTGGGTGGGTCTATCCTTAGGCTCTCTAACAATTTTAGATTTCTTATTAAGGGACAAACAGAAAAAGTGGTTATCTGACAAAGCAGAAATCTTTTGGCTCTGGCTTGATGAACAGAAAGCTGGGCAATTCACAAAACTGCTTTTAAAAGACCGAGTTCAAAAGGGGCTCGTAATATTGGCACATTCAATGATTATTTTTATTATTGGCTCTTTCGTTTTGAATGTATTTTTTGGATTTAATATTAATGCAGATTTTCAAATTGGACAACCAAGAATATACAAATGGCAAATATGGATAGATGTTGCGGCAATGGTTTTATCAATGATTGTCGTAACTAAATACGTTCATCCATATTTAATAAAACGCCTGAAATTCCTTCCCACGGTCAAAAGTTATCTTTTAAAAAGCCTCAAAGGATTTGGATTATTATGTCTTATAGCAGTGATGTTGGTTCTTGCCGAAATGCCGATTATCAATCCTACTATGGACTTACGAACAACGGCTGATATCGAAAATCATTTTGGTGGGAAAGCTATTGTAATAATTTTACACACAATTACAGCAATAATTGGCTCTCCAATAATGTCTGAGGTCTCTCTATTTATGTTCATGTTATACATAGGTGTTTATTGGATAATAGTTGTTTATATCATTATGTTTATTTTTCGGTTGTTGCAATTTATACTAATTAGAATTGCAGAAAATCCAAAGGGACCTGTAATAGCATTAAGTGGACTGCTGACAGGAATTGGTGGCATTGTAAAAGTTTTTCTAACATAACCCAATGACTAAAGCTGCTGCCAACAAAAGTATTTGCAAAAGCAGGGCTGGACGTTGGATTGCGACCTGCAAAGGTCTTGATTGGATTGTTTTATACGGGTAACCGTAAGAAAAACCTACCCTTCCACGGGTAGTAGCTTACCGGTATTGCGGCCTGAGTAATTGGGCTGTAATAAGCAACCGGAACAATGTACCGAGTAGTCGAAAGACTGGCTTTCGAAAACCGCGAGGTTGTTGAAAGAACCAATAAACTCAATTGGTGTAGGGCTAAGCTGGATGGTATGTGCAAATTAACTAAACGAACGACAGAATCACCGTCACCAGCAAGGAGCTTAGGAGTTTGATAAGCTTTAGCCAAAATGGCAACGACATGAGTTAAACTGGTTGCAACTCAGTTTACGTGGATACACAACATGTCCGGTGAATAGTTCGGCACTAACTAACCCATCCGTGTCTGATCAGGGCAACAGGGGAACCCCGTTTACCGCCCTGCTAAAACATGGCAGGCGGCCTGCAAAGGAAGCTGATGGAAGGGCGGGGAGTAAGAAGGGGCAAAAAGCGAACGGGCAGCTGTAATGGCTGCCATAGGGACTAAAACATAACCCTGCACGTCGGACAGCCTTAAATTAATCGCATCAACAATTATGGAAATTGAAAAGCTAAAGGAAAGACTGTGGAATTTAGCAAGCGATGAAAATATTTCTGTGTATGAGATTGAAACATTTTTACGAAATTTCTTCAAGCAAAAACCACTTCCATTATTCACTTTGCCATTCGAAAATTATTGTAGATGTAGTCTCAATAAAAAAGGGGAAATCTTCGAAACAGTAAAAAGATGCTCCTATAATCCTTTCGTAGAGAATATTGAAATGCAACGGTGTAACTATGATAAACAACAAGTTTTTTATGCAGCAGTACCGACCCAAGCAAAAATAAAATGTACAGGGACATCAATTATGGAGGTAACTTGGGAACACATTTCAAATAAGTTTTTAGATTACTATTTTCTAACATTAAGTAGATGGATGACAAAAAGACCTTTGAAAGTCTTTTACTTTCCTGACTTTCCATCACAAGATACTTTTGACCACAGTGTAGACTTAGAAAAAGATTTAATGGAAACTGAAGGAATAAACAAAGACAACATTTCATATTTTATTTCTATACTTACATATTTCAGAGAAATTTTCAGCGCAAAAGCGGATAAGAAAATTTGGTATCGAATTTCCTCTGCCTTTTTTAACTGCATCATGAGATTTAGCAGGGATGAAAATCAGGGTATAGATGGAATAGTTTATTCAAGCGCAAATACTGGAAAAGAGGGAACTAACATTGTTCTAAATAAAGAACTTATTGACACAGAAATATTATACTGTGATTACGTTCAAATGTGGATAGCAAAACGTAATTCCAAAGACCCTACTGATATTTGGTTTTACCCAATTAGCGATGGCGTTGTCCCTAAATCTGATGGAACCTTTAATATTGATATATATCCTGAATTTTTAGACAAATTTAATAATGCACTGCCATTAGACATCACAGCGATAGTTCCCCCCTGAATACCATGCCTGCCGCTACAATCGGTTTGGCATTATGGCGGCGGGAAGTGGGAGCAATCAGCAGCAGTTCTCTATTCATCGGCAGTTCCAGCTTAAATTTATAAATTAAGCAGCAGTAGAAACACTAAACTTTATATCTTTAATCGGCTTCAGTTGTCGGCAGACAGAACACAGAATACCGCCACAAAGCCAAGCCGTCATCGTTGCCTGCTATTGTTTGGCGACATCACGATTTTTAAAAATGAACACGATTTGCAAATCATTTAACGACTGTTCGGCTGACATAAAAAACTGGTTGACAAAACAACCAGAAGTCAAAGAAGAATCTTTGACAGACCGATTTTTGTTTGAACTTTCCGAGAAAATACCGACACTAAAATACAAACAGTTTTCTCGAACAGAAGAGGGAAGAAAAACTTGTGCTGACTGGGAATGGTGGTTTGTCTTCCCTGACAATAAATCATTTGCAGCAAGAGTTCAAGCAAAAAAATTAAAATCATCAGTAGACAATTATCCAGGTATTGCATATACAAGCAACGGTAGGTTACAAATCGAACGACTTCTCGAAGACAGTGTAAATGACGGGTTCGCCTCTTTCTACGCCTTCTATTCAACTGAGAGTGCTAAGAGAACATTGTGTGGTGGTCGACTAGTTGTGGAGGGTATTCGTGATGAAGAAAATATCTGGTTGGGCGGGAAAACAATATCCGGTGGAGGCAAAAATGGTGAAGGCGTATATTTCGGAGAAGCCAACAAATTAAGAAATGAATTTATACTCAAAAGCAGACGGACTTTAACACCTAAAGATATTTTGAATTTTACGAATCCTGTTTCGTGTTTATTTTGCTGTCCAATGACTTTTGGCGGCAATGATATAGAAGGTTTTCGCAGACACATTCAAGAATATTTTCCAACCATCTCTAACAATATCAAAGAAAATAGTAATCAACAAGAACTCGGATTTCGTGAAACACCAAATTATGTTCTTCAACTTCTATCAGGTGACATAGCTGACTGGTGGGAAACAGAATATCGTTCTCGTTTCGAGCGGACAAATGCAATTATAGTAATAGACTTTCGGAACAACAAATGATACAACAGCAGGCAACAAAGTATTTGCAAAAGCAGGGCTGGACAATGCTTTGCGACCTGCAAAGGTCTTGATTGGATTGTTTTATACGGGTAGCCGTAAGAAAAACCTGCCCTTCCACGGGTAGTAGCTTACCGGTATTGCGGCCTGAGTAATTGGGCTGTAATAAGCAACCGGAACAATGTACCGAGTAGTCGAAAGACTGGCTTTCGAAAACCGCGAAGTGTTTGAAAGAACCGATAAACTCAATTGGTGTAGGGCTAAGCTGGATGGTATGTGCAAAGTAATTAAACGAACGACAGAATCACCGTCACCCGCAAGGAGCTTAAGAGTTTGACAAGCTTTAGCCAAAAGGCAACGACATGAGTTAAATTGTTAAATTCAGTTTACGTGGATACACAACATGTCCGGTGAATAGTTCGGCACTAACCCATCCGTGTCTGATTAAGGCAACAGGGGAACCCCGTATACCGCCCTGCTAAAACAGGGCAGGCGGCCTGCAAAGGAAGCTGATGGAAGGCGGGTGTAAGAACAGGCAAAAAGCGAACGGGCAACTGTAATGGCTGCCATAGGGGTTGAAACATAACTCTACGGTGAAAACCGGGTAACGTGCCTATAGTCTGTTTGGCGTAAGTAAAATTGAAGAACTTTAAATTTGGATGGCAGGCAAATGATTACAACGCACAAAAAGCCGGAAACGGTAAATGAAAAGCTTGTGAATGAGGCCCCCAGGTCGGCATACAATTGGGATTCCATTCAATGGAATCATCATCGTACGATCGTCAAAAAGCTTCAGTTGAGAATTGCGAAGGCAACATATGCATATGTAAAACCGGCCACCAATATAAATGGTAGCTTAAAATGGGCTTAAGCCAGATGATGGGAAATTATCATGTCCGGTTCTTAGGAGGCGAAAGAGCAGCAATGTTTTTAGCTACCCGGCAAACCCCCACCTGTAGCAATACTCGAACGTTATGCGTAATGTCACGCCTCTCCTCTTTATACTCAAAAAACCTCTATCATGGAAACCTCAAATCATACTTCAGTCGGTAGTTTCGCAGCAGTGTACATGCTGATAATTGGACTTGGAATAGGTTGGGGATTATTTGGTTATCAATCGACCAGAGTAGAAGCGAGAAATGCAGATGCCATATCAACGGAGATAAATTTTCTTGTGTTCATACTGACAGCATTATGTGGTATAGGATTGTATATGAAACAAAAATGGGCGAGGTACCTATTTTTTATAGTAGCCCCTTTAGGTTCGCTTTCTCTTGCCGCAACCTTACCGAAAGCGTTTTGGTCAGAAGACCTTCCTTATACTATTGTACTAATCGGCGTATTTGTTCCTTTGTCATTCCTTTTATCAAGAAAAAGAGCTTTGGAAGCCTTCAAACAACCGGAAATCAATTGGCAAGGCAGAGGAGGAAGGACTTTATTATTTTGTACAGCAATCTTAGTTATTATCCGACTTTTTTTCATTGAGAAACCCTCAACATCAGGCTACGCAGGAGCTGCGGGATTATATCAATCTTCTATAGGTTTAAACAGATATGTGTCACTCCTGGCTATCTGCGATACATTAATGTGGAACTATATCGTTGGTTTTATAGCGGTATCAATTCCTTTAAAGCAAAACGTTCAATTTCCTCTATCACATATAAATACCGTAGACACAGTTAATAATACTGAAGGCATTCTAAATCTCCCTGTCATTGAAGAGGAAAAACTGGAACTAAATGAAATAAATCTTGGAGAACTAAATAATCTGATCCAAAAGCAGAAACAGCTATTTAGGAAAAACCATAAAGATGAAATACAAGAAATGATACGTAAGTTAGCTCATAATAAGGAAGAAGGGATATTGTTACTTAACTCTTACATGTCTTTGTTCAAAACAGGGCTTATAGTAGACTTGATTGACTTGAATAATACTTACGAGGCCATTAAGGAAAATGTGTCTGTATTTATTAAATTAAATATCGTAAATGAAAACTTTCCTCATAATAGCATAGAACCTAATAGTTTTAAAGAAGTTGAAGTTCCTAAAGGTAGTCAACAAAAATCCAAAGCAAATCAAGCTAAGCTAAAGGAGGAATTAGAACAACTTAAAATCATGAAAGAGAAGGGATTTATATCTGAAGAAGTATATAAAGAAAGTAAAAATAAAATTATAGCATCCTACGATTAACACGGCACGAACGCACAACAAAAGTATTTGCAATAGCAGGGCTGGAAGTTGTTTTGCGACCTGCAAAGGTCTTGATTGGATTGTTTTATACGGGTAGCCGTAAGAAAAACCTGCCCTTCCACGGGTAGTAGCTTACCGGTATTGCGGCCTGAGTAATCGGATTGTAATAAGCAATCGGAACAACCGTACCGGGC
>JBBRCW010000355.1:0-6869 GCA_038204535.1 Chitinophagales bacterium | reverse complement strand
GCAATCTTTGGACGATCAAGTTTAGTTCAATCACGTGGTTAATTCTTTTTCCACCGAATGAGAAGAGCCGTGTGAAGGGAGACTTTCAAGCACGGTTCTGTGAGAGGCTTGGGCTGAAATGCCCTTGCCTACTCGACTGTTCTTCACCGGCAAATTGATGAGCGAATAAGCAATTGGTGAAGGACATCAACAGCGGCATCGCAACGTAAAACACACTTTGAAACCCGCCTGTTAATTTGGGAAGTTGCAATAGAAACATGCCTACCGCTAACATTGCCAATAGTTGGGCTTGACACTGGAACAATCAGCAGCAGTAATTTGGTTGTACGCCGTTCGGGGCTGGAGGAATAGAACCAAACTTAAGTTCTTAATATTTAATTTTATTAAAAAGTCAGGCAGCGGTTCCGGCGGCCGAATTTACGATCTCAAAAGTAAGCATCACTGCCAAAAGCCAATCTAAATGAAAACGAAAATCAGGAAGCAGTTTTATGAATTCTCAAAGTAAGCTGAGACCGGGAAACCAATTTCGGACATCAATAATCTCCATTTTTCATCTCCACTTTACCACCGTAAAAACAATCGCAGCATAATTGTCTTTTTCATAAAGAACGCCCACATGTTTCTTATCTATTTTAACCAGGTCTGAATAGGCGGAGTAGTCGAAATTTTGCCTGACTACGGCGTCGCCGCTGTAAACAGGGATGCTTTTTTTCCACGTCAATCCATCATCGTAGCTGATGCGCAGCGTTAGGTTGTTTCGGCGTTTGGTGTCGGCATTGTTGCAAAAGGCCAATATATGCTTACCGTTGTTATTGCCGATATCCAAAATACTTGCCTGGCAAACCGGGTCGGGTAGGTTTTGGTCAAAGTAAGTGGTATCCCAGCTAAAGCCACCATCGCTGCTGATAGAAACGATCCTGGCCCGTATATCGCCCTTTTGATTTCGGGTGTTCATCATCAACCGGTTGTTTGAAATTTCAGCAGCCATCGCTTCATTACTGCCGGGTAACTTTAAGCTATTACCCAGCGTAAATGTTTTTCCATGATCATCGCTAAAATAACCATGCGCATCGTATTGGCCAGCGGCCGGTTGCGGCTCACCGGCTGAATGATTGGCTGCTACAAAGATCCTTCCCTTATACCTGCCCGAAGCAAACTGCATGGCATGGCCCGGCGTATTGGCATAGTACCGCCAGTCTTCCTTAAAGCTAAATGCGGCATTGATCAAAGGTTTATTAGGGCGATGCACCTGCAGCGTAATATCAACCGGCGCCGACCAGGTAAGCCCACCATCCACCGACGAGATATACCAGCAATATTTGATGCCATTGCCTTTTAATATTTCGCCTTCGTGATTGTTGCCGGTATTGTAAAAAAGAAAGATGCGGCCATTGGGATAGGCCGGGTCAGACCAATCAACAACCGGCGCCGGATTACCCGCCTGCAGGTCATTATAATCAGCCACCACCTGCAACTTCGACCAGGTAGCGCCGTTATCGCTGCTGCGTTTCATAACAATATCAATATTGCCAAAGTCACCCGAACCGTTCACCCTCCCCTCGCAAAATGCAAGCAGCCGGCCCTTCGATAACCCAATAATTGCCGGTATGCGAAAGGTCTTATATCCATCGGAGCCGGATACAAATACCGGCACTTCATTTTGTTGTGCCCGCAGCCTTGCGCAATACAGCAACAAGAAAGCGGTCAATATAATTCTGATCATTCTATTGGTGGCTATTAGCAATTAATGAAGACCGGTAAGCTATGAAATTTTCACCTTCTTCTATACGGTCTGATTTAAAAAACGGATGGGGCTATCAATATCAAATTCGAAGAATACGTTCGCACAAACCCGATCAATTACCTTCCATTATACGCATACATCTGTTGATCGTATATAAGAATTCACTTTTTAATACAGCCCAATTATCTTTGCTATATAGATTAGATCACTGAAATATTGCCACAAATGATCAAGTCCATTACCCGCGCTATAAAATACATTTATACAATTGCGCCATCCTTTTTGCTGTTGGCTTTCTGCATTTTATCGTCTTGCAGCAGCCGTCTTCCAGGGCAAGGACCGGGCGACAATACAGGCCAGGCAATGCAGGCAGCGGCATGGGTTACCAACCCCGATAAATCGCAATTATTCAGCAAACAAAGCCCCGACCTGATCATTACCAACGCATCTGTTGCTCTGCCAACCATAGAGGTGGATATGAACCAAACCTACCAGGTAATGGATGGCTTTGGATATACGTTAACAGGAGGGAGCGCACAATTACTTTATGAAATGAAACCGGCAGCGCGGGCTGCTATTTTGAAAGAATTGTTTGACACTACTGGAAATAACATTGGCGTTAGTTACCTGCGGGTTAGTATCGGTGCCAGCGACCTCGACGATCATGTTTTTTCGTACGATGACCTTGCGGCAGGCCAGACAGATCAGCAACTACAGCACTTTACTTTAAACGAAGACCGCAAACACCTGCTACCGGTTTTAAAAGAAATCTTATCCATCTATCCCCGGCTTAAGATATTGGGATCGCCGTGGTCGCCGCCTGTGTGGATGAAGACAAACCACGAATCGATGGGCGGCAGTTTGCTGCCCCAATGGTACAATGCTTATGCACAGTATTTTGTAAAATATATCGACAGCATGAAAGCTGAAGGCATCACCATAGATGCTATCACTATTCAAAATGAACCGCTGCATGGTGGCAATAATCCCAGCATGGTGATGCAGGCAAATGAACAGGCCGACTTTATAAAGAACCATCTCGGACCGGCATTTAAAGCGGCTGACATCCACACAAAAATTATCTTATACGATCATAATGCCGACCGGCCCAACTACCCCATTTCTATTTTAAACGATGCACAGGCAAAGCCATATATAGACGGTACTGCCTTTCACTTATATGGCGGAACCATAGATGCGCTCACGTCTGTACACAACGCACACCCCGAAAAGAAATTATATTTTACCGAGCAATGGATTGGCGCGCCGGCAAATTTTGAGGGCGATTTTAACTGGCACGTAAAAACACTTTTGATTGGGGCGCCGCGCAATTGGGCCGTAAATGTGCTGGAGTGGAACCTGGCAGCAGATGCCAACCAAAACCCGCATACGCCCGGCGGATGTACGAAATGCCTGGGCGCCATAACCATTGATGGTAATCAGATAACACGCGAACCGGCTTATTATATCATTGCCCATGCTTCAAAATTTGTACGCCCGGGTTCGGTTCGCATACAAAGCACTTTGCCTGGTGGGCTGGTTAATGTGGCCTATAAAACACCCGCCGGAAAAATTGTTTTAATCGTGCTAAACGATACCGGAATAAAACAGGCGTTTCAAATTAAACTTAACGGAAGGTTTCTAATTGCCATGTTGGAGAAAGGTGCAGCGGGCACCTATGTGTGGGAAGGTTGACCAATTGTGAATGCCTGTTGCAAAGAGCAGGCACCGCAAGTTCGACCAATTTAAACTTGCCTAAAAGAAGACTTTTCGAGTATACAATACAACAGTCTGTCGTGTTTTGTTTATATGGGCCGAGCCTACGGCTCTCTTAAAACCCCACAAACTTTTTACCCCGGGTTGAAACCCCCCGGTTCAAGAGCCGGGGCTACCATATTGATCGAGCCTACGGCTCTGCAACAAATTTCGCAAGCCGTATCAAAATGGAGTATGGTCTTTACTTTATAACTCATTTATAAGTTCCCTGGCATCTCTTGCCTGTAGTTTTCCTTCTTTTATTAAATTCATTTCCTTATCAGCCTGCTTTAGACCCTTCAAAACTTTTTTCCCTGAAGTTTTCTGTTCGTCTTCCTCAATCTTTGCGACATAGTCAAGGCTTTTTGCCAGTTCAATAAAAACAGGGTCGTGTATATGTAATGTAACCTTCTCATAATGTAGCATATTGATTAGACAAAGATTGCTTTTACAGGTAAAAATAAATCTTATTAAAGCGTTTGAATTCATCAATGTTAGTGTACTGTCAATTGATTTATAGACAAAAAGTAAAAACCTTCCCCGGCTAGACGAGAAAAAGCATAAAGAAGATTTTATACAATAACTTACATCTTCAAAATGAAAGTTAGCATTAGGAGTTCTTTGCAGCCATCGGAACAATTATCCTGTGTTGAGGTCATTCCCGCTTACGGGACAGGCTCCCGCTTACGGGACAGGTTCTGCGGAAGACACCAGAACAACTCTATCCCCCGCTCGTTTAAGTGTTCCGCAGGACACTTAAATGTAAAAGAAGAACCAGGACTGTGTCCGGCAGAATTTAAACCAGTTACAAATCGATTTACCGTTCATTGTTAATCCCCGGGTAGTGAAACATAACTTTACGCTACTTCCAGTGCTTTTACTTCTAACTTATAACCAAGTCTTTCCATAATGCTTTCACAATCTCTCCATTCAAGCCCAAAGGTTTTTACATCAGCCATTCCCAGTTGAGCCAGAATATTTCTAATGGTGTAGGTATCGTCATCTTTATAATCCGCATCTAACACGGCCTGTTCTGCCCATGCTACTACCCCGGCAAGTGATGTGCGATGCTGTAGAAATGCAAGTAGTTTTTCGGCTATTATTTTTTTAGTTATCATTTTCTATTTTTTATGCCCTTTATCAACAGGGTACTTTTCATGCACTTCTTTAAGTAAATTTCTTTCATCATAAATCTCCTGTCAGAATTTTATTGTTTTTTCATGTTCATCAACTTCTTTCAAATACTTTGCTTTCCATCCAATTTACCATTTATTGTTAAATAGTAAAATGTGCAACCTTTTTCAAGGGTGTATAAGTTTATGGTGTGGGGTTTAACAACGCTGCATGATACCTTTTATAAATGCAGAAGTTCTCAATTCCCATTTATCCAGATGAGGATTTGTCTATCTTTGAAACAAATTTCTACAAAATGCTTACAACCATAAAAGGAATTTACAACCAGGGAAAAATAATTCTCAACGAAGAACCGCCTGTGCAAACGATCACAGAAGTAATGGTAACGTTTCTTACTGATAAAAAAGTAGAAATCAAACAGGACAAACGAAAATTAGGAGGATTGGAAGGAAAAGTACCTTTACCCAATGACTTCAATGAACCTTTAGAAGATTTCAAAGATTATATGTGATGAACATACTTGCAGATACTCATATTATAATATGGTCGCTTGATATTAATTCTCCCCTTTCTAACCGACACAGAAAAATTTTGCAAGATCCCGGAAACAGGATCGTTGCAAGTTATATTAGCTTAATGGAGCTCGTAGTTAAAAAATCTATTGGTAAACTACCCGAATTTTTGCCTGATGTAAATGAAATAGCAGGCGAATGGTTGAAAAATGGATATGAGATTTTGCCATTATCAAAATGCCATATATCCTCTTACACTTCTGTTCCTTTTTATCAGGAGCACAGGGACCCCTTTGACAGATTCATCATTGCCACTGCAAAAGACGAAAATCTTGTGGTAATGACAGAAGATAGCAAGTTCGACCTTTATAGTTCATTTATCGGATTAATATGAAAAGAAATGGGTTAATCCTTTCCACCGATAATATAAAGAAATGTCTTTCATTTCAAGCATCGAACAGAAATTTTTTCGCCTTTGCAGGTGTTCTTCACCTGCAAACATAGAGGAGCAAGAATGCAATTAATAAAGAACACCAACTCTGGTGGAGACCTGATAGCATCCGCCTTTTGAAAAGGAAGCGTTCATAGCGCTATTTTGTATTTGTAATTTGCACTACGACAATCAGGCAGGTCTTTATGAACCTAAAGCAATAGAAAGAAAACCATAGCCGCTGCCCTCCAAAACCCTCAACTACATCCTGCCCTAAACAACTTTCCTGCCATCCCGCAAAAATCAATACACACCTGTTACAAATCATAACAATACCTTCGTTGCCTAATTTAATATTATGAAACTGGAAGAAATACTCTCTTTAAGAAGTGAAAATAAGTGCGAGCTCTGCGGTTCTGCTGAAAATGTAATGATGTATGATGTAAAACCCAGAAACAATGCCAGCGCCGAAAACACCCTGATGGCTTGCGCAAAATGCGAGGCGCAAATAGAGAAAAAGGAAGAAATGGACAGCAACCACTGGAAAAAATTATCTGAAAGTATGTGGAGTGAAGTGCCTGGAATACAAGTGGTGGCCTGGCGAATGTTGAACCGTTTAAAAAGCGAAAGCTGGGCTGCTGACAGCCTCGATTTGCTGTACCTGGATGATGACAACCTTGAGTGGGCCAAAGCAAGCGGCGATCATTTAAACGATGGTCCTGCAGAATTACATAAAGATGCCTATGGCCACGTACTTCAAACGGGCGATACAGTTTTGTTGACACAATCTTTAAATGTAAAAGGATCGTCGGCTAATGCAAAAATTGGAACGCTGGTAAAAAACATACGCCTCGTACCCGACAATACCGATCAGATTGAAGGCAGAATAGAAGGGCAGCTGATTGTCATCCTTACCAAATATGTAAGAAAACAAGTCAGTTGATATATGTGCTAAACCCGAAAAAATATCAGCTTGTTGTCACTTTTCTTGGGTTTAGAAAAGCATATTTTCCATTTGGTTTACACCCTGGTAGAAAACAACCTGTATTATCCTCCCTATACCTTATTAGCTTATTTTTAAACTATGTGAAACCTATGTTTCCCTATGTGCCTATGTGGTATTAGATTTTGCACCCCACGCCATTCAGCGAGACAGGCACAGTCTCTAAAGCAAGAAATCCTGGCCCGCAATTAGCAAAATTGACAATCGAATTTACTTTATGGTGCAGCGCACCAAAATATTTGTAGACTATAAAATTGCGGTACATTCTATGGTGCAGCGCACCGAAATATC
>JBBRCW010000354.1:0-6871 GCA_038204535.1 Chitinophagales bacterium | reverse complement strand
TTGTTGGTGATGGTGAACTGAAAGCAGCCCTCGAGCAGCAGTTAAAAGCATTGTCTATCGCCTATTCTGCCAATATTGTAACGGCCAGTAGCAGGGTCATTTTTACGTCGTGGCTTTCTAATATACCCGAGGTGATGAGTGGATTGGATATGGTGGCGTTGACCTCACTAAACGAGGGTACACCCTTATCGCTAATTGAAGCCCAGGCTCATGGCACGCCGGTGATCGCGACAAACGTAGGGGGCGTAAGAGATAGTATGATAAACGGTCAAACCGGTTTTATGGTAGATAATGGCGACCTGGAGGGTTTTGTACAAAAAATGCAGATTTTGGTGAATAACAAGAACTTGCGCCAGAAAATGGGAGAAAACGGCATCCGGTTCGCCGCTGAAAAATTCTCTAAGCAAAAGGAAGTTGAAGCAACATGCAATCTTTATTTTTCGTTGCTTAAACAAAAAGGCGTCATATTTTAGCAAAATTGAAGGCAATCGGGGGTGCATTTCTAATTGTCGCCTTTTATTTGTTGGAACATGGTTTTAAACCCCCTCGTTATTGCGAGGCACGAAGCAATCCCCTGGACAATCAGGTTGACAAATTACTTGGGATTGCTTTGCCAAGCTGGAAAGGCTTATAATGACGTCCATTATACCTAATTGTATTTTAATTGTTTATATATTGGACGTCATTCGTATTTTTTCTTTTTTGGGTTCCCGAAAAAGTCATTATTCGCAATGACGAACCCTTGTTTGATGCGACAATTGAAATACACGCAAGCTATCAGAAATTAGTTGAAGGAATAAAAGATAGGTGGATATTAGATTTTAAAATCCGGAAACATAATTTTTAATAGAGTAAATCGTTCCTTTTATTAAAATAGATTTTATCTAAATTTTTCTATGAAAGTTTTAGTTACCGGAACAGGTGGTTTTATAGGTTTTCATCTGGCTGCAAAACTAATTGCCCGCGGCGATGAAGTTGTTGGGCTGGATTGTCTCAATGATTATTATGATGTAAGTCTGAAATATAGCCGCTTAAAGCAGCAGGGTGTTTTGGCGGAAGGCGTGCCCTATAAACAGGTGATTAGCAGCTCAACACATCAGAATTATTCATTTATCAATCTTAAATTAGAAGATAAAGCGAACCTGGAACAACTTTTTGCAAGCCAGCAATTCGATGGGGTGGTTAACCTGGCTGCCCAGGCGGGCGTACGGTATAGTATCACCAATCCGCAGGCATATATAGACAGCAATATCGTGGGATTTACAAACATTTTAGAGTGTTGCCGTCACAATAAGATTAAGCACCTTGCTTATGCCAGCAGCTCAAGTGTGTATGGCTTAAATGAAGGTGTGCCTTTTTCTACTTCTCAAAACGTTGACCATCCTATGTCGCTGTATGCCGCAAGCAAAAAGTGCAACGAATTAATGGCGCATGTTTACAGTCATTTGTTTGATCTGCCTACTACCGGTCTTCGGTTTTTTACCGTGTATGGCCCGTGGGGCAGGCCCGATATGGCCTTATTTATTTTTACAAAAAACATTATTGAAGGCAAGCCTATCCAGGTTTTTAATAATGGAAACATGGTGCGCGATTTTACCTATGTTGACGATATTGTTGAAGGAGTAACGAGGGTTTTGGACAATCCTCCGTTACCAAAAAATAACTGGAATGCAAAGGAACCTGAACCTTCAACTTCAACTGCTCCTTATAAAATATACAATATAGGTAACAACTCTCCCGTTAAGTTACTCGACTTTATATACGCAATTGAAAAGGAACTTGGAAAAAAGGCTGTAATGGAACTAAAGCCCATTCAGCCAGGTGATGTTCCCGCCACCTATGCCGACGTAAGCGATTTGGTGGCCGATTTAAACTATAAGCCCGATACTTCTGTACAACAAGGTATCCATGCATTTATTTCGTGGTATAAAAAATATTATAACGTACAATGAAAAATATACTCATCACCGGCGGCGCCGGATTTATTGGCTCGCATGTAGTCAGGCTGTTTGTAAATAAATATCCCGGCTATAAAATAGTAAACCTGGATGCCCTTACCTACGCGGGTAATCTTGAAAACCTGGTAGATATTGATACTTTACCCAACTACCACTTTGAAAAGGTAAATATTTTGGATGCCGCCGAATTGAAGCGGGTTTTCGAAGAACATGACATAACCGATGTAGTTCATTTGGCAGCGGAATCGCATGTTGACCGTTCAATTCACTCGCCTTTAGATTTTGTTTATACAAATATTGTTGGCACTGTAAACCTGCTGAATGCAGCTAAAACGTTTTGGGCCGGTTCGTTCGAAGGCAAATTATTTTATCATGTCAGCACCGACGAGGTGTATGGAGCCCTGGGCAGCACAGGTTTTTTTACAGAAACCACCCCTTATCATCCCAATTCGCCTTATTCGGCCAGCAAAGCAGCATCCGATCATTTTGTAAGGGCATACGGCGAAACTTACGATCTTCCTTTCGTTGTTTCAAATTGTTCAAATAATTACGGTCCCTATCATTTTCCCGAAAAGCTGATTCCGCTTTTTTTAAATAACATCATCACCAAAAAGCCACTGCCGGTTTATGGCGATGGCTTGTACACCCGCGATTGGCTCTACGTTAAAGACCACGCTACCGCTATCGATGCCGTTTTTCATAACGGCAAACAAAGCGAGACCTATAATATTGGCGGGTTTAACGAATGGCGAAACATAGACCTGGTAAAACTGCTGATCAAATTAACGGACGAAAAGCTGGGTAATGCGGAAGGTACCAGCGATAACCTGATTACTTATGTAAAAGACAGGCCCGGCCACGACCGCCGCTATGCTATTGACGCCTCAAAAATAAGTGGCGAACTGGGTTGGAAACCTTCCGTGACTTTTGAAGAAGGCCTGAGCGAAACAATCGACTGGTATCTTGAAAATAAGCAATGGCTGAACAACGTCACTTCAGGCGCTTATCAAAAATATTACGATAATATGTATGAAAACCGCTAATAATGAAAGTTGAACAAACAACACTAAAGGACTGCCTTTTAATAAAGGATACAATTTTTAATGACGAACGCGGTTATTTCTTTGAGTCGTTTAACAAGGACCGGTTTAAAAAAGAAACAGGGCTGGCTGTCGATTTCGTGCAGGATAATCAATCCCGCTCAGTTAAAGGCGTGCTGAGAGGACTGCATTTTCAAATGGATGATCACGCGCAAGCTAAATTAGTAAGGGTTTTAAAAGGACAGGTTTTAGATGTAGCAGTGGATCTGCGAAGAAATTCTCCCTCTTTTGGGCAATACTATTCGGTTATTCTTTCCGACACATCGCATACGCAATTGTTTATACCACGCGGTTTTGGTCATGGGTTTTTGGTGCTTAGCGAGGTCGCCGACTTTTTTTATAAATGCGATAACTATTACAATAAAGCCTCTGAAGGGGGCATTATTTATAACGATTCTGCTATCAACATTAATTGGCAGCTAATGGAAGATGAATTGCTGGTGTCTGATAAAGACAAGGTACTTCCCCTTTTAAGCGACTATAAAAATCTGTTTTAAATTATGAAAGGAATTATATTGGCTGGTGGATCGGGTACAAGGCTGTATCCCATTACAAAAGGAATTAGCAAGCAATTAATGCCCATTTACGATAAACCGATGATTTATTATCCGCTATCGGTATTGATGCTTGCCGGTATAAAAGAGATTTTAATCATCACAACACCCGAAGACAGCGAACAGTTTCAGCGCTTATTGGGCGATGGCAGCGAATTTGGCTGCAGCCTCACATTTGCGGTACAGGCAGTGCCCAATGGTTTGGCACAGGCATTTGTAATAGGAGAAACCTTTGTTGGTAGCGATAAAGTTGCGTTGATATTGGGCGATAATATATTTTATGGCAGCGGCTTTAGCAAATTGGTGCAATCTTTCAACAATGTAGAGGGCGCTGCTGTTTTTGCCTATGAGGTGGCCGACCCCGAGAGATATGGAGTGGTAGAATTTGACAAAGATTTTAACGCAATCAGCATTGAAGAAAAACCCCAAAATCCGAAATCGAATTTTGCAGTTCCCGGACTTTATTTTTACGATAATTCAGTAGTGGAAATCGCTAAAAATATAAGCCCGTCGGCAAGGGGCGAATACGAAATAACCGATGTAAACAGGGTGTATCTGGAGCAGGGAACACTTAAGGTAGGCGTTATGGATCGCGGAACCGCCTGGCTGGATACCGGTACTTTTGATTCGTTAAGCGACGCATCGGAATTTGTTCGCGTAATTGAAAAAAGACAGGGACAAAAGATCGGCTGCATTGAGGAGGTAGCTTATCGAATGGGATTTTTAAATAGGGACGAGCTTATGAAGCTGGCAGATAAATACGCAAAAAGCGGGTATGGTCAATACCTTAAAAAGATAAAATAGGCCTAAGCTCAAAAAACGGTCAACAATCAACAAGTTGTCACTTTTTTTGGGTTTAGAAAAGCATATTTTCCATTTGGTTTAAGCCTTATTTTCAAACAACCAGCAATTTCCTCACGATACCTTATTGCTTATTTTTCAATGGCGCTTCCGTCTTCTTCAACAAGGTATTTTAATAAGGTCAGGTAAGGCAAAAATTGACAATCGAATTTACTTTTTGGTGCAGAGCACCCAAATATTTGTAGACCATAGAATTGCGATACAATCTAATCTAAGGTGCAGCGCACCGAAATATCGACTAACAATTTGCCGGGTGTGATTTTATGCAAATATTGCGGTGCGCTGCACCTCATGAGCCATCCGCTGATGATGTTCTACAAATATTTTCGGTGCGCTGCACCTGAATGACAAAAATTAAAGTTGTAGCAACATTTTGGTTGTACTGCGCCAACCGAACCGGAGGCTGACATTACATAAAGGATAATTAGGCGATAAGGCTCAAAAAACTGTCAACAAGTAAGTTTGTAAATCTATGTGAAACCTATGTTCCTCTATTATGTCTATGTGGTTGGATTTTGCACCCCATGCCATTCGGCGGGAGACACATATTAATCATAGTAAGGCACATAGAAGATAATGAGGTTTAAAAAGTATTGCGCTTTACCTTCTATAATGGCAGCCACTTCTTTTACCCCTTGGTAGCTTATTTTCGGAAACGAAAATTCGTAGATTCTAAAAAATAATTTCGAGTAAAATAGCCGGCCAGATCGCCGGTTTTTTTATTTTCAACAGGTACTTTAAAAACATAAACGACCCTGTTTCAGCATTTTATTGTAATATTTATACTCTTTAGTTAAACATTTTTTGCGACACCATGTTTATTAACCTATGAACGCCTTTACAATCAAAGACCTTGAAAATTTATCCGGTATTAAGGCCCATACGATACGTATTTGGGAGCAACGATACGATTTTTTGAAGCCACAGCGTACCACTACCAACATTCGATATTATACCAGCGAGGAATTAAAAACCATTCTCAATATTTCACTTCTAAATAAATATGGATATAAAATTTCGCATATTAACAAAATGGAATTGCCTGAGATCAAGAAAAAACTGCTCTCTCTGGGTCATTCCCAGGCGCAACAGGAGCGAATCGTAAACGAGATGATACAGGCTATGGTAGATTTGGATGTTGATGAATTCGAAAAGTTATTATCCGACCATATTGCTAACCGGGGTATAGACAGATCAATTAATCAGATTGTTTTCCCCTTTCTTGAGCGTATAGGAATTTTATGGTTAACATATCATATTAACCCCGGCCAGGAACATTTGGTTTCAAATATTATTCGGCAGAAACTAATTGTGGGCATCGAAAATATTTCATCGCGCCTGTCTTCCGATAAAACGACTTTACTGTTTTTGCCCGAAAGCGAATACCACGAAATTGGTCTCTTGTACTTGTGTTATCTCTTAAAAAGCAGGGGAATAAAAGTTTTGTACCTGGGCGCAAACGTTCCACTAAAAGATCTGGAGTATATCGTAAAACTAAAGAAACCCGACTTTTTATTTACCCACCTTACCTCTGTCGCCAATAATTTTAATTTCGAGCGATTCTTAAATAATTTAAGTACAAAGGTTGATAATAATAAAGTGTTGGTTTCAGGTGCATTAACCCAATCGTATAAAAAGAAGGTCCCCGAAAATGTGCATTTTAAAAGATCGCTGGCTGAAGTTATGGAATACCTCACAACCATGTAGTACTACGTTGAATGAGAAGAATCAGCAGAGTTACATCAATTGATTTTCCGATCAAATAGAATTTTCAGCATAAAAAATTCAAAATCCAGGTTTTCTGCAGATGATGTGTTTATAGAATCATCTCTCTTGATAAACGAATTTTACGTCTTTCCCGGGCTTTATAGTCCGGGTTTTTTATTAAAGGTAAATCAGTGGGGTGAAAGTTTAGTGCCCAATTTATTTCCGCATATAATTTTAAACCGTAAGCAGTTTAACTTTTTCCAATACTAATTCCTGGTTTCTACGTAAGTGACTAAATAGGATTTTTCCTTTTCGGACATTTTAGATTATTGATTAAATCTATAAACAGATAAATAAAATTGATGAGGTGCAAGTTCTGAAGACTGATTGTTCGCCGATAGATGTCTAAACACTGAATATCAATCCATTACCTTCTTTTAGAAATTTTAGATCAATTAATCTTTTATCTTAAAAATGTCTGTTTAATCATTCCTGATAAAAGATTGAACAAAAAGTTTCCTGTTATTCAAAGAAATGTTTAACTTCACTCCATCATTATTTAAACACTTTAGCCATGTCAAGTATCGAATTCAATCAGATGTTGTTAAACAACGCGGAGTTTTTAAAGCCTTTTGCTATCACACTAACCCGGGATAACGAAACGGCCAAAGATTTAATGCAGGAGACTATG
>JBBRCW010000353.1:0-6878 GCA_038204535.1 Chitinophagales bacterium | reverse complement strand
GCTGGAAGCTAAACTAAAAGCCGAAGGCGAATTTGAAATGTATCGAATTATACAAGACCGTGAATATGAATCGGACTTTGACAAGGCAATAAAAGAATTGAAGAAAAATAAATGACCATCACCGATAAAAATAGAATTCTTTCATGGCTTGCGGTACATCCCCCAAGAGGAAATATTCTTGACTTTTCAGGCCAATTCATTTCTTGAAAAATTGCGAAATGCTCACAGGATACAGCAGGCCGTGATATTTAGGATTTGATGGAGCGTGGCCTTTTGAAGAAAGAAGCTGCCGGCGGCAGAAGTTCACATCCGGTTGAAAAATGTAGGATGGTTTACGAATTCAATTTTTTGCTGTCTTAAAACCTCAAAATGAATTTGTTATCCAAAAAACTCCCATGTAAACCGCCAAAAATGGCCCCGGAACATATTTTAAAATACGGAGACATTAAAAAACAATTTCCAAAATCACCAGATCACCAAATCACCAAACCACCAAAATCACCAAATCACCAAAATCACCAAAATCACCAAATCACCAAAATCACCAAAATCACCAAATCACCAAAATCACCAAATCACCAAATCACCAAATCCCAAAATCACCAAATCACCAAAATCACCAAAATCACCAGATCACCAAATCCCCAAATCACCAAATCACCAAATCACCAAATCACCAAATCACCAAATCACCAAATCACCAAATCACCAAATCACTCTCAATTATATCTCCGCCAAACCGCTGCCGAAATCTTGCTGATCAATTGCCAGGCCTCATTATTATGCTCCCAGCTTGTGTCGCTATTATTTTGGGTGCAAATGCATAAGATGTAGCTGCTGTGTTTTCCATTTACATACATTACCTCGCTGCGGCTGGCATCTACAGCGCCATTCTTACTGGCGACAAAAACACCCGCCGGAATTTGAGCAATGCCTTCTTCATCCCAATAATTACGGCTTAACAGTTTTAGCATTTGGTGGCTGGCTTGCTGACTCAACAGTTGCCCGCGGGCAATTTTCAATAGCAGCGTGGCCATTTCGCGGGCGGAGGTTTGTCCCCACCCATAACGTGCCTTGTTTTCTTCGCGGCCGGGTGTGCGACTGTTTACACGGGTATGTATAAGGCCCAGGCTATCCATTAGGTGGTTAATGCGGGTTCCTCCGCCGGCCAGGCTTTGCAGCCATAAACTTGCCGTATTATCGCTCATGGTTAGCATCAGCATCATCACCTTGCTTAGTTCAATCGTTTCATTGTTTTTAAACGAGCCCAGTATATCCACCCCGGCATACAACAGGCTGTCTTTGTAAACCAAAGGCTGATGGTATTGCAGCTCGCCCTTCCCCAATTTTTCCATCACCCCAATCAAAATGAGTATTTTAACCATGCTGGCAGTAGTAAAAACAGTGTCAGCTTGTATATCCACCTGCCTGTTCTTTTTTAAATCATATACATAAATACCCACCTGCCCATTAAACCCCTTTATCAAACCCGCAATTTCCTTTTGCAATTTCTGATCGGTTCGTTGGGCAAACACTGAAAAAGAATACATCGTAAAAAGAAGAACAAAAAGTTTTGTCATGGCTGTGAAAATTATTTGAGATTTTGAAAGTTAAATGTATTGTACCGTGATAGAATTATCAGTATGCAAAAATTAATTGCATTTTACATGCATACAATTCCATCAGATATTAATATTTTTTTTGGGTCGCGTGGCAAATAGAAGGCAGCAGACTAACTTAGCCGATTTATTTGACGTAATACCCTATAAAACAAAATGGTTTACCCAATAAAACAGTTATTTACCTTTTATAATAATTGGTGATTTGACCGTTTTTTGAGTAATCGATGTTTGAACAATTGAGATCATATACTGTCTATCTTTACCCATCAAAATAAATTTGATATTTGAATGAAGATTTTTTTACCGGTTTGTATAATTACAGGATTGTTCTTGTTTGCCTGTAAACAAAAAAAAATGGATACTCCAGTCAAAATGCAGGGGGCAGAGGCTACAACGGTTGATGTAATAATAGTTTATCCGCAAAGTATAAGTAACACAGTAGAAGCGAATGGCAGCATTGTAGCCAGCGAATCAGTGGAAATAAAATCAGAAATCAGCGGCAGAGTTGTTTATCTGAACTTAGCCGAGGGATCGCGGGTAGCGCAGGGAACCGTTATCGCCCGAATAAACGATGCCGATCTGAAAGCACAGCAAAACAAAATAAGGGTACAGCTGGAATTA
Organism: Chitinophagales bacterium; assembly: GCA_038204535.1. GTDB lineage: Bacteria > Bacteroidota > Bacteroidia > Chitinophagales > Chitinophagaceae > Segetibacter. Next base: position 4,635 of record JBBRCW010000353.1, on the reverse strand, counting down.
GCGCAATCTACGGTGGAGCGGTACCAGAAATTATTAGACATTCAAGGCATAAACAAAGCCGATTACGATATCGCGTTAAACCAGGTAAACAGCCTGAAAGCGGATATTGGTATTCTGGATGCTGAAATAGCCAAAACGATTATCAGGGCGCCTTTTAGCGGGGTTATTGGTTTAAGAATGATCAGTAACGGCGCCTATGTTACACCCTCCGGTGTTTTTACAACCATACAGAAGATAGACAAAGTAAAAGTAGATTTTACCTTACCTGAAAGTTATACGGACATCATTAGAAAAGGGGACGTAGTTAGAGTGGTATTTGACGCCAACGACTCCAATCGAAGAAAGGCCACTATTCTGGCGGTGGAGCCTCAAATAAGCACAACCACCCGAAACCTACTGGTGAGGGCTGCATTGGATGGTTCGGGAGCAAAACCTGGCAGCTTTGTTAAGGTATATATTGATGCCGGTGATGCGACAGGTATTTTAATTCCAGCCAATGCCATTATTCCAAATGCAAGGGCAAAACAGGTAGTAGTGGTTAAAAACGGTAAAGCCAGTTTTACTGAAATTACTACAGGTGTACGAAAAGAAGGGTCGGTGGAAGTAACAAAAGGTTTAAATGATGGCGATTCTGTTATTGTAACAGGTGTATTGTTTGCCCGCCCCAACTCGGCTGTAAAAGTTAGAAGTGTAAAGAAACTGGCAGAAGTGATCGATTAAGGCCGAATGAATTTTTAGTGGGAGGTAAATACTTTTTCTCTTTTCTTAAAAGGAACTAAATCGCATAAAAAGACGGAATTAAATTAAAATACTGAATCAGGATTAATAATGAACATTTCAGAATTATCGCTCAGACGGCCGGTGTTTGCCACCGTGATCAGTATTTTGATCGTGCTATTTGGCATAGTGGGCTATACTTTTTTAAGCGTTCGCGAATACCCCGCCATCGATCCGCCGATCGTAAATGTCAGAACTTCCTATACAGGCGCCAATTCAGATATTATTGAAACCCAGATAACCGAGCCATTGGAAAAGGCTGTGAATGGTATCCCCGGAATTAAGAGTATTTCATCGTCGAGTTCCGCAGGTTCAAGCAACATTACGGTGGAGTTTAACCTGGGGGTTAGTATGGAAGAAGCTGCTAACGACGTACGCGATAAGGTAGGCCAGGCGGTTAGAAATTTACCGCAGGATGTGGATGCGCCGCCCGTAGTTAGTAAGGCAGATGCCAGCAGCGATTATATTATTATCCTGGCCGTGCAAAGCCGCAGCAAAGGCCTGCTGGAATTAAGTGATTATGTTGAAAACGTATTGGTTGAACGTCTTCAAACGATTAACGAAGTAAGTGGCGTAAACATTTTTGGGCAAAAGCGGTATGCTATGCGCATTTGGCTGCAGCCAAATAAACTTGCGGCTTACAATATTTCGTTTAACGAAGTGCAGAATGCCCTCGATCGCGAAAATGTTGAATTGCCCTCGGGTAAGATTTCCGGTAATAATACAGAACTTATTATTCGCACTCTTGGGCGGCTTACCAACGAAGAAGAGTTTAATAACCTGATCGTTCGGCAAGACCCCGCAAGTATTGTGCGCTTAAAAGACGTGGCTAAGGTTGAACTGGGCCCCGAAAATGAAGAAACAAGCTGGAGATATAACGGAGTTAACGCCGTAGGGCTTGCTATCATTCCTCAGCCGGGAGCCAACTACATCAATATTTCGAACGAGTTTAATAAACGCATCGCGGATATCAAGCGGACTGAAAAATCAGACGTCGAATTAAATGTTTTAATAGATACTACCCAAAATGTGCGCAAGTCGCTGGAAGAGGTGGAGGAAACACTCATCATTGCCCTCTGCCTGGTAATCCTGGTTATCTTCTTCTTTTTTAGAAACTGGCTTATTGCGATTCGACCGCTCATCGACATTCCTATTTCGTTGATCTCTTGTTTCTTCATCATGTACGTGGCGGGTTTTTCTATAAATGTACTCACCTTGCTGGCCATTGTTTTGGCGACCGGCCTGGTAGTAGATGACGGTATCGTTGTTACCGAAAACATTTTTCGAAAAATGGAGGAGGGCATGCCAATTCGAAAAGCAGCCCTGATAGGCAGCCGCGAAATTTATTTTGCAGTAATTGCCACGTCAATTACACTGGCTGTGGTGTTTTTGCCTGTAATCTTTTTGCAGGGTTTTGTGGGCCGCCTGTTCAGAGAGTTTGGCGTTGTGGTGGCAGGGGCTGTTTTGGTATCGGCATTGGTTTCGCTAACCCTTACGCCCGTTTTAAATGTGATAATGACCAAAAAAAGCGGCCATGGAAAATTTTATGAGCGAACGGAACCTTTCTTTCAAAAAATGGAAAGCGGCTACCGCAACCTGTTAGCAAAGTTTATAAAAGTTAGGTGGATGGCCTGGGTTCTGGTAGCTATTTGCGGCGGCATTATCTATTTGATTGGCAGCGATATTCAAAACGAAATCGCGCCTTTAGAAGACAAAAGTAGCATTAGTTTGGGTTTGACTGGTCCCGAAGGCGCAAGTTACGATTACATGCTACAGGCAGGCGAACCAATTATGGATTACCTGTACGATTCTATTCCTGAAAGAAATTTTGTATTTGCCGCCATTCCGGGTTTTGGTGGATCGGGTACTAATTCAGGCACTTTCCGAATTTCTCTCAGCCAGCCCGAAAATAGAAAACGTACCCAAACCGAAATTGCCCGCGACCTTCAAAAAAAACTTGCCCGGTTTAATAATGTAAGGGCCATTCCGGTAGAAGAACAAACTATCTCAACGGGCGGAAGCGGCCGACGTTCACTTCCGGTGCAGTACATTATTCAGAATCTTAGTTTTGAAAAAATAAAAGAGGTTATTCCAAAGTTTTTAGAAGAAGCTAAGAAGGATCCTACGTTTGCGAATGTGGATGTAAACCTGAAGTTTAATAAACCCGAACTGCAATTGCAAATTGACCGGATAAAAGCAAAAGACCTGGGCCTGTCAATTACCGATGTGGGCCGCGCGGTGCAAAGTGCATTCAGCGGCCGCAGGGCAGGATACTTTATAATGAATGGCCGCCAATACGAAGTGATTTCGCAAGTGGAAAGAACAGACCGCAACGAGCCAATTGATATTGACCAGATTTATGTGCGTAATAACCGAAACGAGAACATTCCTTTGAGCGCGGTCGTAAATATGGAAGAGAACAGTAACCCGCCCACGCTTTATCACTTTAATCGCTTCAAGGCCGCTACGATACAGGCATCGCTGTCTGAAGGAAAAACGATTGGAGATGGCGTAAATTCCATGCAAAAAATAGCGAATGGATTATTAGATGAAACTTTTCAAACTTCTTTAGGTGGCCCTTCAAGAGATTACCAGGAAAGTAATTCGAATACCTCGTTTGCCTTTGGGCTGGCCCTGATATTAATCTACCTGGTGCTGGCCGCGCAGTTCGAAAGTTTTACCGATCCTTTTATTATTATGATCACCGTGCCGCTTGCACTGGCAGGGGCGCTGCTCAGTCTTTGGATGTTTGGCCAGACCCTGAATATTTTTTCACAAATCGGTATGATCATGCTGATCGGGTTAGTGACAAAAAATGGAATTCTTATTGTGGAATTTGCCAATCAGAAAAGGGAAGCAGGCATTCCTAAAGCATTGGCGGTGCTCGATGCATCGGCGCAGCGTTTAAGGCCCATATTAATGACCAGCCTGGCAACATCCCTGGGGGCATTGCCCATTGCGATCAGCTTTGGTTCTGCCTCCTCCAGCCGAAGCCCTTTGGGTATTGTTGTGGTAGGCGGTATTATGTTTTCGCTTGTATTAACCTTGCTGGTTATACCGGCCATTTATACCTACATGTCGGGCGAACACAAGAAGGGGAAAAACGAGGAATACGACGAAGCCAATAAAGAACAATTGTTTGAAGAACAGAAAAGTGCCCGGCTTAATTCAATTGTTGAATCTTAAGGCGATGTTTCGCTTTTAGAATAGGATCGATGACCTGTCGGTGCCATAAATAAAAAATAAAGAATATTGTTTTAACTAACATCAATGAAGAGAGTAGTTTGTATAGGTCTGATCATTTGTATAGGCAGTGGAGTAAAGGCGCAATATCTTTCGTTAAATGAAGCAATAACCATTGCATTAAAAAATAACCTGGATATTGAAATGGCTAAAAATGACTTTGAGGCCAGCCAGATTATCAACCACCTCTCTATTGCCGGGGGATTGCCGGTAGTAAGCGCCTCTTTTAACGATAACCAATCGCTGACCAATCTAAATCAAAAGCTGAGCAACGGGACCATAATAACACGATCCGGCAACAGCAGCAATTCTTTTAATTCGGGCATTACGGCTTCGTACCTTTTGTTTAATGGATACCGTGTACGGTTTACCAAATCAAGATTGGAAGCGCTGGAAAAGCAGTCATCTTTCGCTATTAATCTACAAATACAAAACCTGGTTGCGAGTGTGATGGTCAAGTACTACGACATTGTAAGGCAGGGCGATTATTTAAAGACCATTCAGCAATCCATAAATGTAACCATGCAGCGTAAAAAGCTGGTGGATGCCCGGCAGGGCGTGGGACTTGCCAATAATGCCGATACCTACCAGGCCGAATTGGACCTTACTGCCAGC
>JBBRCW010000352.1:0-6882 GCA_038204535.1 Chitinophagales bacterium | reverse complement strand
ACCAGCGCACTGTTTACCGGAAGCCACCGCTACGGCGTGGCAGGTATTTACCAGGTGTCGCTGCAGACGGTGTCGGGGGCGTGTTCGGCTACTGTAACAAAGCCTTTTACGCTCAATGGCAGCATACCAAAGGCGGCCTTTGATTTGGCCGCAAATACTACGTTCTGTAGTGATACTACATTGCGCTTTAAAGATTTGGCCACGGTCGATTTTGGTGAGATAACCCGCATTGAATGGCTGTATGATGTGTCGGGCAATCCAGTGCCCCCGCAGGTGGATAGCAATCCCGCCAGCCGTAATGCGGCCGCAAAATTATATAGCCATCAGTACCCGGTTTTCTATTCGCCGACATTTAAAAATCTGACCGTTCAAATGAAGGTGTTTTCGGGTATCTCATGTTTTGATAGTGCCCGTGTGGTGGTTCCGCTAAAGGCGGTGCCCGAAGTTATTTTCGGTAACTTGGCTGCAGTCTGCAATAACGCCCCGCCGTTTGTTATCACCCAGGCAAAAGAAAAGCATGGCATACTACCGGGCGCGGGTTTTTTTGTTGGTGGTGGGATAATCGGGCAGGCTGATTTTTCTCCGGCTTTGGCAAATACCGGCAGCAACAGCATTACTTACACCTACGTAGCCGATAACAGTTGCAGCGCCAGGCAAACCCAAAGTATTATGGTTAACCAGGCTCCCACGGTTACGGGTGGCAGGGCCGGGGTGCTGCAGGGTGGACAAATTCAATTACCGGCAAACTATACCGGCAACGGTCTTACATACAAATGGACACCAGCCCAATACCTAGATCGCGATAATGTAGCCAACCCGGTGGCATCGCCGGTAAAAGATATTTTATACCGCGTAGTGGTTTCGTCGGCAGAGGGTTGTGTTGCTACGGATACGGTGTATGTAAAAGTGTTTTTGAACCCCACCATACCCAACGCCTTTTCGCCCAATGGCGATGGCATAAACGACCTATGGAATATTCAAAACCTGAATACCTACGCTGGCGCAGAAGTATTGGTGTATAACCGGTATGGGCAGCTCATGTACCAGTCAAAAGGTTATTCCACCCCATGGGATGGCACCCAAAAAGGCAAACCTTTGCCGGTAGGCACCTACTACTATCTAATCACTACCCAAAGCGGCCATAAGCCGTTCACCGGTTCGGTTACGTTGTTGCGGTAGCTCTTCTCCTGTCCTTCCGAAATGATTTGTCATTCCGACGAAGGAGGAATCCCCATGTAACAACAACGGATCCCTCGTGCCTCGGGATGACATAATGCTTGTCCGACTTCTCCTGTCATTCCGAGGAACGAGGAATCCCCCCAAAAACTATAAACGCAGGAGGAATCCCTCCGTAACAACAACGGATCCCTCGTGCCTCGGGATGACATACGGTTTGTCCGACTTCTCCTGTCATTCCGAGGAACGAGGAATCCCCCTCAAAAACTATAAACGCAGGAGGAATCCCTCCCAAACGACAACGGATCCCTCGTTCCTCGGGATGACATTTGTTTGTCATTCCGATCCCGATTTTGATCGGGAAGGAATCCCTCCGTAACCACAACGGATCCCTCGTTCCTCGGGATGACACAGTGTTTGTCATTCCGATCCCGATTTTGATCGGGAAGGAATCCCAAACGTAACTATAAAGGATCCCTCGTTATCGCCGTATTGTAAACAATCTCCGCTGCTTTGGCCGAAGCCCTGCCGCCCTGGCTTAACAACGATTTCAAATCTTTGTAATCCTGTTGCAACTGGCCTTGCCTTTCTTTGTTATTCAGCAGGCTGTCTAATTCGGTTATGCAGTTTTCGGCGGTCAGGTCTTTTTGAATCAATTCCTTTACTACGGGTTTATCCATTATTAAATTAACCAGCGAAATGTATTTGATCTTTATAACTCTTTTCGCGATGGCGTAAGAGATGGGGTTGCCTAAATAACACACCACTTCGGGCACGCCAAATAAGGCGGTTTCAAGTGTTGCGGTGCCGCTGGTCACCAGTGCGGCATCGGCCTGATTTAGTAAGCGGTAAGTTTGATTACTCACCATCGAAACATTATGATACGGCTCCATAAAGGGCGAGTAAAAACTGTCATCCAGCCCTGGCGCTTTGGCAACCACAAACTGGTAATCGCCAAAATGCTTGCTAACCTGTAACATAATGGGGAGTTTCTTATTGATCTCCTGTTTACGGCTTCCAGGCAACAAAGCAATGATCTTTATACCAGCAAATAAAGGTTCCGGGGCGCTGTTCTTAAACCGTTCGATCACTTCAATTAACGGATGGCCTACATAATCCACCTCATAGTCAAATTTTTTGTAAAAGTCTTTTTCAAAAGGAAGGATGACCAACATACGGTCAACCGTTTTTTTTATGGTATGCACCCGGTTTTCTTTCCAGGCCCAAACCTGCGGCGAGATATAATATACCACTTTAAAGCCAAGAGGTTTTGCCCATTCGGCTATCTTAATATTAAAGCCCGGGTAGTCGATCAGTACAATAACGTCCGGCTGAAATGCCGCAATATCCAGTTTGCAAAATTTTAGATTTCTTAAAATGGCCGCCAGGTTTTTGACTACCTCAATAAAGCCCATAAAGGCAAGGTCTTTATAATGCTTCACCAGGGTAGCGCCTTCTGCCTGCATCAGGTCGCCGCCCCAGCAACGAATGTCGGCGTTAGGGTCTGGTTGCTTAAGTTCTCTTATCAGGTTACTGCCATGAAGGTCGCCGCTTGCTTCGCCGGCAATTATATAATATTTCATTAATTGGCCACCCGTTTTTTAGTGGTTGCCAGGCTGCAAATTATGCCTTTCATTAGAAAGCAAAATAAACCCCGCGGTTAATAGCTTTAATGCTGCAAACGGGGCAGGTTGAGTAAAATTTTGTCAAAAATGTGTCATGTATTATTAGGTGTGTATTTTGCGTTGTACTTTGTGAAAGTATCAACTCTTACATATGCAACATGTAAATCTTCAAGGCGAGAAAAATATTGGTTCAAAGACAACCAAATTAAGTTTACAAGTATTATTTTTTGAAGAAGACAATATCCAATATGCCTATATGCCTTCGTTTGACTTAACTGGTTATGGCCAAACTGAAGTCGAAGCCAAAGAAAGTCTTTCAGTTGTTTTAGATGAGTTTTTGAGATATACTCTAAACAAGAATACTTTATTTATTGAAATGCAACGGCTTGGTTGGAAAATTAAAAATAAAAAGAAGCCGATGCATGCACCTCAAATGTCTGATTTGATTAATTCAAATGACCAATTGAAGGATATTGTTAACTCAAAACAATATACTACCTCTAACTATCAGGTTAACATTTCAGCTTTTGCTTAATGGCATCTAATCCTTAAAAAAATGTTTCGCTAAAAGATTGCCGAAAATTTCTAACAAAAGTTGGCTGTCAAAATAATCGAACTACAGGTGGGCATGAGCATTGGACAAGGTCTGACATGTTAAGGCCAATTACAATACAAACACATATTGACCCTGTCCCCCGAAAGAATAATGAAGCAAATTATAAATGTCCTGAAAATGGATAAAGACGAATTTGTTGAGATATTAAAGTCTAAATAGTATTTAAGGGTTACAATATTTTGGCACACAACTGTTTGGTTAGCCTCGGCTTGCACACACAATTTGTTGGTGAGACGTAAAACTTAAATTTAGAAATGGAAGTAAAAGTGCAAATGCCATTTAATGAACTGGTGTCTATAGTTAGACAACTTTCACCTACACAAATAAAACAATTTCAAAAGGAGTTGTCTCAAAAAATTGAGTCGGCTACCAAGAAATCAGGACTGACAGAACTGCTGCTTAATGGACTTGTTTTCACGAACGAACAAATTAATGCGATAGAAGAAAAACGCAAATCAATTAATCAATGGCGAACAAAACCCTTATGATTGACACAACGCTGTTGACTGACTACTTCAGGAAAACCGATAAATCTAAATCGAGGCTTGTTCAGCTTTCAAAGCGATTCGACCATCTGTAATTTCAATGGCAGGGCGACCAAAAAGCTATCAGCATCGTTCATTATCCTGCTTTATTTCCAACTGATATTGTGCTTATGACCTGTACAAATGATTTATTCCTTAGCTCATTAATTGGCTTCATTTAATGGCCGACTTAACAAGTAATGCAGCCACAACGCCTGGCTGTGCAACATAAAAACGAACAGGCACTTTATTAAGCCAGCAGTTTATACAACAAAGCAGTAATGGCATAAATACAGGTAGCAATAAAAATACCTCTTGCCGTACGGTCTTTATGGGTGTTGATATAGTATGTAAAAACAATGGCATTAGCGATGAGGCATATACTTATAATACCTGACAACAGCGCCTTTTGCGATAATACCACCTTTATAAATTCAACCAGGGTAAACATGCGAAACTGCACCAGGTAGTAGACTAATAAACCCACGAAAGGCGACAAAAAGCCCAGCGCAATTCCCAAACCCAGTTTATCTTTTTTCAACATAGAACTTTAAAATTTAAACGTCTTTTCCAGCTTTGTTTTTAATACATAATTGGTAAGATCAAATTGAACCGGAACCACGCTTACAAAATTGTGGTTGAGCGCCCATACATCGGTATCGCGGCCTTTGTCAAAATTTACAAATTCGCCGGTCAGCCAATAGTATTTACGGCCATTGGGATCTTGTCTTTCATCAAAATCTTCTATGTATTTGGCGTAAGCCTGGCGACAGATCTTAACACCTTTTATCAGGTTTACATCCGCTTTGGGTATGTTTACATTCAGGCAAAGGTGTTTATCAATCGATTTTTTGCTCAGTATCTGTTCAACTATCAGGGCTGCATATTTTTTTGCGCCGTCAAAATTGGCCTCCAGGCTGTAATCCAGCAACGAAAAACCAATGCTGGGTATGCTTTCTATGCTTGCTTCCACGGCTGCCGACATGGTGCCCGAATAAATTACATTAATAGAATGATTGGCGCCATGGTTAATGCCGCTCAGGCAGATATCGGGCTTGCGGTGCAATATTTTGTCAACGGCCAGCTTAACACAGTCAACCGGTGTGCCGCTGCATTGGTAGGCTTCTATCCCTTCAAAATTAAAGGCCTTCACCATGCGCAAAGGGTTGCCGATGGTAATAGCGTGCCCCATTCCGCTTTGCGGCTTATCGGGCGCAACCACCACTACTTTACCCAGGTGCTTAACCGCTTCAACCAATGCCGTTAAACCGGGGGCGGTTACACCATCGTCGTTGGTCACTAATATGATCGGTTCTTCCTTAATTGCTTTTTTTGCTTTTGCCATATGCTGTAAATAACGTGCAAAAGTGTATTAAAATATTTTCACTTAAAATATTTTGTTGGTAAAACTAAAAGGTTTAGTATTTTTGAGGCTAAACAAATTAGTACCACATGTCTCAGGCCGGTAAAAATTTAAAGTACCTGCGCAAACTGCGGGGATGGACACAGGAAGAATTTGCTTCCAAACTTAAAATTAAACGTTCGCTGCTGGGCGCTTACGAAGAAGAAAGGGCCGAACCCAGGATTGAAGTCCTGGAGATTGTGAGCGGTATTTTTAAGATTACGCTGGATGAATTGCTGCTGAAAGATGTAGGCGCGGCCAAAGGCGGCACCTATATGGAAAAGAGGCGGCAGCTAAAAATGGCTTCCACAACCGCCGAAATACAATTTGTACCGGTAAAAGCCGCAGCGGGTTACCTGGCCGGATATGCCGATCCTGAATTTATAGATGAGCTGAATACATTTACGCTGCCGATGCTGGCTGTAGGTAACTACCGTGCCTTCGAAATAATAGGCGACAGTATGCTGCCCACCCAAAGCGGATCGGTAATAGTAGGCGAAAAACTGGAAGACCTTGAAAGCCTGAAAACCAGCAATACGTATATCGTCATTTCCCGAAACGAAGGAATTGTTTATAAGCGGGTGCTGCGAAGCAACCGTACAAAAAATAAACTGACGATGGTAAGCGATAACCCGGTGTACGAACCGTACCAGTTAAATACCGAAGATGTTTTGGAAGTATGGCAGGCGCAAATGATCATTGCCAAGGCCAATGTGCAGCAGCGCTGGGATGTTAACCAGCTTGCCAGCCTGGTAAACAATTTACAGGACCAGGTGACGAACTTAAAAAAGAAAATGAACTGATATAGTTTGTTGTTAGATGGGGGGTTAGTATGTTACGGCAGGGGAGACCCTGCTGTTTTTTTGTGGGGGTGGGAGTATTTGAAAATCAATTTTTCACTTGCGAAAAATAGCCCCGGGCCATTTACTAGAATTGTGAAAAGCCAGCCCAATATTAAAATACTTATTAAAAAAATTTTATTTCAATTATAATAGCTTTTATAAAGGTTATTATCTACTTTGTTTAAGCGTAAAGCTCCGGATATATTATAGAAAGGGTTGACTGTCCCAAAAACTCCCAAGGCATTTTTTACTGCCAGATAGTGTTCAGTTATAAGAATTTCCTAAACCGCTTAATAAAAAAAACATGAAAAATTTTTTACTTTTTTCATTTATATCCTTTATTGCTACGATTAATAGTGCTAATGCAACCGACAGGTATTGGATTGGCAACGGAGGGGATTGGAGTGAGGCTTCCCATTGGTCGAATACAAGCGGGGGTAGCTCCTGCAATTGCATTCCAACATTAAATGACAATGTGTTTTTTAATGCCAGTTCATTTAGCAGTGGTGGCCAACCGGTAAATATCGACCAGGAAGCATATTGCAAAAGCATGAACTGGACAGGATCTACAGCATCTTCCACGCTTTCTGGAGGCTCTGTCTTAAATGTTTATGGTTCTTTTATTTTAAATGCCGGGATGAATGTGACTTACACCGGTAACCTTAATTTTAAATCAAACAACCCTGGCAATACCATA
>JBBRCW010000351.1:0-6938 GCA_038204535.1 Chitinophagales bacterium | reverse complement strand
CAAAGGCAATTCTTTTCCGGTATAAATAAAAAATAAGGCCACTTGCAAACCGCCTATGCGCACATTTTGCATAAGTTCGGCTTTTTGTAAACGATAAACTTCCCGCAATTGTCTTTTAATTCGATTCCGGTCAACGGCCTTTTTAAAATTACGGCTGCTTACCGAAACGGTGGCTTGTACAGGCACATTATCCTTTAGGCCCGTAAAAAGATATATTACTTTTATTGGATAGAATGAAAACCCTTTGCCATTGGTAAATGACTGATCTATCAGCTTTCGGCTTTTAAGACGCTCCTGCTTTTTGAATGTATGTATCGGCGAAATAGAGTTGTTTTTGGTTAGCAAAGTTGGCAAATTAAAATGGTTTCTATCTCCTGCCTGGTTTTATTAAGAAAATATGATCCTTAAAAAAATTCCTTCAATACAAAAAAAAGCCTTGTCATAAAAAATGACAAGGCTTAATATTTCAAATACAGCTTTTCAGCTATAATTTACTTCAATCTCTTTTCGTCTGAAACTGTCAGTTTCACACGACCTTTCTTACGACGACTGGCCAAAACTTTACGTCCGTTGGCACTTTGCATACGTTTGCGAAAGCCGTGAACGGTTTTACGACGCTTAGTGTGTGGTTGAAATGTACGTTTCATTTTAATTGTTTTACTAACCCTAAAATATGGTTTCAGTCATTAGCGATGCATCCCATAAGCCCGCTATGGTGAAAGGAGTGCAAAATTAAGGGAAACCAGCGAGACAGGAATACTTTTTTTGACATTTTTAGCCCGGGAAAAAATATTATAATTCAACATGATCACTTTGTACCGGCTTCCCAAAAAATGTGCTGGCGTGATTGTTAAAATCCTGCGGCTGATCAGTTGTAAAAAAGGACCTGTTGCTATTCTTGCTGCATTTCCCCTCCATCTCAGGATGCCGGTTCAGATAATCCTTTAAGCTATGAGCCACTATTTCGCCCTGCGATAGCAAATTTATATTTTCGGGAATATACTTTCTAATCTTACCGATTAAAAGCGGGTAATGGGTGCAAGCCAATAACAATGTATCAATCTGGCTGTTATTAGCTAAAATATGGTCAAGGTGCTTTTTAATAAAGTAGTCTGCGCCATCCCCCTCATATTCGTTGTTTTCTACCAGGGGAACCCACATAGGGCAAGCCTCCTGGTAAACCTTTACTTCGGGAAAAAATTTATGTATCTCTATAGGATAAGAATTGGACATTACCGTGCCCTGTGTTCCCAATATACCCACCTGGCCCGTTTTTGAAATTCGACCGATTATTTCAGTCGTGGGCCTGATTACACCCAATACACGTTTGTCGGGAAATGCAATTGGAAGATCGTGCTGCTGAATGTTACGCAGCGCCTTTGCAGAGGCTGTATTACATGCCAATATAACCAGCGGGCATCCTTGCTTAAAAAACCATTGCACGCATTGCCAGGTATAATGATACACCGTTTCGAACGACCGCGGGCCATATGGCGAACGGGCATTATCGCCCAGGTACAGATAATCGTATTGAGGTAAGCTTTTAACTATTTCTTTCAAAACGGTCAACCCGCCGTAACCACTGTCAAATACTCCTATTGGGCTCATTGTAGGCATGGAGGCAAAAATAAAAGAACCATGCATTTTTGCATGGTTCTATATTTAAACTTAAAAAGAAATAATTATGGTTTTTTAGGCGCTGGCTTAGTTGCAGCGGCCGGTTTTTTCTCTTCCGTTGGCTGAGGTTCTCCCTGGCTCTTTAATTGGTCGGGAAGCCTGACATTTAATTCCTTAGCCACCTTCTCAAATACATTTTCAACTTTTGAGCCCATTTCGTAAGCGCCTGGTTTTAATACCACCAGGTAATTATTGCTTTGCAGCACTTTACTATAAGCGCCTAAAACTTTTTCAAACAGCGGGCCTGCCAGTTCCTGCCTTTTGCCTTCGGTTTTCTGCTGCGAAATCTGTTGCCAATACACCAGGGTTGTGGCTATTTCGTTACGCTGCTGCTTTACATAGTTCAACACACTTGCAGGCGCTTTTGAGGCTGAATCAATCTTATAAGTACTGTCTAAGCGGTTATATTCACGCATTGCAAAGTCATATTCACCCCTGAGTGAATCCTGCTCATAAATTTGTAGCATGCTGTCAACTGCCCTATATCCAGGCATATTCTGCACCATAATATCAACATCAAAAACACCAACTTTTACAGCCTGCGCATTAACATCCTTACCCGCAAGCATCAAACCGGCAAACGCCAGAAATACAAATAAAACTTTTTTCATTTTTTTCTTTTTTTGTTATTGTCAACCTGTAAAACCCAGCTATTTTTTATGTTTATACTACGCTGCAGATTATTACAATTGTTTTTTGAGAGTTTATAATTGAATAATAAAAACTAACTTTTTATGCCTAATTCTTTTAATACGTCTTCGCTTTTATCTAATTTTGGGTCGGCAAATATAACAGTAATTCCCTCACTTTTATCCAGTACAAAGTCGTACCCGCGATTAACCGCTATTTTTTGTATGGCGTTATAAACCTTGTCCTGCACTGGCTTTACAAGCCTTTGACGTTCTTTAAAAAGATCGCCTTCGTAGCCAAAACGCTTCTTTTGTAATTCGCGGATATCCTTTTCCATATTAAACAATTGGTCTTCGCGCTTCTTTTTTAACTCGTCGCTCAGCATAAACTGTTCCGCATCAAAATTTCTATACATGGCATTCAATTCCGTCTGCTTCGTATCAATCTCCTTTTGCCATTGAGCGCCTATTTCCGCAAGCTGTTTATCGGCATTTTTAAACTCAGGCATTTTATCCAAAATATATTTGGTATCGATGATAGCATACCGCTGCGCTTGAACAGCATTTGCCGATAGTATAAGGATTGAAACAAAGAGCAACAGTTTTCTCATTATTTATTTTTTGGAGTTGAAGAATGCTATTCCGGCTCAAAGCCTAACATAAATGTGAACTTGGCAGCATCTTTAAGTTTAGAATTCGGCGAATACCTATCCAATCCTATGCCATAATCAAAACCCAATAAGCCAAACATGGGTAAATAGAACCTCATACCCAGGCCAACGGACCGCCTTAAACGAAACGGATTGTACTCTTTGGTTGAATACCAGCCATTTGCAGCCTCAAAAAAGCCGAGCGCAAATATCGTACTGCTGGGGTTTAAACTTAAAGGATAACGCATCTCTAACGTGTACTTGTTAAAGATTGTAAAAAACCTTTGAGTGCTTTGCTGATCGGGGTTCACCCGCGGATCGCTGCTGTTATAAACCGGGTAACCGCGGTGCGCAACAATATCGTAGCCTAGCAGCGCAAAGTTGTTACTCAGGCCCGCATCGCCCAATTGAAAGCGCTCAAAGGGTGAAACCTGCAATTGCCTATTGTATCGGCCTATGTAACCATATTTAACCGCTGCTTTTAAAACAAACTGTTTATTTCTTTCGGGGCCTGCTGGTTTACCAATAGGCACATACCATTCGCCGTTAAAGCGCCACTTATGATATTCAACCAACTCATATGGATTAACAGATTTTACACGAGATGGATCTATCAAAGACCATGGCGGCGTAAGCTGCGTACTTAACAAAAACGTTGAACCGGCACTTGGAAAAATAGGCTGGTTGACCGAAGAACGCTGCAACGCCAGTTTTATGTTAAAGTTGTTTGAAAACCCGTTACTAAATCCTTCAAAAATCTGGTAATCTTTAATACGGTACCTGGTATAGTTTAGCGAGGTTACCAGGTTAAAATAGTCATCGGGCCATTTTAATTGTTTACCCAGGCTAATGCCCACTCCACTGGTTTGAATGTAGGAATCATTGGCGTTGAATATAGGTCTCCCGGTATTATAATCAAACTGGCTGTTTCTGTATTTAGTGTCATACACACTAACTGTAAAGGAGTTTCTTTTTTTACCCCCAAGCCATGGCTCTGTAAATGAAAAGTTGTACGAACGGAATGCCTTACCATTACTTTGAACGCGAAGGCTCAGTTTCTGCCCGTCTCCCGTTGGTAACGGATCCCAGGCAGATTTCTTCCAGATGTTTTTAATGGAGAAGTTGTTGAACGAAACACCAACGGTTCCTGTTAAACCAATGCCACCACCCCAGCCGGCGCTCAGTTCTAACTGGTCGCTCGATTTTTCTTCAACGGTATAATTAATATCCACCGTTCCGTCATCAGGATTTGGTACCGGGTTGATCCCGATCTTTTCCTGGTTAAAATAGTTAAGACTGGCTATTTCTCTTTGCGAACGAATAAGATCGGACCTGCTGAATTTTTCACCGGGAATAGTCCTTAATTCCCTTCGGATCACATGTTCTTTGGTTTTATCGTTACCGGCAATCCTCACATTTTTAATGGTGGCCTGTGGTCCTTCAATAACCCTTATTTCGTAATCAATGGTATCATTATAAACCGCGGTTTCTACGGCCTCTGTTCTAAAAAACAGGTAACCGTCATCCATATACAACCCGCTGATATCTCCTCCTTCGGGAGAAAGTTGCTTTCCCAGTTTTTTATTCAGTGTTTCCAGGTTATAAATATCACCTTTTTTAATACCTAAAATCAGCGAAAGCGTACTGTCATTATACTTGGTATTACCTTTCCAGGCAATGTCTCCAAAATAGTATTTTCGTCCTTCGCTAACCTTAATATCAATATTCAGGTTGCCCTGCGGATTATAATAGAGGGTATCTTTTTCAATGACCGCATCGCGAAAACCTAAACTGTTATAATAATCCAGTATTTTTTCTTTGTCCTCTTCAAACTTTTTTTCATTAAACTTAGCCGACGACAATTTTAAACGGATATAAGGATCCAGCAGTTCTTTGGTTTTAGAGAAAGATAAAAATCCATTAAACTTTAAATATTCCGCAAATGTTAACGAAGTTGGAGTAGCATAGCCGCCAACCTCTGTAGGTGGAAATAACGTTAGTCGCGACATTTCCTTGGTTCCCTTTAGTTGTTTCTTCAACCGGAGAGATGGCACGTTGTTGCCAACAAAATTTACCTCATTGATCTTAACTTTTGTCCCCTTATCTACATAAAAGGTAAGGTTTAACGAATTCTCTATTTTTGGATCTTTTACTTCATCCAGTTTAACCGAAACACCCCTGAAACCTTTTTCGCTAAAGTATTTTGAGATTGCCTCGATTGCTGACCGGCGATTGCTTTCCGTAACAATACGGCCTTTAACCAGGCCAACCTTTGGCGTTAAGTCTTCTCCTTCAGTCTTCTTGATTCCCTTAAAATAAAAATTAGCCAGCCTGGGCCTTTCCGTTACCTCTATTTCAAGGTAAATGTTTGTGCCTTCAAGTTTGGTAACATAAATTTCTACGTTACTAAAATAGT
This sequence comes from Chitinophagales bacterium, assembly GCA_038204535.1. Classification (GTDB taxonomy): domain Bacteria; phylum Bacteroidota; class Bacteroidia; order Chitinophagales; family Chitinophagaceae; genus Segetibacter. Next base: position 1,566 of record JBBRCW010000351.1, on the reverse strand, counting down.
TTTGTTTCCAAAGGTTTGTAATGGCCCGCGCAAACTGATCGCCACCCGGAATAACAATTTCTTCTCCTACATTTATACTGGCAACCGAAATAAGTAAGGCGGTGTCAAAGTATTTATTTCCGGATATTGAAATTCCGGCAACTTTATATTTTTTGGGAACCTTTTGTGAGAAAAGATTTTCAAGATTAACATCAATGCTGGTAGCCTGGTCGTCTTCCGGAATAACTTGTGCAATGCCCGCAGCACTAAAAAGCAAGCACGCTGCCATTAATAATAAGAAAGGTTTGTATAGGTTCTGCATCAATATCCTGTTTGGTTGGTTTGGGTTCCGCGCTGGCAATGCAGCTTCGTTTAGTCACTTTTCTCTTTAGGCGAGCAAATTAACGGGATTATTTAAAAGTGTTTGTTAAATAGTAGGGGTGCGTCTTGTAAGACGGGCATTGTTTAATCAACATCAAGTTCATTATTTATTTGTTCGCTAATTTTTCCAAAACGTCTTTCGCGCCCTTGAAAATTAAGGATGGCTTCATATAAATTATTTTTTCTGAAGTCTGGCCACCGGGTTTCTGTAAAATAGAGTTCGGTGTAGGCGCTTTGATATAATAAAAAATTACTTATCCGGTAATCTCCACTTGTCCTGATCATTAATTCAGGGTCGGGAATATTTGCGGTATTCAAATATTTTTCGAAGACTTCGTTAGAAACCTGGCCGGGTTGCAATACGCCTTTCTGCACATCGGCCGCAATATTTTTTACCGCATTTACAATTTCCCAGCGACTGCTGTAACTTAAGGCCATTACCAGGTTCAATCCTGTATTGGCGCTTGTCATTTCCAGGGCTTCCTGCATTTCCTTATTGGCAAACGTCGGCAACATCGCCATATTTCCAATTACATGAAGTTTAATATTGTTCTTATTCAGGGTGTCCACCTCTTTTCTAATCGTGTCAACCAACAAATCCATTAACCCGCTTACCTCGTTGGCCGGCCTGTCCCAATTTTCGGTGCTAAAAGCGTATAGGGTAAGGTATTCTACTCCCAGTTCTGCGCATCCTTCCACAATGTTTCTAACACTTTCAACGCCATGGTAATGGCCATACAGTCTGTCCTCCCCCTTTTCTTTTGCCCACCTCCCATTGCCGTCCATAATGATCGCAATATGACGGGGCAAACGATTAAGATCTATCTTTTCTTTCACATCCTGCATGTAGGAAACCCTTTTTTGGGTGGGCAAATGTAGCGTTTTCAACGCTTTATTACTTAAAAGAATTAGGGCGGATAAGTTTTTTGAACTTAATTTAAGCCTATTTTATTAAAATTTTGAAAAATTGGAATTTACTTCCAAATATTACAAGTAGATGGTGCAATTATTCGGCCTGCCTTTTTGGCAAGAGTAAAAAGCAGCAAATTTAATGGAACGACTAAAAGCTATTGAAATAAAAAAACCCGGAATCTCCAGGGTTTAATAATTATTTGATGTTTATATAAAAACTATGGAGAAGGACATTTGTACGACGACAGATTAAACGATACACCTACCTGTGCAATAACATAACCATCTTTCTGC
>JBBRCW010000350.1:0-7012 GCA_038204535.1 Chitinophagales bacterium | reverse complement strand
CGGTATCGTAAAAGATCGGCTGAACGAAGAGAAATTGTATTCCTTACGTGTAAAGTTTTCTTCCTTTTCCTCTTTGTTTTCTTCGTTCTGCCCGTTAACGGTCAGCATGTTTCCATTAATATCAATAGTGAAATCTTTTTTCTTCAATCCGGGAGCGGCAAGTGAAAGAATAAATTGGTGCTCGTTTTCTGTTACGTTAACGGCCGGTATAGTCAACATGCGTGAAGGCATTCCGGAGTTGCTGAACCAATCGCTCCATGGACTCAATAAGTCATCGAAAACTGAAGAAAATTGGGTTGGTTTTTTTACTAAATTTTGGGCAGACATGATCGTAGGTTTAAAGATTAAGAATTATTTGCACCTGTAAAATTATATCTGCCGGGCACCAATTTTTACATCTGCAATCAGTTGGGTGTATGATGCTGGTCAGCACTTGCTTTAAACTTTTTGTCATTTTTTCAGTTAATTGTTTGCAGGCTGATTTCGGAGAGCTGCGGGGTGATATAGTAAATTACTACCACCGTTAATTATTTTTTTATTAACAAAGTAGTTTTCCGGTTTTGGCGGTTTTGTCTATTTTCGCCACCGCTTAACTTTCTTTGAATAGATTTAACAGCTGTTCGGTTTTAAAAGTTGAACAGAAAATAGTAACATGGCAAACTATACTGAAAAAATTATGCGCATTCCTTTTTTGCGCGTATTAGAGGTGATCAGGTTAAAAAAGAAAGAGATTTCTGCCATTTATTTCTTTGCCATCCTTAATGGGTTATTACAGTTAAGCATACCGTTGGGCATACAGGCAATAATAAATTTTTTACAGGCTTTTACCTTTAGTACCAGTTTATGGGTGTTAATTACGTTGGTACTGGTAGGCGTATTGCTAAGCGGCGCGCTGCAGGTATCGCAATTAAAATTAATTGAACGAATCAATCAAAAGTTGTTTTCGCGTTACGGAATGGAGTTTGCATATCGTATACCGAAGCTGGATGCAAAAAAAGCGGACGGCTACTTTTTACCTGAGCAGGTGAACCGTTTTTTCGAGACCGTCTCCATTCAAAAAGGGCTGGGCAAACTTTTGCTCGATATACCAACAGCCTCTATTCAAATTCTTTTTGGACTGATCTTATTGTCATTGTATAGTTCCGTCTTTATACTTTTTGGTATATTTCTTTTAATTATTCTGACACTCATAATTGTGTTAACCAGCAATCGTGGCCTTTCAACCAGTCTTACCGAAAGCGAATATAAATACGGTATGGCAGGATGGTTAGAAGAAATGGCCCGCTCTTATAAAACATTCAAGTTTAATAATCTTTCGAATCTGCATTTAAAAAAGAGCGACCAGATTGTGGAAAATTACCTGGATGCCCGAACCAAACATTTTAAAGTATTGCTGGTTCAGTATTGGTCACTCATTATTTTTAAAGTGCTGATTTCTGCTGCCATGCTAATAGTAGGCGCAGTATTAACCATTAACAACCAAATAAATTTGGGCCAGTTTGTGGCTGCTGAAATTGTGATCATCTTAATTATGGGATCGGTTGAAAAATTTATTTTCAGCCTTGATAATGTATATGATTTGCTTACGAGTGTTGAAAAAATAGGAAAAGTTTTAGACAAGCCGATAGATACGTATGGCTCGTTAAACTTTGTTCCCAACGGGCTTGGAATAGATATAAAGCTTGACAACCTGTCTTTTAGTTTTAATGACAAAATAAATGTTTTAAATAATATAACGGTTTCGGTGCCTGCTGGCAGCAAAATATGCATAACAGGTGAGGAAGGTGCCGGCAAAAGCATGCTAATAAGAATGCTTACCGGCAGCTATAGCGACTTTTCGGGTACCTTATTGGTAGATAACATTCCCATTAAGAATTTTATGCAAACCAGTTTGCAGCAATATATGGGGGTCGTATTGAGCGATCAGGATATTTTTACCGGTACACTGTTAGAAAATATTACCTTGGGACGAAGTGATTTTTCGTTCGAACAACTTAATAACCTGGCAAAATTAACCAACCTGGAAGATTTTTTGCGGCAGTTGCCCGAGGGTTACGAAACAATGATGGATGTGGGCGGCAAACGATTCAGCAAATCGACTATTCAAAAAATATTATTGATCCGTGCCCTGATACACAATCCACGGTTGCTTTTGCTTGAAACTCCCTGGACATCGTTGAACCCGGCATTAGCCGTCAACATTCAAAATTATATACTAAAGAATATGCCTGGCACTACCTTATTTGTAGTGTCAAACGAAATAGACTTTGCAGCTAAATGCGATCGGATTATTAAAATGGCGGGCGGGTCAATAGAAATTTCCGGTACGCCGGCCGAGGTTCTTTCATAAAAATTTGTTGAATGCAGGTATTACAAGAACTGATACAAAAGGAAAACAACTACATCATAAAAAGTTTTGATAAGGTGTATAATGCCGGGTATGGCAAACAATTAAGATTTTGGATGATGGGCTTTTTTATTTTACTGATTTTAGTATTGTTTTTGCCATGGACACAAAATATACAATCGCGGGGCGACGTGACCACCCTTTATCAAAATCAGCGTCCGCAGGAAATTAATGCCATTATCCCCGGAAAAATTATTAAATGGTTTGTAAAAGAAGGAGACTTTGTTCGCCGGGGCGATACACTGCTGCAATTGGCCGATGTTAAAGACGACTATCTTGACCCAAACCTTGTTGGAAGAACGGTTGAACAACTGGTGGCTAAAAAGCAAAAGGCAGGTTTCTATAGCGATAAAGTGATTGCTACCGACGATCAGATAACGGCTATGCAGAATAGCCGCGATCTAAAGATAAATTCCCTGCAGAATAAACTGGAGCAATTACACCGAAAAATACAAAGCGACTCTGCAGAATGGCAGGCAGCCACCATAGATTTTAATATTGCCAAAGTACAATACGAAAGGGCTAAGAACATGCTGGACCAGGGCATCATTTCGCTGGTTGATTTTGAAAAGCGAACCGGTACTTTTCAGAAGGCGCAAGCCATGCTTACCGAAAAACTGAATAAGTATGAAAATACACAGCAAGACCTGACAATAAACCGTATTGAAATAAACAATGTACAACAGGAAACCGCCGAAAAAGTTATGAAGGCAATAGGTGAACAGGCCAGTGCACAAAGCGACCGGGCTGGCACAATAGGTGAAGTGGCCAAGCTGGAAAACCAGTTGCAAAATTACCGCATCAGAGGCTCGCAAAGATGGTTGATTGCCCCGCAAGACGGGCAGGTTACCAACGCTATAAAAGCAGGTTTGAATGAAGTGGTAAAGGAGGGTGAAATGATTGTAAAGATAATACCCACTAACATTGATTATGCGCTTGAATTGTTTGTGAAGCCGTTTGACCTGGTATTGATAGATACGGGGCAAAAGGTGCGGTTTGTTTTTGATGGTTACCCGGCCATTATTTTTTCTGGCTGGCCCAAGGCGAGCTATGGCACTTTTGTGGGAAAAATAATAGCCATTGAAACCAATCTTAGTTCAAATGGATTATTCAGAGTTTTGGTTGTTGAGGATGAAAACGAGCGTAAATGGCCCGCGAATTTAAAATTGGGAACCGGCGCTGTTGGCTATGCTTTGTTAAAAAATGTACCAATCTGGTACGAGCTATGGCGAAATATTAATGGTTTCCCCCCGGTGTATTATAAATCGGAGACCAGCTCAAAAACCAGCAGCAAAAAATAATCATGAACCGTAGAAGGCATATATCATGGGGGAGCGGCGTCATTTTATGCATGCTGTTTTGCAGCGATAGTTTTGGGCAGGATAACCGATTTCTGTCGCTGGATAACGTTTTTGAAATTGTTCGAAAATATAATCCGGTTGCACTGCAGGCTAATCTTAAAAACGATAGCGCTCAGGCAATTCAGCAAATGGCAAGAGGCGCATTCGATCCGTTGGCGGTTGTAGAAAATGAACAGAAAACTTTTGCAGGCACCAATTATTATTTTTATACACAGGCAGGTGTAAAGGTGCCCACCTGGTATGGCATTGAAGTTAAAGCAGGAATAGAAGACAATGGAGGAAGCCGTTTATTGAACGAGGTAACGGCCGGCCAAAGCAGCTATGCTGGCATTAGTATGCCTCTGTTAAAAGGCCTTGTTTTGGATAAACGCCGCGCCGTGCTGCAGCAGTCAAAAGTACTTGCAAACCAAACAGAAGCTGAGCGCCGAAATATTTACAACGACCTTTTGTACGATGCTGCCGCTACCTTTTGGGAGTGGGTGAAAACCTACCAGTTATACAGGATTATATCGCAAGCGGTAGCTAATAACGAAAAGCGGTTTCAGTTTGTAAGCAGGCTGTATGCCGGTGGCGACCGAGCGGCTATTGATACGGTGGAGGCACTGACGCAGTTGCAGAATTTTCAATTTTTGCAAAGCGAGGCCTATTATAACTTTCAGAGCGCTGCATTGGATCTGTCTGTCTTTTTATGGTTACCTAACCAGGTGCCGTACCAGATAGAACCGGGTGTTTTGCCCGATACAAGCTGGCAGCAAATAAAGACTGAGACATATGCGGTGCCTGCTGCTATTGAAGATCTTGTTGCCACTGCAAAAAGGGAGCATCCAAAATTACAGTCGCTTGGTTTTAAGCGCGACCTTTTGGTAATAGATAAACGCTTAAAAACCCAAAGTCTTTTACCCACTTTAAATGTTAACTATAATTTCCTGCAAAAAGGCTACGAACCCTGGAAAGGGCTGGGGCAATATTTTTTGCAAAACAATTATAAATACGGTTTAGACTTTAAGATGCCATTATTTTTACGGGAGGCGAGGGGCGAATTAAAGCTGGCCAATATAAAAATAAGGGGCAACGAACTGCTGCAAAGCCACGCATCGTTTGAGATTGAAAATAAAATTCGCAATTATTTTAACCAGGTACTGGCCTATCGCAGGCAGATAGCTATTTACGAAGATGCTTTAAAAAATTATCAGCAATTATTAGTTACCGAAGAGTACAAATTTTCGATAGGAGAGAGCAGCCTGTTTTTATTGAATAGCCGCGAAAACAAAGTGCTTGAAACCCTTCAGAAAGTAGCCGAGCTGAAAACAAAGTTCTTTAAGAGCAATATAGCGCTGCAATGGGCAGCGGGGGCATTGCAATAACATGAGATGGTGAATGGGGATTGTCCGGTGAATAACACCGGCAAAGGGGGTGTTAACATCAAATGCCTTTGGGTTACGAAGACAGGCCGACTTCACATATAATCAGTTCCGGAGGAACGGAACTTGGGTAGCATATAACATCCAAAAAAGGTTTCCCCGTTCCGGAGGAACGGATGATGAATAAAATGATCCATGGATTGAAAACAAAGAAGCATATTTCAAATTTATACTACGAAAAATCGAAAATATCATACACAAAATGTGATTGTTTGTCCGGGTAAATAATTTTCGAAAGTATTGATTCTGCCGACTGATCGGCCCACCTGTCGTTCTTCCGGAACGGGAGACAATGCTAAGATTTTCATTTTTCTACCCACCTATCGTTCCGCTGGAACGGAAGACAATGCAGAAATTTTAATTATTTTTCCTTTACGCAATACTTTGGTGTAAGCGGTTTTTTATTTTCAAATACCAAGTGTGGGCAGGTGTTTTACCTTATGATAGGTCAGTGCCGCCTTTATACAATACTTCAATTCTTGTATGGGAACTTCGGTATTTAGCTGAAATACGATTGCTCTGTTGCCTTCAAAATCAAATAGGTTATTAAATATCTTCTTAAAAGTTTCTGCTAATCTGCTTGTACATTTAAAGTATATAGCGTACTGACGAGGGGTTTTTGGCTTCCAATCCATTCTGATCGTGCTTCCAATTTCAGTCAGATAACTTGGTTCTCCCCATTTCAGCGTTTCCTCTAATTGGGTTATTTCAGCTGTTTCTGTGGCAGTTTCAATTACCAGTTTTCGGAGAAATAACATTTTACTCCGAACCGAATCGGGATAGTTCTCAAATACCAATTTAACCTCTGGGTTGACTATTATTTTTAGATTTTTCATCACTTATAAATTAGCTGTAATTCCTAAGTTACAAAAACCGTTTTTTTCCAAATATATCCCATGTTTCTTCCGATTTATCGGTCCACCTGTCGTTCCTCCGGAACGGAAGACAATGCCGAAATCTTCATTTTCTACCCATCTGTCGTTCCGCTGGAACGGAAAATATATTTTGAAATTTCTATTCCTTTTTCAAGAATTTTGGCAGCAAAATTATTTGGATAACATTCACTAAAAAGCCTGTGAAGATTAGCATTACGTTCCGATAATAACTTCCGCAATGCCAGCAGGCTTTGCCGGTGAAGAACACCGGCAAAGGCGGCAAATGCCGAAATTTTCATTTTTCTAAAATACCGGGACGCAGGGTATTTTTCACAGTGAAGATCACCGACATAGCATTCAATGCTTTTGGGTTAGAAGATAGGCCGGCTTTACATATACCTCGTTCCGGAGGAACATATCATGGGTAGAAAATAACAGCCAAAAAGGTCTTCCCCGTTCCGGAGGAACGGAAGATGAATAACACGATCCATGGATTAAAAACAACACGACAACACATGTCACTCAGGTAATGGCAGAAGGCTTTGGGCAGACGGTAGTTGTCATAAGCCTGAAGGACTGAAATACCTATAGCAGTGGGTGAAGCCCACGGAAAAGAATGGCCGTTGATTTTGAGCCATTAAAGGGCGCATCCCAGATTTACGTTTTCCACTATTGTTAATTGCAAATAGATAAACCATCTTAATTATTACATAAATCTTTCCAACACCTCCGCGGCCCTTTGTTGCAACAGCCTTTTGGCATTTCTGATACTTTCCTCCAGCGGAACGCTATTGTCGGCAATTATAAAAGCAGCTTTTAATCCAGCCGCTTCTATTTCCTTTTGTGACAGATCGAGCCGGCCGCAAAAGGCTATGCAGGGGATACCATTGTCAACGGCCAAAGCGGCTACGGAGCCTATCACTTTGCCTTGCAGCGATTGATCATCCA
>JBBRCW010000349.1:0-7036 GCA_038204535.1 Chitinophagales bacterium | reverse complement strand
CTGCTAAAACTCTTATCCGTTTTAGGTTACCACGATCTATTATCATTTACGCAAATTTGTCGCCGGTTCGGTTGGCGAATTGCACCTATTTGTTGCCGCATCTCTAATGCTTGAAACCCAGGTGCAGCGCACCAAAATATTTCTACAACATCCTACCCCCAGCGTTTATGAGGTGCAGCGCACCGCAATATTTTGACAATATCGACCTCGGCAAATTAAAAATTCCCTCAATATTTCGGTGCGCTGCACCTTTGATCGTACCATAATTCTATTTGCTACAAATATTTGGGTGCGCTGCACCAAAAGACATAATAAGGGAATTATTGCTGCCTATCTTTGTAAGCCAAAACCAATAAAGTTGACAAAATAATATTGGCACCACCTTTCCTTTCTGGGCCGATATTTCGGTGCGCTGCACCTTTGATTATACCGTAATTTTATTTGCTGTAAATATTTGGGCGCGCTGCACCAAAATGCATATTGGAGGGTCCATTGGCACCTAACCTATACAAGCCAATACCAGTAAGGATAAAAAACAAAAGTTGATTTTTCTATTTTCCCTAATTTTTCAGCGGCAGCGAAAACCAATGATATCCATCCTGCGCTATCAAAGCCTCCGCTAATTCAGGGCCGGAAGAACCCGCAGAGTAATTGGGAAAATTGATACTTTCTTTACTCAGCCACGAATTTAAAATAGGCATCAGCAAGTCCCAGGCGGCTTCTACCTGGTCGGCCCGCATAAACAATGTCTGGTCGCTGGTCATTACCTCTAACAGCAAGGTTTCGTAGGCTTCGGGGGTTTCGTTCCTGGAGGCTTCGTTGTAGTTAAACACCATGTCAACTGTATTTAAAATCATATCGAGGCCGGGTTTTTTGGCCTGTAATTGCAGACTAATGCTCATTTCGGGCTGAATGCTGATTATGAGCCGGTTTTGCTGCCAGTTACCGGATGCCTCCGGCGGAAAAACCAAATGCGGCACATCGCGAAATTGAATGGTAATTGTTGAGGCGGTTTCGTGCATGCGTTTACCGGTACGCATGTAAAAGGGAACACCCTGCCAGCGCCAGTTATCAATAAAAAATTTGATGGCCGTAAAGGTCTCCGTATTCGAATCTGGTTTTACTTTAGCCTCTTTTCGGTAACCGGGCACCTCTTGCCCTTCCATCCAGCCGCCGCCATATTGCCCCCTCACTGCCAGCTTTCTTACATCGCCCGGGCCAAATCTGCGCATGGCTCTTAGCACATCCACCTTTCGGTTACGAACCTCATCCGCATTAAAATTGATAGGCGTTTCCATGGCTATAAAACACAATAACTGCAACAGGTGGTTCTGTATCATATCCCGCATGGCACCGGCGCCCTCGTAATACCCGCCACGCTGTTCTACTCCCAATTGTTCGAGCACCGAAATCTGTACATGTTCAATATAATTCCGGCTCCAAATGGGTTCCAGTATCGAGTTAGCGAACCTGAATGCCATTATGTTCTGAACTGTTTCTTTGCCCAGGTAATGGTCTATGCGGTAGATCTGTTTTTCTTTAAAGATGCTGCACAATTTTTTGTTCAGTGACCTGGCTGATTCAAGGTCGTGACCAAAAGGCTTTTCCACCACAATGCGTGTATCATCTTCGGTACCTACCAGGTTGTTTTTGGCAATGTTTTCCGCGATTATGCCAAAAAAATTTGGTGCCACTGCCATGTAATAAACTATTTGAACAGGTTTGTCCCATTCGTTCTTATAATGCGCGATACTTTCGCCAAACTGAGCAAACGTACCGGCGTCATTAAAGTCTGACCAAACATATGAAATGCGGCTGGCAAACCCCGCCCATTGGCTTTCTTCCGCCTTGCCCTTACGCGAAAACTTATTAACGTCTTCGAGTAAATTATTTTTGAAATCGTCGTCGCTAAATTTGTCGAAACTCGTACCTATTATTACAAACTGATTGGGCAACCAATTGTCTAAATACAGGTTATACAATGCAGGTATGATCTTGCGGCTGGTAAGGTCGCCTGTAGCCCCAAACAGTATAAAAATGTAGGGCTGCGATTTTAAATTTTCCATGAATGATTTATTAGACGCGTAAACAATCAGGCGTTTCCGCTTTTCCAATCGGTATGAAATACACCTTCTTTACCAATGAGCTCGTATGTATGTGCACCAAAAAAATCGCGTTGCGCCTGTATAAGATTCGAAGGCATGTGTTTGGTGGTGATGGTATCAAAATATGTTAAAGAAGCTGCAAAGGCGGGTATGGCAATACCATTGGTTACAGCATCGCTCACCAGCCTGCGCAGCGAAGGCAAGCCCTTTTGTACGGCGGCCTGTATATCGCCATCGGCCAAAAGGTGCTGCAGCCCGTCATTGTTTTGATAGGCATTATAAATATCTTCTAAAAACCTTGCACGTATAATGCAGCCGCCCCGCCATATTTTGGCAATCTGTCCAGGCCGTAGATTGTATTTATAAACTTCCGAAGCTTTGGCAAGCATGTGCATACCCTGCGCATAGGTGGTTACCATGCTGCAATAAAATGCCTCTTCAACGTAGGGCAGGTAATCCGCCGCATTTTCGGTTACCGGCTTAATTGCAGCAGTACCCCTGTATAGCGACGCAAGATGAACGCGCAGTTCCTTGTATTTGGAAAGGTCGCGCATAGAGACTGCTGTATCAATAACCGTTGTGGAAACCTGCAGGTCCATTGCGCCCTGCGATGTCCACTTTCCGGTTCCCTTCGACTTGGCTTCGTCTTTAATATCTTCAACCAGTAAATTGCCGGTAGCGGGATTTTTAAACGCAAAGATATCGGCGGTTATTTCCACTAAAAATGACTGCAGCCTGCCCTGGTTCCATTGGGCGAAAACTTTTTGTATGGCTTCGTCTTTTAACTGCAAACCCACTTTTAAAAACTGGTAGGTTTCGGCAAGCAGTTGCATTAAAGCGTACTCAATACCATTGTGAACCATTTTTACAAAATGCCCGGCAGCGCCAGGCCCCAGGTAGGTTACACAGGGTTCGCCTTTTACTTTGGCCGCAATGGCTTCAAACATATCCTTTACGTGCAGGTATGCCTGCTTGTCTCCTCCGGGCATCATACTGGGGCCCAGTCTTGCGCCCTCTTCGCCCCCCGAAATACCCATTCCAAAAAAATGGTAACCCTGTTTTTCAAGTTCGACCGCCCGGCGATCGGTATCAGTGAAATGCGAATTTCCTCCGTCAATAATTATATCTCCTTTATCCAATAGCGGCAGCAACCCCGCAATAACTTCATCTACAATTTTACCAGCTGGCACCAGCATCATAATGGAACGCGGGCTTTTTAAACTATCTATGAACGCTTTTTTATCGGTGAAGCCCCTCATTTTACTTTCATCGCCCAGTTGGTTCAGTACGTCGGCTTTTTCTGCATCGGTATCAAAGCCGGCCACAGCAAAACCGTGGTCCGACAAATTCAGCAAGACATTCAGCCCCATAGTACCCAGGCCTATCATTCCAAATACATATTGCTGCTCTTTCATAATATGGTAATTAAAATCTGTTTATAAATTTTCAAGAATTTTTTTTGTAACATTAAAGTCGGTGTGATGATAGCTTTGGATTCCCAGCTTTTGCGCTTCGTCAATTAACATTTGCCGGTCGTCAAAATAAAGGCACTGATCAGGGGTTGCCTGTGCTATGCCCATTGCCAAATTATAAATTCCGGGATCGGGTTTACGCATGCCCACCTGGCACGAAGAAACAAAGGCATCGAAACAACGGTGTAACCCAAATTTTTTTATCCGGTAATCATTCAGCTCCCTGCCTTCGTTATTAATAGCGATGATGCGATAATCGGAGTGTTGCTTTTTCCATTCTATCAGCCAGGGCAACATACCAGGCAATTCTTTAGAACAGGAGAACATGAACGTTTTAAAATCTTCGCGTGTAAAGTCTCTTGGGTGATTGAAAACAACAGTATCCAGGTAATCGTCCAGCGATATTTTGCCGATTTCAAAAACATTAAAAATAAAATCGTGCAATTCATCCATCTCCTCATAGCCGATCTCAAACTTTTTAGCAGCTTCCTCTCTCGATTGATGGCCCCATCCGTTGGTAAGTAATACACCGCCAATATCAAAAAAAAGAATTTTTAATGAAAAGTTGACCATACTTTTATTTACGTTTTCTAAGGTTGTTTTACTTTTTCGATGGCGGCAAGCAGCTGGTCGTAAGGCTTATTAAATTTCTCTATCCCTTCATCTTCCAGCCTTTGTGTGATGTCGTCTATGTTAATTCCTTTTTCTTTTATGCGATCTAATATATCATTGGCTTTATCCAGGCCTTGCTCTAATCGATCTGCTGCTTTGCCATGGTCACGAAAAGCCTCCATTGTATCCAGCGGCACCGTATTGACCGTTTCGGGGCCTATCAGCGCTTCAACATATTTTGTATCGCTAAACGAAGGGTCTTTGCTGCCTGTACTGGCCCATAACAGCCGCTGCGGTTTAGCGCCATTGGCTTCTAAAATTTTGAACCGATTGCTTTTAAATACATGAAGATAAATTTCGTAGGCTTTTTTAGCAGATGCAATCGCGACCTCTCCTTTTAATTCAGCAAGCCCTTTATCGTTCAGCAACGGATCGATCATTACATCTATCCTGCTTAAAAAAAAGCTGGCAACAGACGCCACTGTATTTATAGGATGGCCAGCATTAAACCGGTCTTCAAGGCCGGCAATAAAAGCTTCAGCAACCTCGCTATATCGAGGTAAACCAAAAAGCAGGGTAACATTTACGTTTATGCCTTCGCTTATACAAGTACGTATAGCTGGTAATCCCTCTTTAGTACCCGGAATTTTTATCATTACATTTTTGCGGTCAACCAATTTCCATAATTCCCTGGCTTGTTTTACGGTGCCCTCTGTATCGCGGGCAAGGTGCGGCGAAACCTCCAGGCTAACATAGCCGTCTTCTCCGTTGCTTTCGTTGTACAACGGGGTAAAAAAGCCTGTGGCCCGTTGAATATCCTTTACCGCCATGCCATAAAAAATTTCATCGTTCGAAATATTTTGTTTAGCAGCAAGGGAAATATCTTCTTTATAATCGTCGCTGGCGCTAATCGCCTTTTCAAAAATTGCCGGGTTTGAAGTAACCCCTCTAATACCATCTTCATCAATCATCTTCTGCAAGGTTCCATCGTTCATGATCTTTCGGTCGATGAAATCGAGCCAGATGCTTTGTCCAAAATCGTGTATTTCTTTTACGTTATTCTTTTCCATCTTTTTTGTTTTAGCTGTATTTGATAAATGATCTGTCCATTATACTGCCGGCGCCAAACTTCTTCCTCGGTTTTACCGGTATAAAAAAGTTCAACAATATAACTATAAAATGCTACAGGCCCGCAATCACAATCAGAGGGGTTAATTTACTACCATCTAATTTCGCCCGTCTCTATACCGTTTTTCTTCAAATTATTCATGCTCTAATTCAATTACTTTGCTCAACCTTCTTACATGCCGTTCGGCGCCAATAAAGGTGGCCTGTAAAAATGCATTAACCAATTCGAGCGCCGCCGCATACCCGGTAATGCTGCCCCCCATGCACAATATATTCATGTCGTCGTCTTCTACACCCTGGTGTGCCGAAAAATGGTCGTTTACCAATGCGGCCCTTACACCTTTTACTTTATTGGCAGCAATTGAAGCGCCTACGCCGCTTCCGCATATAGCAATGCCCCGATCAACCTGGCCGGCAGCCACCGCTTTTGCCAACGGTATCGCGTAATCAGGATAATCGTCGGTATTTACCAATTCGGTTGCCCCAAAATCGACAACCTGGTGGCGATGTTGTATCAGGTAATGGCCCACTACCTGTTTTAATTCGAACCCGCCATGATCGGCGGCTAAACCTACTTTCATTTTTCAAAATTTTTAGGTAAGTAAAGCTTTTGCTTTTGCTACTACATTATCGACCGTAAACCCAAACAATTCAAACAACTCCTCCGCAGGTGCCGACTCCCCAAACGTATCAATGCCAATTATACCGCCATCGTCTGTTACATATTTATGCCATCCGAGTGTGCTACCCGCCTCTACCGCCAATCTTTTTCTAACTGCCGATGGCAGCACTTTCTCTCTATAGGCCGCATCTTGTTTATTAAACAATTCCCACGATGGCATGCTGACTACCCTCGCAGCAATATTTTGTTCCATTAATTTTTGCTGTGCTTGTAACACCAACGAAACTTCTGAGCCGGTAGCTATCAATATAACCTGCGGACTGTCTTTGCTGTCAGAAAGGATATAGGCACCCTTCTCCAGTTGGGTGGCTGGGGTGTAAATATCCTGGTCTATTATGGGCAAATTTTGACGTGTTAATACAATGGCTACGGGTCCGTCGGTATGCTCAATCGCAACCCTCCATGCCTGGGCCGTTTCGTTTGCATCCGCAGGGCGAATTAGCGTAAGATTTGGAATGGAACGCAAAGAGGCCAATTGCTCTATCGGCTGATGGGTAGTGCCATCCTCGCCAAGGCCTATGCTATCGTGCGTATAAACGATTATCGGGCGAATTTTCATAATAGCCGCCAGTCGAACCGGTGGCCGCATATATTCAGAAAAAATCAGGAACGTGGCCCCGTAAGCAATAATGCCTTTGGTTAAAGCCATTCCGTTTAAGATAGCACCCATGGCATGCTCCCTGATACCGAAATGGAAATTTCTGCCATTGTAATTAGTGGGGCTGAACGCCTGGTATTTATTAAGCCATGTGTCAGTAGACGGGGACAGATCGGCAGAACCGCCAATTAAACCGGGCAGCAAATCAGCGATTGCGTTCAATGTTTTTCCTGAAGCTTTACGGGTGGCAATTGAGCCATCGGCGGCTTTAAATACAGGCAGTTTATCCTTCCAGCCATCAGGCATTTTACCGCTGCTCATTGTTTCGTATTCGGCTGCAAGGTCAGGATGTTTTGTTTTGTATCCGGCAAACAGTTCGTTCCATTGTTTTTCTTTGTCTGTTCCGCGCATCCCTTTCTCTTTGTAATATGCTTCCACT
>JBBRCW010000348.1:0-7061 GCA_038204535.1 Chitinophagales bacterium | reverse complement strand
CCCATTACCGCACCAAACAACGCGAGTAAAACCATTTTTAAATTGGTCTTATGCGAAAAACTTTCTTTTAACGGATTAGCCGACGTTTTGCCTTCGCTTTTTAACCGGGCGAATACAGGCGACTCCTTCATTTGCATACGTATATAAACGGATACCCCTACCAACAGAATAGACCCCCAGAAAGGATAACGCCACCCGCCCCATTCAGCGTTAAAAGCCTCGTTGCTCATACTCATTTTTGTAAGCAAAATAGCCCCGAGCGACACAAATAAACCCAGAGTAGCAGTGGTTTGTATCCAGCTTGTAAAATATCCCCGGCGGCCTACCGGGGCATGCTCCGCAACATAAGTGGCTGCTCCTCCATACTCGCCGCCCAATGCCAGGCCCTGTACAAGCCTAAGTATTAAAACCAATATCGGCGCTAAAACCCCAATGGTTTTATACCCTGGTATTACCCCAATTAAAAAGGTAGAACTGCCCATTAAAACCAGCGTTAACAGAAAGGTATATTTTCTGCCAATAATATCGCCCAACCGGCCAAATACCAAAGCACCAAAAGGCCGTACAATAAAACCGGCAGCAAAAATGGCTAGTGTTGACAACAAAGCCGCGGTGCCCTGCCCTTCGGGAAAAAATTGCTGGGCGATTACTGTAGCAAGGCTCCCAAAAATGTAGAAATCATACCATTCAATAAGTGTACCTAACGAAGATGAAAAAATAACTTTCGTAATACCTTTCGATCCGGATGTATTCATAAGCCGCAGTCTGTATATTTTGAAATTTAATGCCGGTCAATGCCCCAAATAAGAGATTGCTAAGATATTTTAATTTAAATACGAACCGTTTTTTTTATAAGGAAATCGATTTGGTTTATGTGTCTTAGCAAATTGCAAGGTGGAATAACGCCCCTGATGCCATTTTTTTAAAAATTTTTAATTTTCCAATTAAACAATTTGATGAACCCGTCTTGTCTAAAACAAACAACAGCCGGATAATAAGAAATTTATAAGTCCTTGATTTACATAAATAATTTTTCGAAATTCAACGGGCTAATTTGCTGCAATGCCTGAATTGGGGCCGCCATTTAGCTTTCCTGCATAACTATCGAATCCCCGATTTTTTACCTGCCCTTATGAAAATTTAATCTTTTCAATGCATCACATTTTCTACTTAGATGGTCTTAAAGGTGAAAAACATCAGAACGGCTTTTAATATTAATAATTCATAAATACAAATAATATTTATTGTTTTTCTTAGATCGTTGAGATATATTCAAAGATTAAGTATTTAAAGGAGAAAAAATCAAAACTAACTGCTTTATTTATCGTTTTTTTTAAATAAATATCTAATTAACGATTGATTTATCTTAAAAGAATCAATCGTTAATTAACCAAATGATAACCTCAAGTGTTATTTTTGACGTTAACCTATTATTAATACTAAACCAAATTCAATTGGATGTTTGGGAATTTCTTTCATCTTAACCTGATCAACAAGCATCCGCGATTTTTAGTCATCCATTTTTTTATTCATCAATAAACACACACATGAGAAAAGTTGTATTTTTCATGCTGGGATTCTTTGTGTTGCAAACACAACTCCTGGCACAAAAAACCATCACCGGAAAGGTTACTGACGCCTCCGGCATCCCAATAGTTAATGCATCAGTGCAGCCAAAAGGTGGCACTGGTGGCACAGTAACAGGATCCAATGGTACATTCTCCTTATCAGTTGGAAGTAATGTTACTGCACTTGTCATTAGTTCTGTCAACTATGAAATGCAAGAAGTTTCTATCGGTAGAAACACCAGTGTTGTCACTGCGCAACTTAAGGCATCGGCTGGCACCCTGGCAGAAATCGTAGTAACAGGTTATGGCACCACTAAAAAAATCGACCTTACTGGTTCTGTAGCAACAGTTAGTGCAAAGGAAATTGAAAACCTCCCTTTTTCCTCAGTTGACAAAGCCTTGCAAGGAAAAGTGGCCGGGCTTCAGTCGGTTGCCGCCTCCGGTCAGCCTGGTGCTTCACAAAATATTATTATTCGTGGTATTAGTTCGGTTAACGGAAGTAGTAATCCATTATGGGTTATAGACGGGGTACCTGTAAATATTGGCGATGCATCGCGTTTGCAAACTACTTCAAACCTTTTAAGTACACTTAATCCCAATGATATTGAAAGTATTTCGGTGCTAAAAGATGCAGCATCACAATCAATTTATGGTAGCCGGGCTGCCAATGGCGTTATTGTAGTTACCACTAAAAAAGGTAGAGTTGGTAAAACGCGTTTTCGTTTCGATACTGAGGTTGGGCAAAGCAGTACCGCTTACACTAACGACCTGTACCGCCCGCTAAACGCTCAACAATACCTTGACATTACGCAGGAAGGATTAATCAATTTGGGTAGAACACAAGCACAGACAGATGCTACGCTAACCTCGTTGGGCAAGGGTAATGGTACTGACTTTAGCTGGTTAGATAACGTGACCCGCAATGGCAGTCAACAACAATTTAACCTAAGTGCCGAGGGTGGTAATGACAAAACAACCTTTTATCTTTCAGGCGGCCGATTTTTTCAGGAAGGTACCACTATAAACTCTCAGCTAAGCCGCACCAATGGTAACGTAAGACTAACTAATAAAGCAACCGACAGACTTACACTTGGCTTTAATTTGAATGGTGGTGTAGTTAACCAACGGGCCCCTCTGGCAGGTGGTTCTTTTGGCAATCCGGTATTGTCATCCTACTTTTTACTTCCAACGTATGGCGCGTATAAAGCTGATGGTTCGTACAACCTCACTTCTGCCAACCTCGGGGGGTTACACAACACAATAGCCCTATCTGATATTGATAAGCGGTTCTTAAGACAAGCTAGTTTTAGAGGTAGTGTAAACGCTGAATATAAAATACTGGATAACCTGAAATTCAGAACCAATTATGGTGGTGATTTTAATATTTTAGAAGAAGATCAGTATAACAACGGGCTACATGGTGATGGTGCGGCCTCAAACGGACGAGCCTTTTCTTATTACACGCGCTATTTCAATTATGTATGGACCAACACATTAGACTTTAACCAGGATATTACCCGTGATGGGGACCTTTCAATGATTGCTCAGGTGGGTTACGAATCTCAGAAATCGTCAGGTTATTTTAATACACTTCGAGCCGATCAGTTTCCTCCCAGCACATCATTAATTTATCCAATTTCAGGTGCAAGTCCAATTACAGCAAGCGCTACTATATCTGAATATTCATTTGTATCGCAGTTTGCATCAACTTCAATAAATTACCAAAATCGATTTGTTGTATCTGGAAGTTTTCGCAGGGATGGTTCATCAAAATTCAGTCCCAATTCCAGATATGGTAACTTTTATGCGGTAGGTTTATCATGGAATATGGAGAAAGAACGCTTTATGGAAAACATTTCTTTTGTTAACCAACTTAAGCTTCGTTCTTCTTATGGTCGTAATGGTAGCAATACTGCTATTGGCAACTACGATGCTTCGCCCCTTTATGGTTTTGGCAATAACTATAACCAGGGGCCTGGTAGCGGCCCATCTAATGTCGGCAATACTAATCTGACCTGGGAGGTAAATAAGCCATTTAACGTTGGTATCGACGCCGGATTGTTTAAAAGCAGGGTGAATATTACAGCGGATTATTACAATAGAAGATCAGAAGCCTTATTATTATCTGTTCCTTTATCTCTTACTTCAGGTTTCTCTACTGCCACCAAAAACATTGGTTCGCTCGAGAATAAAGGAGTAGAGATAGCATTAAATCTTGTTCCTGTTCAATCAAAAAATGTTAGGTGGGATATCGATTTCAATTTTGCTAATAACAAGAACAAAGTGTTAAGTCTGCCAGGCGGAAATGATATAGCGGACGGTACCCGTATTATTAGGGAAGGTGTAGCTTTAAATACGTTTTTTTTAAGAGAATACGCAGGGGTTGATGCCTCAAACGGCGATCCATTATGGTACCAGGATGATAAGCGCGGTACCAAAGCAAATATCTATCCTACTGCTGCTGCCCGTGTATTGATTGGAAATGCACAACCTAAATATTTTGGTTCATTAAGCAATAGTATCAACTATAAAGCCTTTTCATTAAGCGCGCAATTGTATTATAATTATGGCAACTCTGTTTATGATACCTGGGGGTCCTTTTACACTGGTTCTGGTTCTGGAGCCACCTTTAATAAGGTAGTTCGCCAGCTTAACAGGTGGCAAAAGCCTGGTGACGTTACAGATATTCCAAAATATGTTTATAACGGAAACAAAAATTTCCAAAATGGCTCAACATTTTACTTAAACAAAGGCGATTTTATCAGGCTTCGCGAAATACAGTTTGGAGTTAATTTGCCAAAAGACCTATTGGCTAAAGCAAAGATATCCAGCTTTAATTTTTATGTAAGAGGTACTAATCTGTTTACCTGGGTTAAAGATAAAAATCTGCCATTTGATCCTGAGCAAGGCACAACCAGTTCTACAAATCTGCAAGTATTTATTCCAAAAACAATAACAGCGGGCATTAACATTGGATTTTAAGAAGGCTTTTGCAGCTAAAAAAAAATATTAAAAATGATAAAAATATTAGGTTATAAATTGTTGCTTGTAATAGTGTTATTGGCAACTGTAACATCCTGTAAAAAATCGTTCATTGAATTGAACTCTCCCAGCTCACTTACGCCTGAGCAGGCTTTAGGAACAGAGGCAGACTTATTGGTGGCACTTCGCGGTGCCTATGCCGGTCTGCGGACAGGAGTAACTGGTTTTACCGGCGATATGTACGGTAGGACAATTCCTGTTTTAGGTGATATAATGGCTGATAATACATACCAGTCTGCATTAAATACCAATCGTTATACTGTTTACAACGACTACTCTGCTACTAAGGGTGCCACTTCGGCAGATGGTAATGCCAGAGGATTATGGGCCGGCTCATATGCAAATATTCTTCGGGCAAATAACATCATCAATTCAACGGTGCCGACCAGCGCCAATGTGGATCAATATAAAGGAGAAGCATATGCGATAAGAGCATTAAATTATTTTAATCTCGTTCGCTTCTTTGCTCGTCCTTATTCTGATGATCCGAATAGCTTAGGTGTGCCCATCATTACTACGTATGACCCAGACTTAAAGCCTGCACGCAGCAAAGTGTCTGAAGTATATACGTTAATGATAAGCGACCTTACCAAGGCGTTCTCTTTAATGACCAAGTTGACCAATAGCAGCCAATTCAGCAAATATGCTGCAAGAGGCTTACAAGCTAAGGTTTACCTAAACATGGGTGATAAAACAAATGCAAAGACGGCCGCATTAGACGTTATTAACAACAGTGGCTTTTCTACCTTAACAACTGCTAACCATGCCTCATATTGGGCAAGTGTAACTTTCAGAACCGATAAAGTGGAAACTTTGCTTGAGATATCTTCTGACGCTACTGCAAACCTGAGTTTCGACGAGCTGGCATATATTTATAGTCAGACTGGTAATTATGGTGATCTTTTAAGTTCAGATGATCTATATGCCATGTACGAAACAACAGATGTTCGCAAGGCGCTTTATGGCACTGGTACCCGTGGAGGTGTACCGGCTGTGTTCGTAAACAAATTTCCAACATTCAATCCCGACCCAAGCGATAGTAAGGTATTGCGTATGAGCGAAATGTACCTGATTGCTGCCGAGGCTTCTTTGCCCGCTAATGAGGCAGATGCATTAACTTATTTGAACGCAATTACCAGCCGCCGAAACGCTACTCCTATTGTGGCTACCGGAAGCGCTTTATTTGAAGCTATCATTACTGAAAGAAGAAAAGAACTGGCATTTGAAGGTGACCGCTACCACGATCTTCAGCGCTTGAAGCGTGATATTGTTCGCAGCAATAATTACCCGGCTTCATCCCGGATAATTCCTTATAATGTATTCAGAAGAATATTGCCAATACCTCAAACGGAGGTTGACGCAAACGCAACTATTAAACCGGAACAGAATCCTGGCTATTGATTAATTGCCCATATTTTTTATAAAAGGCTGCCCCCAAAGGCAGCCTTCCTTTTTTATAATCGGTTGCAACCACCTCTGGTCAACATATCTGCTACATAACAAATTCCCGCTAATTCCTATCGAAAAGCTGGCGCATTCACACGTATGCCCGCTTCTTAATCCAATAGAGTTTATACCACTATTAAAAAAAATGCTTTTTTATCTTTAAGTTGCACATATAAAACGATTGTAATGGAACACGACTATCAAATAAAAACATTGGAAGAATACCAGGTTGAATACCAAAAAAGCCTGGATGACCCCGAGGGCTTTTGGGGCAAAATTGCCGAAAACTTTACCTGGCATAAAAAGTGGGACAGCGTTCTTAACTGGAACTTTAAAGAGCCAATGGTTGAATGGTTTAAGGGTGGAAAACTTAATATAACTGAAAATTGTATTGATCGCCACCTTGCCGATTTGGGCGATAAACCCGCTATTATTTGGGAACCCAATAACCCCGAAGAACGAACCCGGGTGGTTACTTACAGCCGCCTGCACAAAAGGGTTTGCCAGTTTGCGCAGGTTTTAATAAATAACGGCGTAAAAAAAGGTGACCGCGTTTGCATATATATGGGCATGGTACCCGAACTGGCCTATGCGGTTTTGGGATGTGCAAGAATTGGCGCCATCCATAGTGTTATTTTCGGCGGTTTTTCGGCCCAGAGCATTGCCGACCGGCTGGTGGATGCCAAGGCTGAATATATTGTTACCTGCGATGGCGCATACCGCGGCGGTAAAGATATTCCGCTGAAAGATGTGATAGATGATGCCCTTATCGGTAACAAAACCGTAAAAAGAGTAATCGTTTATACCCGCACCAGAACCCCGGTATCAATGATAAAAGGCAGAGATGTTTGGTGGGTGGATGAAATGGAACATGCTGAGTCGCAAATTGAACGAAACAACATAATTACAATGCCGGCCACCGAGATGGATGCCGAAGATCCATTGTTCATTTTATATACTTCCGGCTCAACAGGCAAACCCAAAGGAGTCGTTCATACCTGCGCG
>JBBRCW010000347.1:0-7112 GCA_038204535.1 Chitinophagales bacterium | reverse complement strand
AAAGTGCCTTGCTATCCCAAAACCATGGTTTATACATATATCAAAAAACAAATGATTATCCGCAATTTGGTTCAATCAATGTTGAACATTCGATAATGATCGAAAACGGCTGAATAAAATTATAGAACGTTGAAGTGTGCGACGCAACGACTGATGAAAACAGCGATAAAGCCGGGTTCCAAAAAGTCTAAACCAAATTGCGGACTGTCATTAAAAAACAACTAACCCTGCAATACCCCGAAAGTGTTTTTGGGTTCAGAATATACAGAACAAGTGAGCTAACCGGCGAAAAATAATAGGTTCATTTTACAATTAAGACCGGGCATATAAATACGAAAGCATCGCGGTTTTCGCCACAATGCTTTCTTCAAAAATAAAAGGATCGATATTTTTAAAATCTGTAACCCACTGTTGCCACCAATTGCCTTGGCGCTATTGGATTAATGCTGTAATTATCGTGTACATAATAATTAAAGGTGTTGGTAAGGTTAGATACCTTGGCCTGCAGCGAAATCTTATTAAAACTGTAGCCTGCCATAAGATCGATTGTTGTAAATCCATCTAAAAAGATCAGCCGGTTAAAGTTCTGCGATTGTCCCTTTCTATTATTATATCCTCCGTAGCGGTTACCGGTAAAGAATGCCGTGGCGCCCAATTTCAAACCTTTAAATGCGGTTTTGTCAAAGGTGTAAAAAATACTTCCATTGGCGGTATGCAGCGGCACTTCCACCAATCTTTCGCCTTCTACAAAATTACCCACCGCATCTGGTGTTTTGGTGTAGCGAATATAGTTGTAGCTATATCCTGCTAATAGGTCTAATCCCTTTACCGGATGCCCGGCAAGATCCAGTTCAACGCCATCGCTGGTGGTTTGGCCAGTCAGCACCTTTATAGTGGTGTTATTGTTTTGTGTTATGCCATCGGCGGCAAATGGACTTGTCTGTGCCAGGTTGTGGTTTATAATTCGGTAAACTGTTACATTGGCCGACAATTTGCCTTTAAAGAAATCATTTTTTATTCCTGCTTCCACCTGGTCGATGATGGAAGGATCCAGCGCGTTTCCGTTTACATCGGTGCCGCTATTCACGGTGAATGAGTTGGCATAACTGGCAAATAGCGATGTGCTTGTAAATGGCTTATACACCAAACCTAACCTTGGGGAGAACGCCTTGTCGTTTTGACCACTGCCCGTAACTGCAGTTTTAGTAATAAGGTCGGTAGTAGTTGCGCCTAATGCATTTTGGTACGACAAACGTATACCCGCCAAGAATTTTAATTTTTCACTCAGGCTAATTAGATCCTGTATATAAACTCCAAAACGATTAACAGGGGTGTTTACCATTTTAATTTTATCGGCGGCCGGTATATCGGTGCGCCGGGTATATTTTGCCGGATCCAGAATGTTGATGGTGTCGTAGGTGGCCGGCTGGTTAAAAGTATAGTTGGTGGTATAATACCGGTCGGCATCAATGCCAGCCAACAGTGTATGTGCTATGTTGCCGATTTTAAAATTCCCGGTTAAGTCCAGTTGACTCATAAAATAATCTTCTTCAACATTCTGGCGGCCCAATGGGCGAACCCAGTTGCCATTTGCATCGGCTTGTATGCGCTCGGCAGAATAGTAATCTCTTTTAAAATTTTGGTACGAGGAGTTGAAATTTAACTTCCAGCTTTCGTTAAAGCGGTGGGTTAAATTGACCGAACCAGTTGCCTGCTGCGTTTTTGCATATTGCCAGTCGGTGCCCATAAATCTTGATCCTGGCACATCGGGGATGATGGTATTATTCAAGGTGCCAATTCCAAAGTCGGGTGTAAAGCGATGATATAGGTAATCGGCCTGTACCAGCAATTCGGTTCGATTACCCAGGTTAACCAATACAGAAGGATTGATATAATAACGGTCCGAATTCACTACATCTCTGTAACTGTCGGCTGTTTCGTAGGTGCCATTAACCCGGTAGGCAACCGTACCGCTCAATGGTCCGTACACATCAAACGAAGGCTTAAAAAGTCCGTAGCTGCCTGTCCGCACAGATACCTCCCCGCCATTTGAAAATTTTGGTTTTTTAGTAACCATATTAATGATACCACCCGGGGCTACATTGCCAAATAAAATAGCGGAGCTTCCTTTTAAGATCTCAACTTTTTCCAGAGAACTCATCTCAGGCATAGCACCTGTATTAACCCGGCTGCCATTCTTAAACAAATTATTATTGCCAAAAGTGTAGCCCCGGGCAGCAAAATTTTCCTGTGTGCCCGCCCTGGTATTTGCCAGGTAAACACCGTTCACATTTCTAATTACATCGCTAAGGCGCTGAGCCTGCTGATCGGTTAAAAGCCTTTGCGGAATAACGGCAATGCTTTGCGGCAGGTCCATTGGATTAATGCCCGACTTGCCAATGGAAACCGGAATGGTATTCAATCCTTTTGTAGCCCTTACTACGACTGTTTCGAGCGTTTTTGCATTGATAGCTAAAACAAATTCAATCATGGTTTCTTTTCCTGCTTCTACCAGCACATTTTTTTGCTGAGACTGCAGGCCAACATAGGTTATCTGAATAGTATATTTTCCCGGCCTGAGATTTTCGAAATTAAACTGGCCCTTTTCGTTCGACGAAATGGTAACATTCGTTTCTAAAATCACAGCGTTTACATTGACCGCGGCTTGACCGTCGTTTGAGGTTATCACTCCCTTTATAGACCCGCGTGTGCTTGCTTCCGCGGGGTCTGCTGCAGTAAACATGGAAACCTGAACCTGGCTATTTCCATTCATAACTGCCAGAATCAGGCAGCAGCACATTGTGGTAAAATATCTTTTCATCATAAGTCCAATTGCTTTTTTCATTTGTGCAAAGAAAGTTTTAACGTGCCTTATGGTGTTTGTATAATCGGGAAAAGCGATTTACGGAAAAAGGAAAAGAAAAATAGACATGGTGTAAGGTATTGAGATATAAGGCATAAGATTTTAGCCCAAGGTAAAAGGATAGCGCAAGGAAACCAGGTTTAGAAATCCACTAAAAAATAAGTTGATACAGCGATATACAACTGTAAGTAAATTTGTATAATGACAGCTAAATTGATTATAAAAAATTTTGGCCCGATAAAAGACCTCGAAATTGAGATTAAAAAGTTTAATATTCTCATCGGTCCGCAAGCCTCTGGCAAAAGCACCATTGCCAAGGTTTTGTGCATCATTCATTGGGATAATATTTCCGATACAATAGAAATACGGACAATTGAAGATATGATGAATATGCTCGCTCATTATCGTATTGAGAGGTATTATTCTGTAGATACATATTGGTTTTTTGAGGATGACGAACTCTATTTTAAATTGGAAAGAGGGTTGGTGTTTATCGAATCAAAAAAAGAAAAACCTAAAACAGGTTCATATTATTTTCCTGCAGAAAGGATCGCACTACCTATGATTAGTGAATCTCTTTTCGAACTTACGTATGAACAAAGCGCTTTGCCACCATTTTTTTTAAGGTTTGGAAGAGATTTTACCATTGCAAGAAAAAATCAGAAAGTATTTAATTTGCCTCTTCTGGAGGTAGAATTTGAATATAAAGAAAATAAAAATGTGGTTATTCTTAGAAACAACCAATCATTATTTCTTGAGGAAACTTCGAGTGCAATACAAGCCAACCTGCCACTTTTGATTACCCTGCAATATCCCATACGCGACGCTTCAATGTTTGTTATAGAAGAATTAGAGTTACATAATTTTCCTTCGCTTCAAAAAAAGCTTCTATACTACGTTATCAAAAGAATGAATCATGTGAAATTTTCAAATACTTATGTCATTTTATCCACTCATAGTCCTTACCTGCTAAGTACCGCCAACAATTTATTGTTTGCTGCAAAAGCGGCGGCTGCAAACACTGCAACTAAAGACGATATAGATAAAGTTATACCTAAGGCCTCTTGGATAGACCTCCACGACTTTTCAGCATTTTACATACAAAAAGACGAAAACCCCGTTTCAATAATAGACCCGCAAACCGGAATGATTTATGAAAACAAATTGGATGAAATATCCGAGGATCTTGCTCAGGAGTTTGATTCTATAATGAATTTATACAGTCCCATTTTAACGTCATGATAAAAGCACTGAGTGAAGCCTTTGCTGCAAATGAAAATTCCGCTGCCTGCATTCAACAAACAAGCGAAACTGAAATAGCAATTTTTGATTGTTATACCTGTTTGCCTTCACTTAAAAGGTGTTATATAAAATCTAAACCTGAAGAGCCAGTCCATTTTACCCTATATAATCCGTCAAAAACTACCATAACCTTTGCAGCTGTTGATAATTGTTTATTGGGTCCGAAACATCATAGCAGATGCGATTTTATTATTGGCGATTTTAATAAATTGTATTTTGTAGAAATTAAACAAGTAAAAACAAGTAGAAGAAGAGAAGCTCGTTTAGAGGCGGTTAAACAATTGCAAAATTCAATTTTTCTCCTGCGAAACACTATAAATCTTAATACTACCCAATTAGTAGCGGTAATATGTTTAAAGGCTCACCAGGCTCGCCCTTTGCAATCTGCAACACGCGGCGCGGCAATCGTATTATTTAAAGAAAAATATAACGCGACTTTAATGGGAGGGGCAAAGCGATAGTTTTTAGCTCCTTAAATAAATATCACTCTTCATCTCAATCCGTACATAAGCGTTAGGCTGGCTGTTAATCTGATAATTATATTTAGCCAGATGTGTAGAAGCACTACAATACTTTGAGAAACTTGAAGTTTGACTTCGTTCATTTTTGCGATAGACATCGTTAATCTCAAATTTCAATTGCAAACTATTTTTTTCTTTTTCAATAATTAATATTTAAGTTTGTTTAAATAAAAATTTAGACAAGGCTAAAAATGAAGCAAAAATTAACTATTTTCATAATAACAATGTTTCTTTCAGGTATTTGTTTTGGACAGCAAGATTTAAAGCCATCATCTGTGGCTGGAAAGGTCATCAGCCAGGGAAAATCATTGGCAATGGTTACAGTTGTGGTTGAAGGCAATAAGAACGGCGTAACAACCAACGAAAAAGGTGAATTTGTGTTGAAAAACACATCCGCTGGTAAACTGAAGTTGCACTTTTCCGCAATAGGATACCAGCACCTGCTTTTAGAGTTATACGCCGGAAAAAACACTGATAACATTACTGTTGAACTTTTACCATCAATCGCTCAACTGGACGATGTAGTAGTAAGCGGCACCATGAAGGCCATCAGTAAAATGGACAGCCCCATTCCGGTTGAAGTGTACACGCCGGCCTTGTTTAAGAAAAATCCATCGCCGGGTATTTTTGAAAGCCTGCAGATGGTAAATGGAGTTCAGCCCCAACTGAACTGCAATGTTTGCAATACCGGCGACATTCACATAAACGGAATGGAAGGCCCCTACACAATGATCCTGATAGATGGTATGCCGATTGTTAGCAGTCTTTCAACGGTTTATGGATTGGCTGGTATCCCCAACAGTTTAATTAAAAGAGTTGAAATTGTAAAAGGCCCCGCCAGCACGCTTTATGGCAGCGAGGCAGTGGGTGGTTTGATCAATATTATTACTAAAGACCCAATGAATGCCGAAAAACTGAAAGTGGATGTTTCAGCTACCAGTATTGGAGAATACAATACCGATGTTTCGGCGGGATTTAAAGTGGGCAGTGCAACCTCCATTCTGGGTATTAACTATTTTAATTATTGGAACAAGCGCGATATTAATGGCGACAATTTTACCGATGTCACCTTGCAAAACCGGTATTCCATCTTTAATAAATGGAATTTTAAATTGAAAGGAGACCGAAGCGCTACGCTGGCTGCCCGGTATGTTCACGAAAACAGGTGGGGCGGCGAACTTCAATGGAACAACAGTTTAAGGGGTTCGGATAAAATTTATGGCGAAACAATATTTACCAATAGGGTAGAACTGATCGGTAATTACGAGGTAACCAAAAACCTGGTTGCCGACCTGTCGTACAACTACCATTTGCAGGATAGTTATTACGGCCAGATAAAATATTATGGTAAGCAGCATGTGTTATTTAGTCAGTTGCGTTATAATAAAACGTTTGGAAAACACGACCTTTTGGTGGGACTGCCTTTCCGCTACACCTATTACGACGATAATTCGCCTGCCACTGCCAAGGAAGGCGTAAACCAGCCCCAAAATACTTTTTTGCCTGGCCTGTTTGTACAAGATGAATTTAAGATGAGCGAAAAACTGACCAGCCTTATCGGCCTTCGGTACGATTATAACAATCTGCATGGCAGCATATTAACGCCCCGGCTTAGCTTTAAATATTCTCCTGATAAAAACAACACCATTCGGTTAAGCGGCGGAAACGGTTACCGTGTGGTCAATTTGTTTACAGAGGATCATGCAGCCCTGACCGGTGCCCGAAAAGTAGTTATTGCCAATGAATTAAAACCCGAACAAAGCTGGAATGCCAACCTGAATTATACCCGGCAAATGCGGTTTGGCAACAGCACGCTATTTGTAGATGGAAGTGCTTTTTACACCTATTTTACCAATAAGATCATTGGCGATTTTATAACCGATCCCACAAAAATTATTTACGATAATCTGTCGGGCTATGCCATCTCCAGGGGATTTACCCTAAACACCGATCTGTCGTTGAATCATCGGTTTAAAGTAAATGCAGGCATCACTGTTATGCAGGTGTACGAAGTTGACAAAGACAGCCTGAGTCAAAATGTGAAGATCCCGCAATTGTTTGCTCCAAAATTTTCAGGCACTTATGCGGTCAGTTATTCCATACCGCGTTATGCAATTTCATTTGACTGGACCGGGAGAGTAAACGGGCCCATGTACCTGCCGGTTGTTCCAGACGACTTCAGGCCTGCACAATCGCCTTTATATTGTATCATGAATTTGCAGGTTACCAAGACCTTTGCAAATGGCTGGGAAATTTATGGGGGTGCAAAAAATTTATTGAACTTTTTACCAAAAAATCCGCTGCTTCATCCCGACGATCCATTTAACAAACCGGGCGGTAAATATTATGATGCAAATGGTAATGCACGGCCCGATAGCAATCCATTTGGGTATGTATTTGATCCGTCCTATAATTTTGCACCCGTA
>JBBRCW010000346.1:0-7120 GCA_038204535.1 Chitinophagales bacterium | reverse complement strand
TCCTGAGACGAGCTCAGGATGACGGTATGTGGTTCAGGTGCCCGTCATGCTGAATTTATTTCAGGATCCCCTGCATTTCGACTGGCAATTATCCAGGGAATTCTGAGACGAGCTCAGGATGACGGTCTGCGGTTGTCGTTTCCCCATTCATCTCCACACCCATCACCTATTTAACATTTCCGAAACTTTTCGTAATAGAAAAACTTATGTAGTTTTGATCTACTAAATATTTCGTACAACTTAAATTATAATAATATGCTTCGTGTAAAAACACTGCCAGCTTTCATAACAGCTTTTCTCTGCTCCTTTTCATTTTTGGCCATTGGTCAAAAGGATATTGAAAAAAACAAAAAGATTGACAAAGAAGAACAAATTATCATTAGAAAGAAAAGCGGAGACGATACAGGCAAGACTGTAATTGTAATTGAAGGCGATAAAATAACGGTAAACGGAAAACCCATGGATGATTTTAATGGTAAGAATATTACCATTATGAAAATGAAGCGGCCGGGAATGATACGGGAAGAAGGAGGAGGTGCCAGGGTATTTAGCTTTCCCGGAGAAAATATGAACGACCTTGCTCCTGAATTGGCCGCCAACAAGGCATTATTGGGTGTAACAACCGAAAAAGTAGAAAAAGGTGTGAAAATTAACCGGATCACCGATAAAAGCGGCGCAGAAAATGCAGGTCTGAAAACCGATGACATAATTACCAAAGTAGGCGATAAAACCATTGAATCGCCGCAGGACCTGGTAGAGGCGATTGGAGAACATAAGCCAAATGACAAAGTGGGTATTACTTATTTGCGCGATGGCAAAACCAACAAGACAACCGCCACTTTGGGCGAAAATAAATCACGCGCCTTTTCTTTTAACATGGGCGATAATAATTACAATTTTCAAATGCCCGAAATGCCCAGGGCACCCCGCTTAGACGGATCGATGTTTAGCTGGAACCGCAAACCAAAAATTGGTTTGCAGATACAGGATTTGGAAGAAGGCAAAGGTGTAAAGGTGAATGATGTGGATGAAGACTCTCCTGCCGCCAAATCGGGTTTTAAAGTGGGCGATGTCATTACCGGTATTAATGGAAAACAAATTGAAGGGGTTGATGACCTTACTTCCGAACTAAAAACTTTAAAAGAGGGAGATACGCTAAAAATGGATTACAAAAGAAACGGTTCAGCGCAATCCGCACAGATAAAAATTCCAAAGAAGCTAAAGACTGCTGATCTGTAAACAATCAGTTCATCGTATTAATTTGCTATCCCTGGCTGTCTCAAAAAAAGACAGCCTTTTTTTATTATCTGTCGGCAGTTCGAAGAAAAAGATAAAACACCTGAAAAAATGGCTGCCCACGCTCTTCCGTCCCTGGTTTTAGCATTAAACCAATACCTTTACAGCCCAAAAAACGGATGTATTTAATGACGGATCAATCAAAATACGAAGCGGTAATAGGTTTGGAAGTACATGCTCAATTAGCAACAAAAAGCAAATTGTTTTGCGGCGATAGCGCTGCCTATGGCGGCGAACCCAATACGCACATCAGCGCCATTACAATGGGGCATCCGGGTACATTGCCAAAAACCAATAAAAAAGCGGTTGAATACGCTATAAAAATGGGTTTGGCATGCCATTGCACCATCGAACAATATAATTACTTCGCCCGAAAAAACTATTTTTATCCCGATCTGCCTAAAGGTTACCAGGTGTCGCAGCACACCACCCCTATTTGTGTGGGCGGGCACATAACCATTCGCACCAGCCAGGGCGAAAGGCAGGTGCAACTGAACCGCATACATATGGAAGAGGATGCCGGCAAAAGCATACACGATGCCGACCCCGATTATACCTGTGTTGACCTGAACCGTTCTGGTGTCCCCCTGATTGAAATTGTAACGGAACCCGATATGCATACCGCTGAAGAGGCTTTTCAATATGTGACCGAGGTGAGAAAGCTGGTGCGGTGGCTGGGCGTTTGCGATGGCAATATGGAAGAAGGAAGCCTGCGGTGCGATGCCAACGTCTCTATCCGGTTAAAAGGAGAAACCCAACTGGGTGTAAAAGTGGAGGTGAAGAACCTGAATTCCATCCGCAACGTAAAAAAAGCCATTGAGTTTGAAATTGAAAGAATGACCGGCATGGCCGAACGGGGCGAAAAAATATCGCAGCAAACCCGTAGCTTTAATGCCGACAACGATACCACCTTTAGCATTCGCGATAAAGAGGAAGCCAACGATTACCGCTATTTTCCCGAACCCGATCTTACCCCTTTTTATTTAACCGATGAATATTTACATCAGTTAAATAAAACATTGCCGGCGCTACCCGAAGAACTGGAAGCAAGATTTCAAACGGAGTTTTTATTACCACCGCACGATGCGCGGCAATTGTGCGAAGAAAAATCGGAGGCGGAATTTTTTGAAGAAACAGCCAGGCATACCACCCATTACAAAGCCATTGCAAACTTTATGATCGGGCCGTTAAAGCAATACCTGAACGAACACCATTTCTCGTACCATCATTTAAATTTTTCGCCGGTTGTACTAGCGCAGCTTATTAATTTGGTTGATGAAGGAAAAGTGAACTTTTCCACTGCCTCGCACAAAATTCTACCGGTATTATTAAATGATGAAAAAGCCACGCCATTAAACGTTGCGACCGAGCTTAACCTGCTGCAGGTGAGCGATAACAACGAGATAGACACCTGGGTAAACGATGTTCTGAATAAAATGCCCGAAAAAGTGGCCGAATATAAAAAAGGAAAAAAGGGTTTGATAGGCCTGTTTGTGGGAGAAGTAAAAAAAATAAGCAAAGGCAAAGCCGATCCCAAAGTGGCCACCACTCTGCTGGAAGAAAAACTAAAATAATCCAATAAAAAATATAGCATGTTTAAAAAAATATTGATCGCCGGTTTGTTGTTTGCGGCAGTTGGCGTTGCCTGTAAAGAAAAGAAAAACGGCGCTTTTGTGGTTACCGGTACTATCACTAATGCCCCCGATAAAAAAGTCTTGCTGATGGAAATACCCTTTAGCAGTCCCGAACCTGTGATACTCGACTCAACCACTCTGGGCAGTAATGGTTCATTTACCCTGCGTGCAAACGCCAGTGAAGAAGGTATTTACCGGCTGGTTTTGGAGAATGGCCCCGATGTTATTCTTATAAACGACAGCAAAACCATTCGTATTAAAATGGATGTGAATGATTACTCCAATTACATAGTGGAGGAATCTCCGGCAAGTGAAAGCCTGCATGATCTGTTTAAAACGTATAGAAAAGATGACTCCACTTTGCTATCTACTTTTAAAGAATTAGATACGTTGCAAAAGCAATCAGTAAGCGACAGTATTTTAACGGTAGTAAAAACCAAAAGGGATGCGCAGCTGGCCAGCATGAATGACCATGTTAAAACATTTATTAAGCAAACAAATAGCCCCGCAGCTATTTTTTATGCGATTGGATTAGCCAGCAGAACCATGCAACCCGGGGCATTAAAACCAATTGTGGACGAAGCATCGGAGAAATTTAAGGAGCATTCGGGAATAGCGCGTATCAAGAGCCTGCTGGCACAACAAATGAGCACACCCGAACCGGTCGCCTATAAATTTTTAAACCAGCCTGCTCCCAATCTTAGCATGGAAGATGTAAATGGAAAAACGGTTAATATCAGCGACTTTAAAGGCAAATACGTACTGGTAGATTTTTGGGCCAGCTGGTGCGGCCCTTGCCGGGCAGAAAACCCCAATGTGGTGGCGGCTTACAACAAATACAAGAACAGAAATTTCACCATTTTGGGCGTATCGCTCGATAATGACAAAGAAGCCTGGAAGGCGGCAATTTCAAAAGACAATTTGAACTGGCACCACATGAGCGATTTGAAACAATGGGAAAGCGCCGCCGTAAATACCTACGCTTTTGATGGCATACCCTTTAATGTGCTGATAGATCCGCAGGGAAAAATTATTGCCAGCAGCCTGAGAGGCGAAGACCTGCAATCGAAGTTAGCCGAGGTGCTGAAGTAATTTTCGAATCAATTATATATCTAAAAAGGTCGTCTATTTAAAAATGGGCGGCCTTTTACTTTTTGAGATGAGAGGCAGGCAACGTGAAGGTCTCTAAAATGATACTTGCTCGTTTCATATAAAATAGAAATTTCGTCAGCTTCTTTTTTCCCGGATTAAAATCCCCCGGGTTAAAATCTCCCGGATTGAAATCCGGGGCCACCAAATTGACAGGACTGATGGCTCGCCAAAAAACTGCTCCATTTTACGCAATAGTGTTTTGCCGAAAACTGAAAACGATCCATTCATAAATGGGCCGAGCCGATGGCTCTCGTAAACATTATGATAGCCTATTCCCCCGGATTGAAATCCCCCGGACCAACATCCGGGGCTACCACATTGATCGAGCCGATGGCTCGACAAAAAAACTGCTCTTTACGCAATAGTGTTTTGCCGAAAACTGAAAACGATCCATTCATAAATGGGCCGAGCCGATGGCTCTCCAATTTATTGGGATTTTCTATTCCCCGGATTAAAATCCGGGGCTACCAAATTGATCGAGCCGATGGCTCGGCATTGAAAAACATACTTGCCTTAACCAAAAAGAGCCGCCAACGGCAATTTTTTTTATTTCTCAAAAGATTTTCTTTCCCCGGATTATTATCCCCCGGAATATTATGCTGGGCTACCAAATTGATCGGGCCGATGGCCCTGCATTCAAATCGCAAAGGTCTTAACCAAAAAAGAACCGCCACCTGCAGTTCTTTTTATAGCTCAAAAATTATTTTAAAAAATTATAAATTCCAGGTGACCCAGGCTTTACCGTCGGCAGCCCTTACCATATCAAATTCAAGGTCGTCTTCTTGCACAAAATAATAACCGACGCTGTTTTATAACAGAGCTTTTGATTCAGCCACGGCACCAGTTGCTGGATACGGGACCATGTGATGATGCAGCACACCCCGTTTGCGACAGCTTAATATCGTTCCAAATGCCGTGGCCAACATGTTGCCATACGCGTTGAAAATATTCCCGCCAGGCGAGCTCCTGCAAAAAATTCCGGATTTGGTAAGGCTTATATTCCTTTTGCAAAACAGCATCCATCACCTGCTTTACAGTAATAATTCCCCGGGAAATATAGGGAGATAAGTAAGTGACAGCGCCATTGATAAAGTTTCTTGTTTTGCCATATTGAACGGGATTGATATGCCCAATCCTTTCAAGTATGCTTGCATAATCTGTTGGAAAAAGATATTTAGTGTCTTGCTCCATTTCAGAAAACAGGTTTTCTCCCATTACCGTTTACTAATTTTGTTATGTGTAATTGTTCGCTGGCGGCTGCATTTAAACCTATCCACATCATCGCTTCTAAGTGCTTCGTGCTTGGTAGCACGCCCTTTGGTACGTTCTCTCCATAACCTGAAACTGGAAGGTTTTAATACTTGTCGTATAAGCTTTATAACATCTTGTTGCTTTAAACCAAACTGCATCTCGATGGCTTCAAAAGTGGTGCGGTCTTCCCAGGCCATTTCGATGATGCGGTCTTTATCAATCAGGTTCAACTTTTCAATCGTTATCATCTTTACTTTGTTGTTTTGTTTTTATTTATCCTGCATTTGTCGCTGCAATATTTCACTTCGTCCCAAACCTTTTCCCACTTCTTTCGCCATGCAAAAGGTCTGTTGCATACAACACATCTTTTAGCGGGTAGGTTTTGTTTTTTTATTTTTTTCATTAACTTCTACTTTTCAAATTTCCTTCGTAGAATATTTTGTTAGCTTGTACATGAAAACAGCTGCTATGAAAATACATTAGTATAAGGGAGGGCACAACGATCCCGGACGTCCGGGATGAATTACTGCTGTTGGTCACCAAAAGAATCATAGACTGTTTAAATACTTCTCTGCGTTTAATAAATGTGTTTCCCTTTTTTCCCCGCTCATATTATCGAATGTTCCTATTAACATTCCCAGCCGTGGGTTTTGTAAAAAGAAGACGCGGTGCACATGCATAAAACGCCCGAACAATCCATCCCATATGGGTTGCCAATCGCCTTTCGGGTAATCACTCATCTTCATCAGGTAACTGCTGCCGCTGATGTAGGGCTTGATGGCCATGAGCCCGCCATCGGCAAATTGTGTCATGCCATATACGTTGGGCACCATCACCCAGTCGTATGCATCTATGAATAGTTCCATGAACCATTTGTACACCTCGTTGGGGTCGAACTCGCAGAGCAACATGAAGTTGCCCATGACCATCAACCGTTCGATACGATGACAATAGCCGGTTTGTAAAACTTTTTTGTTGGTGATATCGATGGGTATAATGCCGGTTTCGCCCTGCCAGAAACTTGCGGGAATTTTTCGTTTGAAATCCCAAAAATTGTTGGTACGCTGCTTGCTGCCCTGCAATTCGTACACAATACGAATAAATTAGGCTGCTACCAGCCCCGAAGGGGTAAAATACCTTAACACAGGGTGCAGCCCTGTGTTATAACCGGCCCAACATCCCTAAAGCCCTTAAAGGGCGATATACTTAATCCCTAACATATCGTTCATCATAGTCTACATTATACTTCTTTAAAAATGCCCTGTATTCATCCTGAAAAGTTTTCTTTTTGTGATGCTCATGATGGTCAGTGATGTAGGCTATTACCGTATCTATCTGCGCCGGGTTTACCGAAAAAGCTGCGTACCCATCCTGCCAGTAAAAGTCATCTAATAATGTGTCTTTAGTTTTCATCCATTTGGAGGAGTGTGACTTTACTTCTTCGAGTAATTTCATTAATGCTATTTTTTTTGACAACATGCATAGTATATGGACATGATTGGTGTATTCGCCAATTTTTATGGGCTGACATTCCAGGCTTTTGCAAATACCAATATGGTAGCTGTGCAGTTCTTTCTCGCAAGGTGGTACTATCATGGGTACCCGATGCTTAGTGTTGAACATGATGTGCAGGTAGTTATTTACGAGTGACTGTCCCATTTTTTTATATCAATTGTTACAATATTGCGCCCTTTCAGGGCTGGGTTTTGTTCTTACTCTTCCTTCCCGATGGGCTTCACCCATCGCTCAGTAGATAACGCCCTTTCAGGGCTACACCCACCTTTCAG
>JBBRCW010000345.1:0-7193 GCA_038204535.1 Chitinophagales bacterium | reverse complement strand
TCCTGAAATCGTAGCTACTATTGCTATTGCTACTGTAAAATAAAGCCCAAAATTTCCAAACGCAGGTTTTGCCGCCTCTGCTAAAGAGTAATCTTTCGCCTTTACTATTTCAGTAATTGATAAACTGGCATTTACAGCAATGGCAACTAAAAAATAGACTATCGTACAAATGACTAATGAAATAATGATTGACTTTCCTACATTCTTATGCGGTTCGGTTATCTCTCCCCCACTGTTAGTGATTGTTGTAAACCCTTTATATGCCAAAATAGAAAGGGCAATAGCTCCAATAAAACTAGCAGCAGGGTAGTTATTTGAATCACTGGAAGCCGGCAGCAAATCACCTAAAGTAAATTGGGCGGCCAACAAGCCTCCTATAGCAAACACAATTATCCCTGCTATTTTTACGAAGGCCATGAACTGTGAGGATTTCCCGATAACATTATTACCCGATACATTAATAATGTAGGCAACTATCAATAAGGCAACGCCTAAGACTGGCACCCAGAGGGAATTCTTGTCCGCATTAAAAAGCTGCATGGTATAAGACCCAAAGGTTCTTGCCACCAAGCTTTCATTAATGATCATAGAAAGTGCCATCAACACAGAAGCTGCTGCGGTTAGCGTTGTTTTGCCATAGGCTTTCATTAAAATCATTGCAATACCGCCTGCAGAGGGGTAAGCATTGGAAACTTTAATATAAGAATAAGCGCTGAACCCGGAAATAATGGCGCCAATAATAAAAATATAGGGGAACCATGTTCCGGATAATTCGGCTACCTGGCCTAACAGTGCAAAAATTCCCGCCCCGATCATCACGCCCGTGCCAAGAGCCACAGCACCTTTAAGAGTCAAACTGTCTTTTTTGTAGTTGTCCATTTTTACTTTCTATCTAAATTTAATTTTTATCTGCTTGTTTCTAAGTGATAAGGCTTTACGATGTGGTGGTGAATTCATTATTTCATTCAGCTTGAAATGATGCGCCATTGATTTAGCCGGGCTATTTTCCTAATGAATTAATTTACAACAATTCTTGTATAACCAAAAATGTAAGCTATCAAATTTGCTTGCTAAGACAATTTCTTAAATTTCATTTATTGCCTATTTTCCTTATCAGCAATTGCGCATTAATAGCAACAATGATGGTAATTAAACTCATAAACACAGCCCATTTCATGATGTTAGTTTTTCCATTTCCAATCTCTTATTTCCGGCATGTCCATCCCATTCTTCCGGATGTAATAATTGTGTTCAATAAGCTTATCCTGCATCTCTTGTTTCAGGTAGGCGGTTTTATCTTTTAATTGTGGTAGCCTGTCGAGAGTATCCATCACTAAATGAAACCGGTCAAGGTCGTTCAGTACTGTCATATCAAAAGCGGTAGTGATGGTACCTTCTTCTTTATAGCCCCGTACATGAATATTGCTGTGATTGGTGCGCCTGTAAGTGAGCCGGTGAATAAGCCATGGATAGCCATGAAATGCAAAAATTACCGGTTTATTTTTAGTGAATAATGTATCAAAATCTGCATCGCTTAATCCGTGCGGGTGCTCTGATTCAGGTTGCAATTTCATCAGGTCAACTACATTCACCACCCGCACTTTGAGGTCGGGTAATTTTTCACGCAGTATAGAAACAGCAGCCAATGTTTCAAGCGTGGGCACATCGCCGGCGCATACCATTACCACATCGGGCTCTGTGCCCTTATCATTGCTTGCCCATTCCCAGATGCCAATTCCTTTGGTGCAGTGAATTACAGCTTCTTCCATAGAAAGCCATTGTGGTGCAGGATGCTTGCCTGCTATTATCACATTTACATAATGCCTGCTGCGAAAACAGTGATCCATCACCGATAACAGGCAATTGGCATCGGGTGGTAAATACACACGAACAACTGATGCTTTTTTATTAACTACATGATCGATAAAACCGGGGTCCTGGTGGGTAAACCCATTATGATCCTGCCGCCATACATGTGATGCCAAAAGAATATTGAGCGAAGCTATTTTGCTGCGCCAGGGCAGTTCCGATGTTACCTTAAGCCACTTGGCATGCTGGTTAAACATGCTATCGATAATATGGATGAACGCCTCGTAGCAATTAAACAATCCATGTCGTCCTGTTAAAAGATACCCTTCCAGCCAGCCTTCACATTGGTGTTCGCTCAACATTTCTACTACCCGTCCATCTTTTTTCAAAAATTCATCCGAGTCAATTATGGGCGCTTCCCACTGCCGGTCCGTCGCTTCAAACACTGCATTCAATTTGTTTGACAACGTTTCATCAGGACCAAAAACACGAAAATTTCTTTTATCGGAATTCAATTTTATTATATCCCTCATAAAGGTTCCTAAATCCAACGTATCACCAGGGCCTTTTTCTCCACGAATCTTTAGGTCATTTCCGTAATCACGAAAATCGGGCATACGAAGATCGTGCAGCAGTAAGCCACCATTGGCGTGCGGATTAGCCCCCATTCGCCGCTCACCTTTTGGAGCCAGATCAGCAAGTTCAGCATTGAACCGGCCATTTTCGTCAAAGAGCTCTTCGGGCTTATAACTTTTTAGCCAGTCTTCCAATTGCTGTAAATGCTCAGGGTTGGTAGCAGGGTCTGTTATTGGCACCTGGTGCGACCTAAAATTTCCTTCTATCTTTAAACCATTCACATATTTTGGGCCTGTGCATCCTTTGGGTGACTTTAAAATAATCATAGGCCAAATGGCACGATGAGCATCCTTGCTTTCAACTGCATTCTTTTTGATCGCTTTTATTTCTTCAATCACTTTATCCATCAACTGCGCCATTTTTTGGTGCATTTCCAATGGGTCGTCACCTTCAACCAGGTAAGGCTTCCAGCCATAACCTTTAAACAGTTGATCCAGTTCTTCAGTACTGATGCGGGCAAACACCGTTGGGTTAGCAATTTTGTAGCCATTCAAATGCAGAATGGGCAGCACCACACCATCAGTAACAGGGTTCATAAATTTGTTGGAATGCCATGCAGTGGCTAATGGCCCTGTTTCTGCCTCGCCATCGCCTACCACGCAACTCACAATTAAACCGGGATTATCATAAGCCGCCCCGAAAGCATGGCTGAGCGAATAGCCAAGTTCACCTCCTTCGTGTATAG
Source organism: Chitinophagales bacterium (assembly GCA_038204535.1). Lineage (GTDB taxonomy): Bacteria > Bacteroidota > Bacteroidia > Chitinophagales > Chitinophagaceae > Segetibacter. The sequence continues at coordinate 4,063 of JBBRCW010000345.1, read as the reverse complement.
AGCCAGGACATTCGGGTGAAACGTGGCTGGGAATACCGCCAGGAAAAGAGAACTGTTTAAATAATTTTCGCAGGCCCTCTTCATCCTGGCTGATGTTTGGATATACTTCGCTGTAAGTTCCTTCCAGGTAAACATTGCCGACAATCGCAGGGCCGCCATGACCGGGGCCAGAAATATAAATCATATCGAGGTCATATTTTTTTATGACGCGATTGAGATGTACATAAATAAAATTTTGTCCCGGCGTGGTGCCCCAATGCCCCAGCAACATGTTCTTGATATTTTGCGGTTTTAGCGGCTCTCTTAGCAGCGGGTTTTCGTGCAAATACATCTGCCCGACTGAAAGGTAATTGGCAGCCCGCCAATAAGCATTCATCATATTTAAAAGTTCGGGGGATAATTGTTCTTTGTCTGTTTCAATAGTTTGAGTTTCCATAATAATATTTTTTAAGAAATTAAGATTTCGAAAATTTATTGTTGAACAATAAAATTATTTAGATCCATTTCCACCAATGGGGCATCTAATACACGGTCTCCTTCGGGCCTTAATGAGGTAGCTTCGTTCGACTTAATTTCAACTTTTATATTTTCAGTTGGTACCTTTTTAAGAAGGTTACCAGCATGTGTTCCTAATTTTGAAATTAAGGCATCCGATATTTCATCTGCGGAAATACCATAACCATTTACCAATAATCCTTTCACATTAAATTTCGGAGAGGAGATAGCATATAGTATTGACTGGTCATCAGGATTTGATTGACCTTCAAACCGGTAAACCTTATCAATCTCAAAATCTTCGGGAGATAAGGTCATATTTGATTTATGGCATACCAAGCATTCCTGACTGATATTGAAGTCCAGCGTATAGCCTTCCTTTTTTAAACCATTAATAGTTTCTGATAATGTGCCGTAGCTTTCTTTCATGTTCTTTTATGTTAGAATGTTAAAAAACTCAACCGGATAATTTACTTTCTCTCACCTCCCTATACTTCCAACAATTGACACTAGCTATTTCAATTGTTCAACAGCCACCCACCTTGAAAACCTGCTCTCTGTAAACCTAAAGTGATGTATGGGCACTTTTGCATCCATTTCCATAACAGACTTGTACGGTAGTTTTCAATCATTAAAACAATCGGGCCCTGATTAAGTCCAAAATGCCACGGCGATACCCACCATCCATAAGGATTACCCGGCTCACCCGGATGCGTTGGGTTAAAAGAAGCTTTGAAACCGTAGGAATTGAATTCTGTAAGTTTGGCCTGGTGCACACAATAGTCTAGCGCCACTAAAACAATCTCGGGGTCAAACGGTAGCGATGCCGCCATAGCCCACGGTGCAACGGTACCATCATCAGGTCCATAGGGTACACCGCGTGCCAGGTAGTCAAAAAACTGCCGCTCTATACCATCTATTTTGAGGGTTTCCGGGCCAGGTCCTTCGCTTGCCGTGATCCCCCAGCAGCATGAAGCATAGCCAACAAACTTAAGTGGGTTATCCATAGCATACTGTCGTTGCACATGAGTAGCCCGGCGGCTGTTCTCAAAATAATCAATCCCCTTGCTTCGCATAAACGCATCCTGAATGCCCCTAAAGTCAATCCATACATGCGACAACTGATGTATGAACAATGAGCCAGCGTATAGGTAGTCATAACCATAACAGTTTTCCCATCGGTAAGTGGAGGTCCAAGCTGTATAACTGCTCTCCGGTAGAGGGTGCGTAGGTGAGCCAAGACCCAACATGTACAATAGCATAGCCTCGTCGTAGCCTTCCCAACGATATTGTAGAAACCCGCTTTCAGGCTTCCAGCCGTGGGTAACCGTTTCACCTTCGTTCTGCGCCCATTGCCAATCTGCCCGGCGATACAGCTCATCTGCGAGGGTGCGGATTTCCTGCTCTTCTGAAGTATCACCATTAAAATAAATTCCCGCCGTCAACGCCCCTGCCAGCAGAAAGGTGCTGTCTATGGTTGAAAGTTCGCACTGCCAGGCACGCCGACCAGTCTGCATGTCGAGAAAATGATAATAGAAACCTTTGTAGCCGGTGGCATCAGGTTCAGTACCCTGTGGGCTATTCCAAAAAAAACGCAACGTATTCAATGTTCGTTCTATGGCTGCGGACCGTGACATAAATCCTCGTTCAACACCTACCGGATAGGCCGCCAATGCCAGGCCAGTTGCGGCAATACTGGCAGGCCAATCCGCTGCGGTCTTGTCAATTACCAATCCATTAGCTGGATTCGCTTCATGCAAAAAGTAATTGAAAGTTTCATGTTGAAGCTTTTCAAGTTCGGCATCGCTCAGTTGTTTATGGCTGTTCATGCTTTTATTTTATTCGTTTGTCAATATTACTCTCATTGCTTTTTCCTTTGCAGCATTACCGAATACTTCATAAGCCTAAAGTATATTATCTAATTTAAAATGGTGCGTTACTTTTTTTTATAGGCTCTGTTTTTCCCGACGCCACTATATATGAGGCCTTTATTTGTTTTCTGACTGCTAATCCTGCTTTTTAAATGTCTTAATCTGTTAGCAGGCTTTGCCGGTTTGTCCTAATTGTAATAGCCCTATTTATAGATTTTAATTTGTGATGAATCATATTGCTATAAAGCTTTTATATCACATTTTTTTGTCATTCGCCACCAAGTCATTTTTAAGAACCATATCATCTGCCAATACTTGTTTGCCATAGAATATTGTGCGTAGTAATCCATCATATCATTGGATGAACTCATTTCGCTGTGGTTCATTTCAGCGTCTATAGATCGGGTCAATCTTCCTTTTTACTGCATTTGCAAAACATTACTGTCAGGCTTAGAAAAGCTCTATAATTTTTCAATTACATTTTCCAACATTGAAGTTATTTCCCTGGCAATCTCTCCCAATTCAGCATTGTCAACCGCCTGCATGGATGCCATGGGGTTTACAGCGGCTACCTCTACAAGATCATCTTCAATTTCCTGAACAATTACATTACAGGGAAGCATTGTTCCAATCTTATCTTCTGCCTGTAGCGCTTTATAGGCATAAGGTGGATTGCAGGCACCAAGAATTTTATACTTCTTAAAATCCACATCAAGTTTCTTTTTTAGGGTTTCTTTTATGTCGATTTCCGTTAGTATACCGAAACCTTCATCTTTCAATCCCTGAGTAACTTTATCGACAACCTCTTCAAATGTGCCTTTGATTGTTTTATTAAAATAATACTTCATTGTTTTAAATTTTAGTGTTCAACGTTTGTTTTTGTTCTTCATATTCTGCTTTGGATATTTCGCCCCTGGCGAACCGGTTGTCCAGAATATCCATAGGATTTTCCCTCTTCACTGTATTTTGCCTATTTCTTCTATTGTACTGAAATATGACCAATACAAGCACAACCGGTATCAGTATCCACCACCACATCATCATAATTGTATAATTTTAATAGTTAACTAATTGTTTTCATTTGTAGTTACCCCAATCTCTAAAACAGGAATTTATTATCCTTAATTTTTCTTTTTCATTTTCCCTTTCCCTTTCATTTTCTGCATCATCTCAGGATTTTTTTCCATCATTTTCTGCATCATTTCGGGATTATTTTCCATCATTTTTTGCATCATTTCAGGATTCTCTTCCATCATTTTCTGCATCATTTCAGGTTTTTTCTCCATCATTTTCTGCATCATTTCCGGATTTTTGTCCATCATTTCTTCCATCATACCAGGATTTTCCTTCATCATTTGCATCATCTTTTCTTTCATCTCATTTTTCATCATATTGTTGGCGTGAATTTTATCCATCAGCATTTTACGCCCCATTTCAGAATCCATCATCTTAGCCATCATTTTAGATTGCATCTTCTGCATCATTTCCGGATTTTTCTCCATCATCATTTGCATATGCGATTCCATTTTTTGCTTCATTTCCGGATTTTTATCCATCATCATTTTCATGTTTCCAGATTCCATCTGTTCCATATGGGCCTTCATCATTATCTTTTTGGCGGCTTCATTTTTTTGTGCCTCGCTAATGAAATTCGCTAACTGAACAGGATCTGAAATAATTTCTTTATAGACGGCATC
>JBBRCW010000344.1:0-7203 GCA_038204535.1 Chitinophagales bacterium | reverse complement strand
CGTCTTCATATAAATTACCGGTTACTTCATTTTGCACACTCGCAACCAATGATCCTCGCAGGTTGTCACTCGACTGTTTGATTCTTTCGGTAGACGATAAACTTTTTTGTTCTGCCATTTTATTCAGTTGTATATTTTTTTGGTACCGTTTCGGTATTTCTTTTTTGCTTTGGTTGCGCCTGCCCCGCCACGGCGGTGATCGTACGCTTATTTTCCTTTGTGCGTCTTTGCGCCTTGGTGTCTTTGTGGCTCAACCATTCACAACTCACCACTCACCACTCTCAATAAACATCCTTCAAATACCTTCCTTCATCTTTCAACTGTTCAACAAACTGCACTGCCTCTTCAATGGTCTTGTTACCTACTCTTTCCACAATTTGCATCAATATGTCTTCCACATCTCTGCTCATAGGATCTTTAGCACCGCACACATAAAGGGAAGCACCCTCCAGCAGCCAATTGTATAATTCTACACCATGCTGCATCATTTTATGCTGCACATAAACCTTCTGTTTCTGGTCGCGGCTAAAAGCAACATTCAAGCGGGTAAGCAAACCGGTCTCTAACCAGTTTTGCAATTCGGTCTGGTACAAAAAGTCAGTAACAAAATGCTGATCGCCAAAGAACAACCAATTCTTACCTGTTGCACCGGTTGCCTCTCTATGGGCAAGAAACGAACGGAAAGGTGCAATACCGGTTCCCGGGCCAATCATGATAATGTTCTTATCGTCGGCAGGCAAACGAAACTGATTGTTTTTATGAATATAGAACTCTAAAGCTGAGTCGGGGGCAGACTGGGATAAAAAATCAGAGGCTAAACCAAACTTCCATTCGTCGTTTATGTGGAACTTATCGCGTGCCACAGTCAGGTGAACTTCGCCGCCATGTGCCTCGGGCGAAGAGGAGATGGAGTATAGCCTTGGTGCAATCGGCTCCAGTATTTCTATTAACTGGTCAAACTGCTGGTTGCTTTGTAACGGGTAAATCTTTAACAGATCAAGCAATCCAATTTTAGTTGCGGGTATTTCCTGCTCAATAAGCGCGGCATATTTGGCCACCACTCTTGCGGGCAGATAAAAAATATTCAGTTTCTTTTTCAGCAGTTCAAAAGCAGTCACTTCTTCGTGCCGAAAAACAAAGGTTTTATTGGGGTCGATACCCAGCAGGTCCACTATAGGCTGTACTACCTGCAATGGATTTTCGGGAATGATACCGAAAGAATCACCGGGCAAATAATCAACAGCATCGTCGGCGGCAATTTCAATATGATGCGTTTCTTTATTTGAACCGCGGTCATTCAGATTAATATTGCCTAATAAAATTCCACTGTATATTTTTTTGCCGGTTGATTTTTTGACAACCAACGGAACGGCAATTGTTAAACCCTCCTTAGTGTCACCATCTTTAGAGAGTTGTTCCAATAACTGGCTAAACCATCCATCGGCTTCCTGGTGGTAATCCACATCGCATTTTTGTATAGGTATTAATCTTTTACCGCCCAGTTTTTCCAGCTGAGTATCTACATCAACACCAGCCGAACAAAATAACGGATATGAAGTGTCGCCCAAAGCCAAAACACCATACTTCAACTTTTCCAGTTTAAAGCCATTACTGTGAATATGGTCGTAAAACTTTTTTGCCGCAGCTGGCGGCTCTCCTTCGCCATGGGTACTGATGAGTGAAATAAAATATTCTTCCTTTGGAAGATCATTTAAACGGTACTGATCAAGGCTTACCACTTTGGCGGTGATCCCGGCTTTCTTGGCCTTGGCGGCAAAATCTACCGCCAGCTTTTTTGAATTACCTGTCTCGGTGCCATAAGCAATGGTGATCTTGTTAACCAAAAGCCTGGCAGGCGCTGCCAGCTGCAGCACATCCGCGCCATTGGAAAGCAGGCCAGATAAATAGCCATTCATCCAAATCAGTTCTTCCTTGTTGCAAGCGGACACCAATTGTTTCAGCGCCGAAAATTTCTCATTCGATAAAATGCTCATTATTCAGTTTTTTCGCCACTAAGACACAAAGGCTCGAAGCGGCACTAAGTTTTATTTTTATTGACCCATGTACAACCCGTAGATGGTTTTACCAGTTCCTTATTTACTCTTAGGCTGTTCTCTATACATTCTTCAATTATTCACTGTTCACTATTCATTGATACAGTAACCCGAATTGTTTTAGAACACCATGGATTTCACAAAACGTTTTCCAGGGGATGCTGAAATAAATTCAGCATGACGGCATCCCTATCACTATTCACTCTTCACTATTCACTGTTCACTACCTACGCTCTCAATATCTTCTTTTCCTCTTTATTCCCTCGCCCGTTGGAAACATTAAAAAATTCCTCCGTGCTTTCTATTTCGTTTATCCACTTATACTTGTCATGTAACGCCACAACTTTACCAATAATAATAATGCTGGGCGACCGGAATTGTTTACCCGCCAACTTGCTTTCATAGTCATACAAACTGCACGTATGTATTTGCTGTAAGGGAGTGGTTGCCTGCTCAATGACCGCCAGCAGTTTTGACGGGTCAATGTTGTTTTTTGTAAGATTTGCCACTACCCCACCCAATGTTTCGGCCGACATATAAAACACCAGTGTCTCTTCTGTTTGCGATAATTCGTGCCAATAGGTATCGGTCACGATATCGCTCTTATAAAAAGTTAATAACCTTACAGCGGTCGAATATCCGCGGGCTGTTAGCGGAATGCCTGCATACGATGCAGCTCCCAAAGCAGCAGTAACGCCGGGTATTATTTCGTACGGAATATTATTCTCCACAAGTGTTTCCAGTTCATCCAAAATATTAGAGAAAATACTTACGTCGCCGCCTTTTAAGCGGACCACCAGTTTGCCTTCGGCGGCAAATAATACCAGCAATTCATTAATAGTAGCCTGCGGTGTTGAGTTGCCGCGACGGCATTGCTTGCCTACGTACACAATTTCGGCGGCGGGGTTAACATATTCATCCAAAATAGTTTTACTTACCAGCCTGTCTGTTAACACTACATCAGCCCTCTGTAAATATTTCAGGGTTTTCAGGGTGATCAGTTCAGGGTCACCTGGTCCGGCAGCAGCAAGTATAACCCTGCCCCCGAAGCCCCCGACCCCTAAAGGGGAGGAAGAAACAGGTATGCTGTTAGCGTGCAGAACGGCATCCGAAGAAGCTATCGGCTCCAGAAAAAAACTATTAGTATAATTCAGCTTCATTTTTTGTTTGTTCAATTATTAATTTCTGTACGAATGTGTTCCGAAATCAATCGGAACACATCGTAAGTCAGAAATTTAACCCCCCGGTTAAAAGTTGTTTGGCGATAACCAATATTATAGAAATTACTCCGTAACCCTTTTTCATAACTCTCAACTCACAACTCACAACTCACAACTCACTATTCACTATTCACTAAATTCACTGTATCATACACGCCCCTACCGTTACAAAACTGGTTTCATCAATTAAGATGGCGCCGCCATTGGTGCGAAGTTTAGTATAACTATCAAAAGGTATCGGCGAGGCGGTTTTAATGGTTGCTTTTACAATATCATTCAAGGTTACGGTACTATAATCGTAGTCTTTTTGCAAAGAGTTTACATCTAACCTATATTCAATATTTTTGACCACACTTTTTACTACGTGGCTGTTAATTTGAAACAGGTATTTATTTCCCTCCATCAATGGCTTGTTGCCCATCCAGCAAAGCATTACCTCCAGGTCTTGCTCCACCTGCGGCTGGTTATTTGTGTGAACAATAATATCACCCCGGCTAATGTCAAGGTCTTCGGCAAGGTGTATCACTACACTTTGCGGCGCATAGGCCTCTTCCACCTCTTTGCCGGCAATTTCAATTGCCGAAATGGTGCTTTGCAATCCGGATGGCTGCACGATCACCTTATCGCCTTTACGGTAAACGCCGCTGTTTATTTTTCCCGCATAGCCACGGTAATCGTGTAAGGCTTCTGTTTGTGGGCGGATGACTAACTGCACCGGAAAACGGGCATCTTCATAATTGATGTCATCCATTACTTCCACGTTTTCTAGAATGTGCAGCAGCGATTCGCCTTCGTACCACGCCAGGCCCCCGGACCGGTCAACAATATTATCGCCCTTTAAGGCGCATATAGGTATATAAGTCACGTCTTTTAAGCCCAGAGATTTAGCAACTTCAGCATACTCAATCACAATGTTGTTATATACATCCTGCGAGTACGCAACCAGGTCCATCTTATTTATTGCTACTATAACATGCGGCATCTGTAGCAGTGATGCGATCATACTGTGGCGGCGGGTTTGCTCCACCACTCCGCTTCGTGCATCTATCAAAATAATTATGAGGTCGGCATTGCTGGCCCCTGTAACCATGTTGCGTGTATATTGAATGTGGCCGGGTGCATCGGCAATTATGAACTTACGCTTTGGTGTACTGAAGTATTTGTACGCCACATCAATTGTAATACCCTGCTCCCTTTCGGCGCGCAGGCCGTCGGTCAGCAATGCAAGGTCTATTTCGCCATCTTCCTTATTACGGCTTTGCCTTTCAATCGCCTCCATCTGGTCTATCAGTATCGATTTGCTATCGTACAACAAACGACCAATCAGCGTGCTCTTGCCGTCATCCACACTTCCCGCTGTAATAAATCTTAGTAAATCCATAAGTGCCTAACCCCTGAAAGGGAAATTTTTTTGTATCAGTGAAGATTGCTTACTGAGTTTTTTTGAAATTTATCCTTCTTCCTTTGCCCTCATCAAGGGTAGTGAAGTTTAAAAGTATCCGTTTTTTTTTCTGTCTTCCATAGCAGCTTCAGACACGCGGTCGTCTATACGGGTTTCGCCGCGTTCGCTGGTTTTGGTAGCCACTATTTCTTTTATAATGTCTTCAATTGTACTTGCGGTCGATTCAACGGCTGCAGTACAGGTCATGTCACCTACGGTGCGGTAGCGTACTGTTTTTGTAACCACTTCATCGCCTTCATCTAAACGTATAAATTCGGAAAGGGCCACTAATTGATTTTCATAAATTAATACTTTACGGTCATGTGCAAAATATATAGAAGGCAAATCGATCTTTTCGCGGCGTATGTAGTTCCATACATCCAATTCGGTCCAGTTACTAATAGGGAAAGCCCGCACATTTTCGCCCTTATGAATTTTTCCATTGTAAGTGTTCCATAATTCGGGACGCTGCAGTTTAGGATTCCATTGCCCAAACTCATCCCTTACCGAAAAAATGCGCTCTTTTGCACGTGCCTTTTCCTCATCGCGACGGGCACCGCCAATACAGGCGTCGAACTTAAACTCGTCGATAGTTTCTAACAGTGTATAGGTTTGTAAAGCATTGCGGCTGGCAAACTTGCCTGTTTGTTCGGTCAGGCCTTTTGACTTAATAGTATCCTCCACTTTACGAACGATCAGTTTTTCACCAATTTCCGCAGCAAGCCGGTCCCGATGGTCAAGCGCCTCTTGAAAATTATGGCCGGTATCTATATGCACCAGCGGAAAAGGAAATTTACCTGGCCTGAAAGCCTTTAACGCCAGGTGAACCAGGCAAATAGAATCTTTACCGCCCGAAAACAACAACGCAGGTCTTTCAAACTGCCCTGCCACCTCTCTAAATATATGAATGGATTCAGATTCAAGCTCATCCAGGTAATCAAAATTGTACTTACTCATGCGACGGTTATAAATTTTATGCTTTTTGTAATGTTTCGTTTTGTGGCTGATGAACATGCAGTCCGCACTCTTTTTTGCTGCTATCTTCCCACCACCAGCGACCGGCCCTGAAGTCTTCGCCTGGCTTAACGGCCCTTGTACAGGGCTGACAGCCAATACTAACAAACCCCCGGTCGTGTAAAACGTTATAGGGTATATTATGCAGGTTAATGAATTCTCTGACTTCCGTGGTACTCCAATTTAAAATAGGATGATATTTTATTACGCCGTTGCTTTCGTCCCATTCAATGGTTTCCAGGTCGTGGCGGTCGGGCGAATGTTCGGCTCTTAAACCAGTTACCCAAACTTTGTTGCCGGCAAGCGCCCTTTTTAACGGCTCCACCTTTCGTATAAAACAACATCCTTTGCGGTTATCAACAGACTCATAAAAAGAATTAGGTCCTTTTTCGGTTACAAACTCCTGAATGGCTCTGGCGTTTGGGTAATAACCAACGATATTGGTGTTGTACCGCTGATTGGTGCTGCTCCACACCGAATACGTTTCGGCGAAGATTCTGCCCGTATCTAAAGTAAATATGGTAACAGGCAGCTCATTCGCCAGAATATTGTGCGCAATTACCTGGTCCTCAAAGCTAAAACTGCTTGAAAAAGTAACCTCACCAGGATATTGATTGGCAAAAAACTGCAGGGTTTCAACAATTGAAAGCCCGGCTATTTCTTTTTTAAGCGCCGATATGTCTGGTTGAAATGTTTCTGCCATAGTCGATTTTTAATGCCCTAAGGTTGATTTTGGGCGTGAAATTAAGGGACATTTACTATCCTACCAAATCTATAGGGTATGTAGACAAGTAATTTTTCCCTGCTGCTTGCACCTATTGCGCCAATGCATTTTTAAATTGAAATGCACAGACGATTGATTAGTAAATGATTCAGTATTTTTTAAAGGCTGGGATAGTGCAAGTTTTTATATCGTCATTTTTTTAAAAAAAAGGCGATTCAACCGATGTAAAAAATTTTAAAAGCTACTATTAAAATAAAAGGAGTCAATTCGCAACGAAGTTTACTTCTGAGGAAATCATATGTATGAGGGAACTCAGTCATTCAATCAAACGTGTAGTAAGATGGCATAAAAACCACCGGACGCTTTCCGGATAAACAACCGCCTATCTTCTATTTATGAATTGATAAGCGGTTGCAAAAAAATTTAATAAAAGAACTGTTCACTTACAATTTTACCATCCTTCACTTCGTACACCACAATTTCATCCATTTTAATTCGCCCCTGCCCTTTCATGGTCACATCCATACCCATGGCTACTGTAAAAAAATTACCCGCCACAACTGCGTCGGTGCAAGATCCGCCATGCATTTCTTCAACCATTTCGTTAAACTGCTGGCCTTTCTTTTTAATGGCGTCCATGCCTTCAACACTCGGCATTCCCATACTGGCTGCATGGGCCGGTTCAATACTTTTAGCATTTGTGGCAAACAATTCGTCTTGTATTTGCCCCCAGTTATTTTCTTTTACAAG
>JBBRCW010000343.1:0-7206 GCA_038204535.1 Chitinophagales bacterium | reverse complement strand
AGAAGTTTTGGAGCCCAGTTTTACCGCCGTTTCCGTCGGTCGTTGCGTCCGCATTTATACGTTCTGTAATTTTATTCAGCCATTTTCAATCATTATCTAATATTCAACATTGATTGCACCAAATAGCGGATAGTCATTAATTTTTGGGAATGTATAAGCCCCGCCGGACAGCCCCGTCAGAATGATCTTTCGGGCTGGCGTTCGGACGGGATAAAGCCGATGGTAACGGAAAGCCCAGCCTGGTTCAAAAAATATAGTGCCCCTCCGCCAAACAGGCTGCGGTCCAGTAACATGCCTGCCTGCAAATACCTACCCAATAATCCGTTTTCTTATGCAGCCGCCACATTTATCACCCATGCATCCACCGCAGCCTAAATATTTAACTGGTATGAGCCAACTTTAAAGTTGAATATAATGGATATGGCTACCTATAAATACGACAAAGGCGATATTAGCAAGGCCGAAAACATTGTAGCGAAGTTTGAAGAAAATTTAAAAAAAGCGCATCAAGTGTTGGAATCCGCAACTGATGAAAGCATGTTTGAAAACTGGAAAATGGTGATGGGAAGCGATGAACCGGTTTTTCCTGAAATGCCGGGGATACAGGTAGTACGCGGGTTTCTGTTTAACCACTTGTCCCATCATCGCGGCGAATTGATCGTTTACCTGCGCAGCACCGGCAACAAAGTTCCGGGTTTATATGGACCAACATACGAAGAGTCGCAGCAGGGTTAAAAATGAATTTTATTAACTGTTTTGGCAATCATTGGCAGCATTAATTTATTACGGTTTTACCAGGGCGTGCGCAATTTCTTTTTAACCCTTGTAAACTTCTCTATCAATCATCTACTGCAACCCTGTAATACGGGTCTTCAATAATATTAACGTCAATTATTTTTTCGGCATTGGCCAGTAACTTCCGGCAGTCTTCGCTCAAATGTTTTAAATGCAGTTTCTTGTCTAATTTCAGGTATCGTTCAGTAAGTTTATTGAGCGCTTCAATACCGCTCATATCCACCACCTTACTTTCTTTAAAATCAATGATCACTTCGTTGGGATCGTTCAGAATATCGAACTTTTCGTTAAAGGCAGAAACAGACCCAAAGAACAGCGGCCCAAATATTTCGTAGTGCTTGATACCGTTCTCATCAACATATTTTCGCGCCCTGATGCGTTTAGCGCTTTCCCAGGCAAATACAAGGGCTGAGATGACCACACCGATCAATACAGCTAAAGCAAGATTGTGAAGCAATACAGTTATTGCAGCCACCAGCACACCCACAACAATATCGTGCTTCGGCATTTTACCAATCATTTTTATACTGGCCCACTCAAAAGTACCGATGGCCACCATGAACATTAGTCCGGTAAGCGCAGCCATAGGCATTTTCTCAATAAGATTTGCACCAAACATTACAAACACCAGTAGCATTGTGGCGGCTACCACACCAGACAATCTTGCCCGGGCGCCTGCCGAAATATTTATCAAACTCTGGCCAATCATGGCGCACCCGCCCATGCCCGAAAAAACGCCCGATAGCATGTTGGCAACACCTTGCGCAACCGCTTCCTTATTTCCACGCCCACGGGTTTCTGTTATTTCATCAATCAGGTTTAGTGTCAGCAGGCTTTCTATCAGGCCCACGCCAGCCATTACTATTGCATAGGGAAAAATGATCTCTAATGTTTCTAAACTAAACGGCAAATCAGGAATATGAAATGGAGGAAAACCACCTTTTATGGATGCAATATCACCCACTGTCTTTGTATCTATCTGAAATCCTATTACAATTGTGCTAACTACCAAGATAGCGGTAAGGGATGCCGGAACAATCTTAGTAAGTTTTGGCAGGCCCCAAATAATAAGCATGGTTAATGCGACCAGTCCAAGCATCAACAACAAAGTGCCGCCCTGCATCCAATGCAACACACCGTTAGCACCGGCAATTTTAAACTGATCGAGCTGCGCCATAAAAATGATAATAGCCAGTCCGTTTACGAACCCAAACATTACGGGGTGCGGTACAAGGCGAATGAATTTGCCTAATCGAAACATGCCTGCAGCAACCTGTATCGTTCCCGCCAAAACAACTGTAGCGAAAATATACTCTACCCCATGCGATTTTGCTAATGCCACCAGCACAACAGCCACAGCACCTGTAGCCCCCGAGATCATTCCGGGACGACCACCAAATACGGAAGTAATCAATCCCATTACAAAGGCAGCATATAAACCTGTTAGTGGCGACAGGCCGGCTATCATGGCAAAGGCAATGGCTTCTGGTATTAGTGCCAGCGCAACTGTGAGGCCCGATAGAATTTCAGTTTTGTAATTAACTTTTTGTGACAGATCAAACAATTGCAAATATTGCTTCATGAAAACAATTTGAAATTAATGGAATGGCAAAGAATCGCGTAGATGACAACCCTAAAACGGCTATCTGAGATAACAACCAAACACTCAAGGTGGAGTAACAGGAGAAGATATGATGGTATAGCTGAATTTCATTGAGCGGCAAAACTAATTAAAAATGAAGGATGAACCATCCGCAAATATCCCCCAGGTTAAAAAAATAATCCCGGCATTTGAATCCAGTGAAATTTTAAACACTTAGTAATTGGGATGGCGGCAAGTCTGCCAGTATTGTAATATAATGGCAACCTGCTTTTTTATTTCAGCATAATTGGAACCTTTTTGAAAAAAACCCTGAACTGTCATTTCTGTATAAGCCTCCTTAACTGTCTGCTGACTTACTGACGTAGAATAAAAAATAAAGGGAATACTTTTTTTACGCATTTCCTTATCCTCGTCAATCTTCTTTTTTAATTGAATGCCGCTCAGTCCCGGAAGATTAATATCGCTAAAAATTACAAATGGCTCATCGCTCGTATTGTGTAAATAGTCAAATGCATCGTGGCTGTTTTTCAACCAAACTATTTTATTCATAAAATTCAACTCCCGCAATATTTCCTCCAATATTTCCTTATCATCTATATCGTCTTCAATAATTACAACAGGTCCAAAAATTGCCATAGGTTTAAAATTCTAAAGGTGATTTTTCCTCTGTGGTTTAAAAAAAATTGTATCCGCCGGTTTAAGGTCAATTCTTTTAACAGACACAAGAGGCAATATTATCGAAAAAGACCAGAAAAGATCTATCCCGTTCAAAAATTGACAAAATATGATCAATTAAACGAACGCTAACTTAAAAACGGTCCTTAAATTAATTGATAATTTTTTTGATGCATTTAAAATCTCATAAAAACCAAAGAGTGAGCATTCGGCAAAACATGAATCAGAAAATTGAAGAAAATGACATCCATTTATCCAGGCTTAGAAATACAGGAAATTTAATAACATTCCCGGGAAAACGCCCAGCACAATGATTAACGCCGCAACCAATAACAACAATATTTTAAAACCGGATGTTACGATCGGATAACTAACCTCACCCACTTTAAAATACATTGCCTGTATAACCCTGAAATAATAATAAACGCTGACAGCAGCAAAAATAACAGCCAGGATTACCAGCGGCCCTACATCTCCTGTCTTAACTGCAGCCGATAACATGTAGAATTTTGCCAGGAAACCGCCGGTTAAGGGAATTCCCGCAAGAGACAACAGGAAGACTACCATTACCCCCGCAAGCAGAGGCTGCGATTTTGCAAAACCGTTGAAACCATCTAAACTATAATCCTCCATTTTTACCAATACTGCAAAGATTCCTATGGTTGCCAGGCAATAAGTAGCGGCATATAAAATGATGCCTTCTTTTGCAGTATCGTTTAAGGCATAAACAGCAAACAACATAAACCCCGCCTGCGCTATACTTGAATATGCAAGCATTCGTTTTACACTTTGCTGAAACACGGCCGTCAGGTTTCCAAACGCAAGTGTCAGTACAATTACCAGCCCTACCAAACGATCGGTCTGCCCTCCCATATTTCCATAACGGCTTTCGAACAACCGGATGAAAGCCGCAAAGCCTGCCACCTTTACAATGGTAGCCATAAATGAGGTAAATACAGTAGGCGCTCCGTCGTAAACATCTGGGGTCCAAAAATGAAAAGGGGCGGCGCTCACTTTAAAAGACAGCGAAATAAATAATAAGATCAGGCCCAGCGCTTCAAGATAGGTGAGCGGCTGAATGTCGCGGCTTGCCCTGGCCACAAGGAAAGTGCCATTGGTGCCATACAGGAACGCAATGCCCAACAACATGATGCCGGTGGAAAAAGCGCCCATCAAAAAATACTTTAATGCGGCTTCATTCCCTTTTAAATTCTTTTTATCGCTGCCGGTTAATATATAAAGTGGTATTGAAATTATTTCAATACCTATAAAAAGCATAAATAGGTTGGTATAAGAAGTAACAATACCGATACCGCATAAAACAAAAAAGAAAAGCGTATAATACTCGGGAACGTTATTGCCCACCTGCTCAATTTCCTTACCAGATAGCAACACCAGCAGCAAGGTTGCGGCAATACAAATACTGTTGAATAACAATCCAAACTTCGAAAAATGTAAAAAGGTCTGCAGGTTTAAATCAAAAATCGCGAAACCGTAGCTCTCAGCAACATTAAGGGCAAGGAGGATGATCAATGCAATTGCACCTATATTTTTAAAGGCACCTTTACCCTTAATGAAAATGCCGCTTAGCATCATCATTACACCAAAAAGAGCCGAAAGTATAATCGTATTCATATTTAATCCTTGAGCGTAACCTTTATTTTATCTGAGCTATAATTTTAGAAACCGTATCGCTGGTCAGGTCGAGCATTGGTTGTGGAAAAACTCCAAAAATCAAAATAACCAAAACCAAAACAATCATCATCAGCCGGGTACCCGGCGCCAAAACTACAGCCGGTAAATTGCCTTCTCTTTCCGGACCATAAAATATTTTCTGAACCATCCATAAGGTATAAACAGCGGCTAGTATGATACTGATCAGCGCAGCAAAAGCAATCCAAACGCTATATTTAAACAATCCGCTAAACATTAAGAACTCCCCTATAAAAGCATTGGTCAATGGCAGCGCTATATTGGCAAGTGCCATCACCACAAATAATATGGCCAGTTTTGGTGATCTTTCCGCCAACCCGCCCAATTCGCTGAATTTTCGTGTGCCGGTCTGCTTTTCAATTACGTCGGCTGCTATCCACAAACCCAAAACATTTACGCCATGCGCAAACATTTGAAACATTACGCCCTGCATGGCAGCGGAGTCTCCGGTAAACATGGCCGCTCCCATTAAACCAATATGTGCAATGGATGAGTAAGCTATCAGCCGCTTCATATCGTCTTGCCTGATGGCAAGGAGCGACGCGTACAGCATGCCCGTAACCGCCAATAAAATTACAATGTGAGACATTTGCTCTGCTGCCTGCGGAAACATAGGCAACAGCCAGCGGATTACCGCAAAAATTCCCATTTTAACCATAACCGCACTTAGCACCATCGTTACAGCAGTAGGCGCCTGCTCGTATGTATCGGGCTGCCAGGTATGAAAAGGAAATATGGGCATCTTAATTGCAAAAGCAATAAAGAACAACCAAAAAAGAAAATTCTCTCTGCCTGGCCCGAAAGTGAGATGATACACCTGCGACGCAGCCAAAGAATGTGTGGGGGTTTGATAGTAAACATATAAAATACCCACCAGCATCAATAACGATCCTATAAATGTATATATGAAGAATTTAAAAGTAACAGCAATCCTTTTCTCTCCGCCCCAGCCAGAACATAAAAAGTAAACCGGTATCAGTGCCAGCTCCCAAAAGAAATAAAACAACAG
Source organism: Chitinophagales bacterium (assembly GCA_038204535.1). Classification (GTDB taxonomy): domain Bacteria; phylum Bacteroidota; class Bacteroidia; order Chitinophagales; family Chitinophagaceae; genus Segetibacter. The sequence goes on along the minus strand of JBBRCW010000343.1, from coordinate 1,411 downwards.
CAGGTCTGCAGCGCAAAAAACACCCATTAAACCAGCCTGCGATAAAAGCATAAGGCCATAAAACGATCCTGCTTTCTTATAAGTATTGTTGTAGGTAGCCGCAAAAATGATGGGGAAAGAAACAGCAGTTAACAGGGTGATCATCTTACCCATACCATCTAACGAAAGGGTAAACCTGCTGCCGAGCAATGGCAACCATGATGTGTCGAAAAAGAGTTGGCCATTATTTGCCTGCATACCTAAACTAAACAAACTAATTGCCAATGTAGCTATGGCGCTCAGTAATGCCCATGCCTTCACCGTTCTTTCATCTTTTAGAAAAAACGTAATCAAACCGCTTAATAAAGGAATTACTATCAGTAATACAGGGATCATAATATTTTTTTACCGGCTATCTATTTAAAGATGGAATTAATAATTGGATTGAGGTTGTTTCCATAGAAAATCAACAGGATCATTAGAACCATGCTTAATACCATAATCAAAATATAACTGCCTACCTGGCCACTTTGCACCAATCGAATTTGCCTGCCAGCGTATTGAATACTCTTGCCTACCCCATTTACCAGGCCGTCAATCACTCCCTTCTCAATAACCTTGTTTAAAAAGCCTGCTAACCTTTGCAGCGGGTTTGCGATTACCGCATCGTACAACTCATCAACATACCATTTATTGGCCATCAGTTTTCCGGCACCTTCAGGTTCATTTAATTCGGGCTTACGGCTGAAACGCGACCATGCATATATTATCGCGACCAATGCAATGGTAACAGAAATTGCCATCAGCATATACTCGGTTGCATGACTAAGCAAATGAGGTTCTCCGGTCTTAATAATAACCGGCTCAAGAAAGTGTTCAAGCCAGTTGGCATTCTCGGCAAAAACAGCGGGCACACCCATAAATCCTCCCACTACACTCAAAACAGCCAAAATAATCAGTGGTATAGTTATGGCAGATGGGCTTTCATGTAAATGATGTTCCTGCTCTTGTGTTCCTCTAAAAGTACCTGTGAACGTCATAGCATATAACCGAAACATATAAAATGCGGTTAAACCGGCAGTTAATACGCCTATCACCCAAAAAACCGGGTTATGAGCGTAAGCAGCTGCCAATATTTCGTCTTTAGAAAAGAAACCGCTAAACGGCGGAATACCCGAAATTGCCAGGCAAGCCAATAAAAATGTGATGTGCGTTATGGGCATGTATTTTTTTAGTCCGCCCATTTTTGTAATATCCTGCTCATTGTGTATTGCATGTATCACGCTGCCAGCACCTAAGAACAACAGGGCTTTAAAGAAAGCATGTGTCATTACATGAAATACTGCACCAGTATAGGCACCAACGCCTAAACCTAAAAACATGTATCCCAATTGGCTAACTGTAGAATAGGCCAGCACTTTTTTAATATCGT
>JBBRCW010000342.1:0-7215 GCA_038204535.1 Chitinophagales bacterium | reverse complement strand
GGTAAAATATATGGCGCTCCTGATGTTGTAGTGGAAGTATTGTCAACAGATCGCAAGAGGGACACAAAAATGAAGGCAGACGTTTATATGAAAGCAGGTGTAAAGGAATATTTCATTGTTGACCCTGAAAATTGTGAAACTACCTGCCTTACATTGGTAGATGGAATATATCAGCCGACATACAGAGACCAGCCTGGAACATTCAGATCTGCATTGCTTAATTTAGAATTCATGTTTGATTACGAATAATCAGATTTTCTTAAATACTTAGATCAATAATTCACCAGCTACACAGTAATAAAGTTGCTGTTTTATTTCATTCATTTAACAAATCAAATAACGCACTGTTATTAATCAATAATTGGGTAATGATATATGCCCGATTTCGTTTGTTATTAGCCAAAATGGATGTTCCCATATTTCTTTTTCAGTAAAGGTGAAATCTTGGGTATGGGTGCCCTAATGGGTATTTATTTCTGGATAGAAAGCGTAGGCACTGATATCCTCGTGGCAGAAGACTACTTGCAGCAGATTGTGTGGGGAAACCGGCAAACGAGCAGAAGCCACAAAATTCAACCGCATCAAGCCTGATACTTTTTTTAAAGGTATTATGATGTAATTGAAAGAGCCTTTTATGAGTCTCATTTATCGAAGGAAAGGGACTTTTGATTGCCAACACCAATTTTTAATTCCAATATCTTGTAGGTGTGGTGATTATATTATCGAAACTTAAATAAAACGGGCAAGTATGTGACACAACCGGAGCCGAATGAAAACCTGTTGCTCGTTCAAAAAATACAGATTAAGTTGACGCCAATGCGCTGTTCGGGAAACCGCTGACCTCTTGCATGCCATAAGTAGTTAAATAAAAAAAGCCACCTTTCGGCGGCTTTTAAAGCTGTGGAGAATAGCGGGGTCGAACCGCTGACCTCTTGCATGCCATGCAAGCGCTCTACCAACTGAGCTAATTCCCCATGCGGGTTGCAAATGTATCATTTGAATAGCTGTGGGCAAAATTTTTTTTATCCAGAAAATAATTAAGACGGTATGGCTTTAAATTCAGGAAATTTGTAACCATCAGCCGACAAATTGATACCGGCGAAATTCTAACTTATGACCGTGGTAAAAACTAATAATAGTTCTCCGTTTTATATAAAGCTTGCCAGTATTTTGGTCGTTCTGGTAATTTTGGGTTACCTGTTTGTGCTGGGTAAATCCCTGTTATCCCCTTTATTATATGCGTTTTTGTTTGCAATGTTATTGTTTCCTGTTACCCGAAATCTTGAGAATCGATTTAATATGGTCACGGCATTGGCTGCCAGTATTGCCATTATTCTGTTGATAGCCGTAATTACACTTATAGGCATTTTTGTGGGTACCCAACTGGCAAATTTAACTACCGACTGGCCGCAGTTTCAGCAAGAGTTCCGTGAAATGATCGCTGGTTTTCAGAGGTGGATTACCACCCGGTTTCATGTGGGTATTAAACAACAGCTTGAATATGTAAATACCGCAACAGACAGTTTGTTGTCATCCGGCACAAGTATTTTAGGAACAACGGTTTTAAGTTTGTCATCAGTATTATTATTTGTCGTTTTTACAATTATTTATACTTTTCTGCTCTTGTTTTACCGAAGGTTACTGGTAAGATTTTTGGTAGCGGTATTTAATAAGGAAAACGAGTTTACCGTAAGGGAGATATTGGAGGAGGTTCAATATATCATCCAAAAATATATTGTAGGTCTGTTACTGCAAATGGCCATTGTAACACTTGTATGCTGCATTGCTTTTTCTATCATTGGCATCAGGTACGCCATCTTCCTGGGCTTTTTAACAGGCATTTTTAACATAGTGCCCTACATAGGTATATTTACCGCATTAGTGCTTTCCACACTAATTACTATTGGATCAGCCGCATCAACCACAACGGTTTTATTGGTAATGGTTACCATCATCGTCGTTCATTTGTTAGACAGTAACATTCTTCTGCCGGCGGTTGTAGGATCAAAAGTTAAGATCAATGCCCTCATCACTTTGCTCGGGGTTATTATTGGCGAAATGATGTGGGGAATATCGGGTATGTTTTTATCGATACCAATCATTGCTATTGGCAAAATTGTTTTCGACCGGGTAGAGAGTTTAAAACCCTGGGGTATTTTGCTGGGAGAAGAAAAGCTGGTGATGGTAAAAAAGGCTGGTGGTAAAAAGAAAGTCAAAAGCGTGGAAGCTCCCTCTTTAGAGCAGGACCTGCTGAAAGAGTAATAAACCTGTCAGTGATCTCCTCTCAAAGCTAGTGACCCGCATAATAGTCATAACCTCTTTCCGCCCAAAAATCGGGGGGCTTGTTATTACTGAAGGTCATGGTTCCAATTCGCTTTAAATGTTTGATGCCATATTTTACCGGTATGATGAGTCTGAGGGGAAAGCCCTGGTTTACCGGCAGGGGCTGGCCGTTCATTTCGTAACAAAGCAAGGTTTGCGGATGCAGGGCGCTGGGCATATCAATACCCACGTAGTATTTTCTATCGGGCGTTTGCAGGCCGATATATTTTAGCTGTTCCTGGTCTTTCAGATTATAGTGGTTCATGAAAGTTTTTAAGGGTACCCCGGCCCAATGCGTCACCTGGCTCCATCCTTCTATACATTTAAAATTGAAGACAATATCTTTCTTAGGCAATTTCTTTATGTCATCAATGGAAAGCTGCAGGGTGTCGCCAGCCGATCGCACTACCTTTAACTTCCAGGTATCAGCATTCACACTGTCGCGTAAACCATCCATTCCGTTAACCCTTACTCTTTTTGCAGCTGCATTTAGCGGGTATTCTTTTACCAATTTTCCGGTATCAAAAACCTTACTAAAAACATTTTCATTAAAAGTTAAAGCGTTTCGAAGCGGGCTGCGAGCCCCATCAATTTTAGGCTGGTTATTAACCCATCGGTATCCCAGCCACGCGCCAAATCCCAATACCAGGAAAATAACCAGTGATAAAATTATTCGCAGCCTGAACGTTTTACTGCTGATATTTTGTTCGGGTAAGATGGGTTCAGTCGTTTTCATCAGCGGTAATTTTTTTTATAGATTTTTTTTCTTCGATACCGGTGATCATTGATTGAAAATTGTTCCATCCGGCTTTTATAACCTGGGCAATGTGAACCAGAAAAAATAACACAAAGGCAATGGTTAAGATAAAATGTATCGCACGTGCAGTTTCGTAGCCGCCGCACAGCCAGCGGATAAAACCAAACTGTACCGGTTTGTAAATAGCCATGCCGGTTAACAAAGAACCTATACCCATCAATATGACCATGGTATAAGCCACTTTTTGTGCCCCGTTGTATTTTATTTGCGGGGGATGATATTTGCGGATATGCAGGTCGTGCAGCAGCACCTGCCATGCTTCTTTAAATGCTTTTTTGCCTGGCATTAGATGTCTCCATTGTCCTGAAAAAGTAACGAACAATACATAGAGCAGTCCGTTAATAGCGAAAAGCCACATCATAGCGAAATGCCAGCTCATACCTTCCGCCAGCCTATAGGGAACATTGAGCGCTTTATAAAATTCTTTTGGAAAAAATTTGATGAGCACCGTGCTGCCCATGCTTATTTTATAAATACCATTTGCCCAATAGATCAGCAGGCCGCTCCATATCATTAGGGCCAGTATGGGAAAATTTAGCCAGTGAAACCATCGGATGGCCAAAGGATGTTTTTTAATAATTTTCATTATGATGATCTATTACTTAACAGGTACCTGCAGTTTGCCCGTTTGGTTTTTTTTATATGTAAATATTTCGTAAAAAATGGTGCGATTGTCATCAAAAGCCTTAAAGTAAGATCTGTAGTAAAATTACGCAATGCAGTGCCTTTTTAAAATAGTTAATGTATAAAAGGATGACCCCGCAAGTTGTTTTTTTTATTTGTTGAACTTATTTTATTTAAAACCGTTTTATTAAAAACAAAAGAAAATGAGTTTTATCAGGGTGTTATGGTTTTTCCTTTTTTTGACTTTGGTTGTACCTGCAACCCAGGGCCTGGCCCAACCAAATGGCCGAATTTCAGGCACCGTGTTAGATAAATCTACACAAAGACCTTTGTTTAATGCCAATGTTTTAATAGAGGGAACCTCAACCGGTGCTGTTACAGATTCAGCAGGTGGTTTCAGGATTGCCGGACTGGTGCCACGATCTTACAACATTTTAATTTCGTTAGTTGGGTATAAAAGTCAAACGATCTATAATGCTATTGTAAACTCGGGCAACGAAAAAACCTATAGCATTGAGCTTGAGCCGGAATTAAATACGCTGCAGGCAGTTGTAGTGCAAGCCAATAAGCAATCTGTAAGATCGGCTACGCTTGAAACGCCGCTGAGTACCCAAAAGCTTACATCGGAAGAAATTAAAAGTAACCCCGGCGGAAATTTTGATATAAGTAAGGTAATACAGGCATTGCCTGGCGTTGGCGGAGGCCAGCAAGGCGGTGGTTTTAGAAACGATATTATTATTCGCGGCGGAGGCCCCAATGAGAACGTTTATTATTTAGATGGCATTGAGATACCGGTATTAAATCATTTTCAAACGCAGGGCAGTTCTGGCGGGCCTCAGGGCCTTTTAAATGTGTCGTTTATTGAAGATGTAAAACTAAGTTCTTCTGCTTTTGATGCCCGGTACGATAATGCCCTTAGTTCGGTTTTTCAGTTTAAACAACGCACTGGTAATCCTAACCAGGTGCAGGGCAATGTCAGGTTAAGCGCCACCGAAGTAGCGGCCACACTGGAAGGCCCGTTATCAAAAAGTAAAAAAACTACTTTTTTGGCTTCGGCCAGGCGAAGCTATCTGGAGCTTCTGTTTTCGGCGCTCGATCTGCCCATAAGGCCAAACTATTGGGATTTTCAAACAAAAATCACGCACAAGATCGATAACAAAACTACGCTGTCGTTTATTGGGCTGGGTGCCATTGACGAGTTTAGTTTTGCCCCTATAAAAAGCGCCACGCCCGAAAAATTATATATCCTCAACAGCAACCCGCTCATTAACCAATGGAACTATACGGGGGGTATTACCTTAAAACGATTAATTGAAAATGGTTTTATAAATGTGGCGATTAGCCGCAACACTTTTAATAATAATATTACCCGTTACGAAGACAATGTGCTCAAGTTGGCTTCTCAGCAAACGTTGTCGTACCAGTCTGCTGAAACGGAGAATAAATTACGATTAGATGTTAACCGAACGATTGATGGCTGGAAAATTTCTTATGGAGCGGTTGCGCAACTGGCAGAATATACCAATACAACCTTTAATGTTATTCGAAAGGAATTAAGAGATAGCAGCGGTGGAATCATTCAGCCTGCGGTGATCAATAATTTTGTAAGCCCGCTCAAAAATTTTTGGCGATATGGTGCATTTGTTCAACTGGGTAAGCGGTTTTTCGATAACCGGCTGGGCATAAGTGGAGGATTTCGAACCGATATGAACAGCTTTACCACTTCAGGTTCCAATGGGTTGAAAACATTGTCGCCCCGTGTGTCTTTCAGTTATGCGCTTGCCAATCAAATAACACTAAACGCATCGGCAGGGCGTTATTTCAAAATTCCTCCTTATACCATTTTGGGGTTTGCCCAGGGTGGTGTATTGGTTAATAAGAACAGCAATTACCAGCAGAGCGATCATTATGTAACTGGCGTAGAATATTTACCAAACGACGGCTTGAGATTTACACTGGAAGGTTTTTATAAGGCTTACCGCAACGTTCCGGTTTCAGTAAGAGATGGCATTTCGCTGGCTAACCTGGGAGGCGATTTTAATGTGCTGGGCAACGAGGCGGTGACCACCAATGGAAAAGGCCGCGCTTATGGATTGGAATTGTTTGCTCAAAAGAAATTGACCGACCGGTTTTTTGGTATTTTTTCGTACACGTTCTATCGCAGCAAGTATAGCGGAACCAACAAGATACTTGTACCCAGCAGTTGGGACAACCAGCATTTATTGAGTGTAACCTGGGGTTATAAATTTAAACGAAACTGGGAGCTGGGTTTAAAGTTCAGGTACCAGGGCGGCGCGCCATATACGCCTTACGACCTGGAGGCATCCAGGGCAAATTATTTGTCGAAAGGGGAGGGGATTTTCGATTACGCAAGGTTGAATTCGCAACGCCTGGGCGGCTTCAACTCCAGTGACGTACGCATAGATAAAAAGTGGAATTTCAGGAAAACCACCATCGACTTATTTTTGGATGTGACCAACTGGTATGTTGCCCGTAGTCCGGCAGTGACCTCGTACACCTTTAAACGGAATGCAGATAATACGGCGATCGTAATTACAGACAACCGGACCATTAAACCCGATGGCAGCAACGCGATACCGGTTCTGTTGCAAAACGATGACCCGCAGGTAACACCTACAATAGGATTTATTATTGAATTTTAGGGTGTTAAACAAATTATGAACTTGCCAATGTCATTAACTTAAGCAGAGGGATTCATTTAAACCGAGCCGTCATGCTGAATTAACGACCAGGGCGGGCCAGGAAAAAAATGGAAATGACGCATGTTTGAAAACCGGGTATTTATATTGAAATGCTGTTGTCCGACCCACATTTTGATGGAAAAGGAATCCCCTGCTGTTGTCATTCCGACGAAGGAGGAATCCTTCACAAAAACATCTAATCAAAGCTTGATTTCAAACACTTACAGACGCGCCATTGAAAATTGCCCGGGGTCTCCTGCTATTGTCCGACGAAGGAGGAATCCTTAAAACGAACATCTAATTGGACTTTAAATTTCAAACACTTTAAAAAGCGTCCTTGTAAATTTATTTTAGCCTCACCTTATACTTTTTAGGAGATCCAGAAACAAGTTCAGGATGACGAATACCCTAAGTTAATGACATTGATGAATTTGCTTTAACAGTCATCTTCCTTGCAACCTTGCAATAGCATAGCACTTTTGATATCGGAAAAGGAAACCATTTAACAACGCCTTCCACCTGTCACCCTCCACCTTGCGCCTTACACTTTTGCCATCAACCTTCTTACTTCTCCCTCCTGCCTTCTGCCTTTGCCAATGCCTTCCACCATAATTTCCGCTTTTATTACGCCCTTGCAGGGCTTGTAAGTTTCGGCCCTTTGATTCCGTGGGCTGTACCCACGGCTATGGATATTGCAGCCCTTTAGGCTTAAAACTACATGCCTCTTAATTCACAATGACTTTATTCATC
>JBBRCW010000341.1:0-7237 GCA_038204535.1 Chitinophagales bacterium | reverse complement strand
AATTCTCTCAAAAATCAATGGCGATGCCAAAGCAACAGAGCAGTTGGCTGAAATAAAAGAAGCGTTGAACATAGAAAAAAGTTCGTTTGCAGACATACTAAAACCCGGCGTAAGAAAAGCCCTGTTTATCGGGATTGTCCTGGGTATATTTTCACAGGTCACCGGCATAAACGCCATCATGTATTATGCTCCTGAAATATTTAAATCAACCGGCGATGGTTCAGGTTCAGCCTTAATGCAAACGGTGTTGGTTGGGGCTATAAACGTATTATTTACTTTGGTGGCTATAAAATATGTTGACCGCTGGGGCCGTAGAACTTTGTTGCTGATTGGTTGCGCCGGAATGGCTGCCTGCCTGTTGGTAGTGGGTGGAGCCTTTTACTTTGACCTTGCCAAAGGCTATTTGGTATTGGTTGCCATACTTGCTTATATCGCTTTTTTTGCGATCTCTCTTGGCCCGTTAGCATTTGTGGTGATCTCCGAAATATTTTCGAATCGCAACCGGGGCAAAGCAATGTCCATCTGCATCTTTTTTTTATGGGTAGCCGTGTATGCAGTTTCACAATCATTTCCTATGTTGCTGGCATCGATAGGCAGTGCCTTTACTTTCTGGATCTTCATGGTAATGGCGGTGTTTGCTTTCTTTTTCGTTTACAAATTTATTCCTGAAACAAAAGGCAAAACATTGGAAGAGATAGAAAGATACTGGCTTCCGGAAAATTCAATTGATACATCAAAAGCGCCGGTCCTCACAGGGGTGGAGAGCATTTAAAATCAAAATATTTAAAATTTAATTTCATGAAACGATTTGCCATATTCTTCAGCTTGTGTGCGTTAAGCATATGCATGCTTCCGGCTTGTAAAAAAGAAACAATAGATGCAAACCTCCCTACCATGCGTTTAACTCCCGATAGAGTATCAGGTAAAACCGGCGCACAGGCACAGGCAACCTTAACCATACATGCACCCTATGGTGTTAAAAAACTGGAAACATCCAAAACAATCAATCTTGTTTCAGCCTTTGGTGTTACAACCGTTACACCCGAAAATCTGGGTGATAATAACTACCGTTATATTTTCACCTATACTTACCAGCCCGAAGAGGTTGATAAACTGGTAGGCATCAATTTCCATTTTGAAGATGGCAAGGGCAACATAGCAGAAAAAGACCTTACAGTAGATACGGAGGCATCGGCTGAGCAAATGATCTATTCACGTACCTGGAAACTTGTTTCAAAGCTTTGGACAACCCGCAATCCGGTAGAAGAGTCGTTGCAGGAATGTGAAAAGGATAATCGCACCAATTTTAGAAGAGACAGTTCAATTGTAGTAAACTATGGCGCCGTTGGATGCACGTTTGATGGCTTTAATATTTTTGACCAATGGTACCTAAGCAAAGATGAAAAAACGTTCACCCAGATCTATCACAGCGTTTTTGATCCCAGCAGAATTACCGTAGAAAAGTATACCGTTAAGTCGCTTACAAAAGATAAAATGGTGTTGGAAATAGCACTTGATCTTTCTGTTTTTGGTTTAAGTAATAAAGAAATGTTTTTGTATACCTATGAGGCTGCATAAATAATTATTGTAACCTACCTGTAAAGCGAATGCGACCCTGGTTAAAGCAATTTAGTAATAAAAAACATGAGGGGTTTACTGTTCATAAAAATTGTACGATGAAAAATGGTTTAATTAAAATAGGGTACATTATCGGCGTTTGTTTAACGGCTTTTATGTCTTGTACCTCTCATGAATCTATGCAGGATAAAGAACCGGTGCCTGTTAATACTAACCTTTCTACATTAAAGTTTTCGGTGGAAGAAGCAGCTGACTGGACCAATTTATTTTTAAGAAAATCAGGCTGGTTTGGGGGTGATGGAATTTTCGCAATTCCTTTTGATGGTGTTGATACTGCCGGTGCCGCTAAAAACCAGGAAACACTGATTTTATTTAGCGACACTGTTATAGGAGATATTGTAAACGATAGTCTTCAGCCGGGGTTCACTATGGTTCACAATTCGGTAGCAATTATTAAAGGCGGAGAAGCTAAAAAGGAAAATATTGAATTTTATTATGATAAAAAAGCCAATGGCAAACCTGAGTCAATGTTTATTCCCACTACACCAAACGCGCAACCGGGGGATTACTATTGGTTGGGAGATGGCTTTGTAAATCGCTCAATGGCTGATGCTACTTATATTTTTGGTTATAGGGTAAGAGATACAAGCACCGCTTCGTTTGGTTTTGCTGAAGTAGGTAACACTTTAATCAAAATTCCAAAGGGAAGCAAGCCGCCATTTAAGGACCAGCAGCAAATAGATACGCCGTTTTTTATAAAGAGTAATTCTGATGGTTATGGCTCGTTTGGTGCAGGCATTTTTGTTAATACAAAAGAAGCCTATGCCCCCCGTTCGGATGGCTATGTGTATGTGTATGGCGTAAGGGGTAAAGCAAAAAATGTAATGGTGGCCAGGGTAAAGCCCGAACAATTTGAAGCGTTTACCGAATGGCGTTTCTGGGATGGTAAAACATGGAATGCTGACATAAATACAACAGCCAACATCACCGACCGGGTATCGAACGAACTGAGTGTAACACCTTTAAAAGATGGAAGGTATGTCATGGTTTTTCAAACAGATGGAATAGGCAATACCGTTGGTCTGCGTTTAAGCAATCATCCTGAAGGTCCATTTGGACCTATCATTAAAATATACGAATGCCAGGAAACTAAGATTGCAAAAAACTTTTTGGTGTACAATGCCAAAGCACATTCAAACTTATCGCAGCCAAATGAGCTGTTGATTAGTTATAACGTCAATTCATTCGACTTTTTTAAAGACATCTATAAGTATCCAAACTTGTACAGGCCGCGGTTTATAAGAGTTAAACTTTTATAAACAGGTGGTTACAAATGGTGTGTTGCTAAATAAAGGACACCAGGTACAAGAGTGCGATCCCGCATAAATGACGGGACAGGCTGAAACAATGTTTAATAGTAGTAAAACAGTTAGGACAATAAAAGAAACCAGGTATAACCAAACACTTTACATGAAAGTAAGATCACTTGTTACCATTGCCATTTACCTGCCGGTTTTACTGGTAGGTTATGGCTGTAATAATTCTAATTCGGGAGGCACTGCAGCAGCTAACAAGCATTATTACCAGGATACGGGCAACATCCTAAATACAACAGCTGCCCCTGCATGGGCAGAGATGCTGAAGCACGACACGGGCTGGATAGGTGCTGATGGAATATATTGCGTGCCAATGAATGGTGTGGAAGCGCCGGGCAAGGCCAATGAGACCAATACCTTTTTTTGGTTCAGCGATTGTATTGTAGGCAACATTAAAGCTGATACTTTACAGGCTGGCTGGCAAATGATGCACAATTCTGTAGCCTACATGAAGGGTGACAAACCTGCTCCAAACAACATTGAATACCATTACAGAAGAGACAGTGCAGGGCAACCGCTATCCATGTTTGAACCGCATACGCCGTTAACGCAGCCCGGCGATTATTACTGGTTGGGCGATGGTTTTTTTAATCATGCAACAGACAGTACCATTTACATTTTTGCTTATAGAATTATGAATGTTCCCGGCGGCATTTATCCTTTTGATGACGTTGGCTTGTCGCTGATCGCTATTCCTAAAAACAGTAAACCGCCCTATGCTAACCAACGACAGTTTGATACGCCGTTTTTTCTTAAAGACAGCAAGGGCAAAGGAAAGGTGGTTTTTGGGATAAGTGTAATGGCCAATACAAAACAAGCTGGTGCCCCAAATCCTGACGGATACGTTTATGTGTACGGCGTTAGAGGCGATAAAAAAGAATTATTGGTGTCAAGGGTGTTAGCGGCCTCATTTGAAAAATTTAGTGAATGGAGATTTTGGGATGGCACTGTGTGGAATGCTGACATAAACAGTGCCGCCGCCCTAACCGAGAAGGTCTCTAACGAAATGAGTGTAAGCCTGATGGAAGATGGTCGTGTAATTGCCGCTTACCAGTATGCAAGTAATACACCCGATGTAGTTATACAGGTGGGTAAAACACCATGGGGGCCATTTCAGCCTTTAAAAAAGGTATGGCATACCCCTGAAATTTATGAAGGTTTAGATTTTTACACCTATAATGCCAAGGCGCACCCACACTTGTCAAAACCCGGCGAATTATTGATCAGCTATAATGTAAATTCATTTAATTTTCTGGCAGATATTGTGAAGCATCCATACCATTTACGGCCACGATTTATAACAGTAAAATACAATTAATTATGGCTGATTTTTTGGACCAAACATTTGTATCTCCTATCATCTTTACTTGCGTCGCACTCTTGTACGGCAACAAGAAAATCTGCGTATACAAACTATTTTTCGTAACCTACTATACGACCGCCCGTAGCTGTACAGACGGGGGGATGAAACGCTCTTTTATTAATCACTCAAAAAACCATTTTTAACGACAAAACTTTTACATTATGAAAAAGATTTTCATTTTACTGGCTTTACTGGGAGCTTACACCAGTTCTTTCGCTTTTTTAACCCAGAGTAGCTGGCGCTGGCGCAACAATGATGGTTCAGAAACAACTGCAACCTGGAGGGCAAATCAAAATACAGCCATTGCGTATAACTCTATTCACGAAGTGATAAGACTTAGGTACGAAATTTATAACACCAACAACAACGCTACCCAAACGGAAGACTCATTGCAGTATTCAACAACTCCTGCGGTTGCCAATTCCTGGGTAAACATTGGTAAGTATAATGGCAAAGCTTTTATACTGGCTTCAACGATTAACACAGTTACGCAAAACCAGGCCACTACTTCGCAAATCACCGGTAATGCCTATGCGTATTTTCCAGGTAAAATGATGGTTACCGACAGTGTTGCTGTAGGAGTTTTTATACCCCCATCTAATCGTACCGAAATTGAATGGGCAATAATAGGAACAAACAACACCTTGCCCGGCGTAACTTATTATTTCAGGCATTGGGGTGCAACAGCAGGCAATCTACCTCCCGGTGGCACGTTTGCATCGTTAACAACAGGATCAACGCTCCCTATTAAATTTTCTGGGTTTTCTGCAACAGGCGAAGGCGGTAAAGTTAAATTACAATGGTCCACTGAATCTGAACAAAACAACGATCGATTCGATGTTGAAAGAAGCACAAACGGACGTACATGGGAAAAAATTAATACTGTAAAAGGAAAAGGAACAATTTCATCAACTACCCATTACAGTGCATATGATAACAATCCATTAAAGGGTAATAATTATTACAGGATTCAACAGTTCGACATAAATGGAAAATCATCTTTTTCTGAAGTGAAGTCGTTAAGGTTTGGAACTACAAAAACCGTAGTTAGCGTTTCGCCTAACCCGGCTCGTGGTGGTATAAATTTTAAGCTTGAAAAGGCTGGTGCAAAAAATGTTGTGGCAATATTAAGCGATGCTAATGGTAAAATTATTTACCAGCAAACATTTAAAGATGTACAGGCTAATACACTTAACAAACTGAATCTTCAACAACCTACACCTGGTATTTACATTCTGAAATTGAAAGGCGACGATCTTTCAGAAAGTGTTAAAGTGGTGGTGCAATAAAAATGCTGATTATAGAAAGGAAAGCCAGGTTTTAGACCACGGCTTTCCTTTCTTTTTATCATAGTAACATACGAGGGAGTTAAATGCAAAAGATGATAAAAAGTATTTGGTTAGGACCGACTATTTCTGGAATACTTTCCTTTATTGCTATATGTCAGATTAACTTTTATGTAAGCTGGATTTGTTTTATACCCTTGTTTATTTCCATTTGTAATACAAGTGCTAAACAAACTTTTAAAAAAGGCATTGTGTTTGGCCTTGTGTTTTCATCGGCCGCTTTTTTTTGGATGATACCCGGTGCCGAACGGTTTACAGGGTCTAGTATATTTTATGGGATTGGTGTGTTTTTGATCTCCTCTTCCTTTATTGCCCTCTTTTATGCAGGCATGCTTTTTTGCTTTGTAAAACTTAAGAAAACCGAAGACAGCCTTCTTAACATTATAGTCAACCCTATATTAATTGCATCCATTTTTTGTGTGGGTGAGGCATTACTTTCAATAGTATCTAAAGGATTTCCGTGGTTTGATATACATGCTGGAAATGGGTTGGCAGCCAATGATTTTTCAATTCAGCCGGCTGCTTTTTTCGGTATTCATTTGCTTACGTTTTTTGTGGTGCTGATCAATTACCTCGTTGCTTATCTCTTTATTCAAAAGAAATATAAAAAGCTGTTTATCCCAATTGGAATCGTGTTGTTATACCAAATGTCAGGTTACCTTATATTTAGTTCATTCAATAAAATTCCGTTAAATGGTAAGCCATTTAAAGTGGCTGTTCTTGCTGAAAATATTGCACCTGATATTAAGTGGGACGACAATACAGGTAATGTATTGGTGCAACGGTTACTCGATTTAAACAGGTCGGCCACAGCTAAGAAGCCCGACATGATCCTGTGGTCAGAATCTGCTATTCCTTGGACATACAGTAAAGATGATGACCTTGTTAAAGAGGTACTCAACATTACAAGGCCGGCACAGGCAGTACATATTTTGGGTATTAACACTGCTTATAAACAAAATGAAGTTTTTAACTCTGCCTATTGCATACTGCCCGATGGTACTATAAGCAGCAGGTACGATAAACAATACCTGTTAACCCTGATAGAAAAGCCGTTGAATGGTTGGCTCATGCCATTCTTCTCCAGTAAAGGTTTTACTGCCCGTAATAACAAAGAACATTCAGCACCATTGACTACTACTTTTGGCAAGGCCGGAATACTTATTTGCAACGAAGCAGCCATACCTGCTGCTGCTTCAAAAATGGTACATAAGGGTGCGCAGTTCCTGTTTAATATGAGTAATGATGGCTGGTTTAACGATACATATATTGTTCGGCTTCACTTTTATTATGCACGGCTAAGGGCTGTAGAAAGCAGGAAAGACCTGGCGATAAATAGTAACAATGGCTATTCCGGAATGGTGAAGGCCTCCGGTGAAATTATGGAACAGGAAAGAAGCGATGAGCCATTTGTACAGATGGTGACCATGCAGCCCAATAACATAATAACGATGGCTTCTTCTTTTCCAAACCTTTTTGTTTATGGGTGTTTTTTTTACATTTTAATAATTGGTGGACTGCAATTATTTGTAAGCAAGAAAGCACCATAATACTTTTATTGTCCGGGCTATATT
>JBBRCW010000340.1:0-7252 GCA_038204535.1 Chitinophagales bacterium | reverse complement strand
TTCTTAATTTCTTCCAAAAACTGCCTGCCGTTCATGCCAGGCATATTTAAATCGAGAAAAATTGCCTGGGGTGTAATTTCATTTAACACCAGTTTTTGAAGGGCCTCGGCCGCGTTATTAATGATGCTACAATTGATTCGTCATTTATTTGTTTAGCCGCAGCAGCAAAAATCTCATGGTCATCATCATCATCATCCACTAGCAAAATATCTCTGTACTTCATTTATTAAAAGTACTTTAAACAACACTGATTTGTTTATATAAAATAGTTTTGGGTAAAGAAATTTCAATTCATTTTGGATAATGAATTGTAGAACGGTAGCATATGTTAACGACGATCTGCTGGTTATTTTCAGGGGTGTTTTGCAGTATCGTGTCCTCAAAAAAAAGCGTTTTATTATAAATGTTTATGAGTGCAGAAATGGTAGTAGCAAACCAACTTTACTGGCATCCTAGCGCAAAGCATTCGCGGGGGATGCTTCGTATTCGGAAGGTAAATAAATGGTTTCTGCAATTTTAGTTGACGGCACATTTACCATCAAGGTTCACAATGAGATTATCTGGTTAGCAGTTTTTTGTTTTGGTCGTTCGAAATCCTTTATTTTAAAGGGATTCTTTAAAGCCCCGGAACCTGTCTGAAAGTTATTAACGCCAAATTATAGTGGTCTTACCAGGACTCGAACCTGGATCTAGAGTTTAGGAAACTCCTATTCTATCCCTTGAACTATAAGACCAATTGGACTGCAGGGTCCTCGAAATTTTTTTCGAAGCGCAAAAATAAGGGTTTCTGTTATTTGATTTATGGCTAATTTACCACCTAAATAATTGTATGAAAAAGAGTTTGCTGCCTGTGTTCATTACATTTTGCTGTCTTTTTGCAGTTTCTGAATCTTCCAATGCTCAAAAAGCGCCCCGTTTAAATCATATTGCGGTATATGTAAAAAGCCTGCCGATCATGACCACTTTTTACCAAAAAATTGTTGGCCTCGATACCATTCCCGAGCCTTTTCACGACGGGCGGCATACCTGGTTTGCCGTTGCTGAACACAGCCATTTGCATCTTATACAAGGTGCTGCCGAAGTTGTACCCCACGATAAAAATTCGCATTTGTGTTTTAGCGTAGAATCGATAGAAGATTTCATTAAAGTGCTCGAAAAATTTAAAGTGCCCTATGAGGCCTGGAACGGAACAAAAAATTCTGTCACCACCAGGGTCGATGGCGTAAAACAAATCTATTTTCAGGATCCGGAGAATTACTGGGTGGAGATCAACAACGATAAATACTAAGTAGACCATCAAATCAGGCATAGGCTGTTTCCTTTTGAAGCCTATCTTTGCAGCCCAATTTTAGATTTGTATGAAGTTTTACAACCTGCTGATAAAATATCGTTTTTATTTAAGTTTCGTGGCGCTTGCCCTGGCAATATGGGTAAACATTAGCGCGGGCTTTTGGGCCGCGTTAATTTTGTACCTCCTGTTTATAATAGGCATCGTCAGCCATTTTATGATTGGCCCGTTACGGTTGATACAAGAGCCGATGGAACAAGGCAATATGGAAGAAGTGAAAAGGATAATAGGCACCATTTGGTATCCAAACCTTTTGTACAAACCTATCCGCTCAACTTATTATACCTTAAAAGGTAACCTGGCCATGATGGATCAGGACTTTGATTCGGCTGAAAAGCATATGAAAAAAAGCCTTGAACTGGGTTCGCCCATGCCAGAGGCCGAAGGTGCCAATAAACTGCAATTGGGTATGATGGCGATGCAAAAAGGCGATCTGAAAACCGGCGAAAGCTATGTAAGACAGGCTATAAGAGCAGGAATAAGCGATAAAGAAAGCCAGGCAGTTGCGTTTTTAAGTATGTGCCAGATCTACATGAATAAGCGGGAATTCAGGGCGGCAAAAGACTTTTTCAGAAAAGCAAAAGCCTTAAAACCTACTACTAAACAAGTGGTGGATCAAATTAAAGAAATAGAGAAATACATTTCGAGGATACCGGGCTAACCGCCGGTTTCTCTTCAATAAAATTGCCTGGTAAAGAAGAATGATTTTGAAATTCTTCATTTACCAGGCTTTGTTTTTTTAAGGACCAGGAATATGTTTCTTTTGGGTTTTAAATCAGGCGGAAAGCAATATATTGCCGGCTAAATTCAATTCAAAACTGGATTCGCTTTATTTGGGTTCGATATTTTCGGCGCCCATTTCCCAAATAGCTGTTCCACTTTTACCGTTCTGAAATCGAATATTTCTTTTAATTGTGCTTTTACAAAAAGTGTGTTGGCTATATCTCCTAAAAACCAACCGGGTAATTTATAATGGACCAGGTCTATCATTTCCACGCCTCCTTCAATCGCTTTAAAATGATGCTGGTGATGCCACATGCTATAGGGGCCATAACGCTGTTCATCCACAAAAAATTGTTTGTCTTCCACATGGGTAATCTCGGTCATCCAATACAACGGAATACCTAAAAACGGTTTAACAGTGTATTCAATAATTTGACCGGGATACATTTTTTCGCCATGGTGTTTGCTTTTAATCTGAAACCCAAGGTGAGCCGGCGTTATATCCTTCAAATTGGCGGGACTACTGAAAAAATCCCACGCCTCACCCAGCGAAACAGGCAGGTTGGCAACAGTTCGTATCGTATAGATCCGCGACATTTTCAAACGTTTGCTATATAACGCCCAAAGCAAATCAAAGGTTCAAACCAACTATAATTGCGGAATTAAAATATTTTATAAGTATCTATAAGCTGGCTGACAAGTTAAATTTAAAGATCAATTCTACGTCTTTTTAACGCCTGGCTTTAAAAAAGTCTTTCATTAACTGGGCGCACTCATCAGCTAATATTCCATAGGTTAACTCGGTTTTGGGATGAAAAGGGTTTCGGTCGCCGTAAAAATGCTGGAAGCCGTTTTTTACATCCCCTGCGCCAAACACCACACGGCTCAGTTTGCTCCAGTACAAAGCGCCGGCGCACATGTGGCAGGGTTCAATGGTTACATATAAAGTGGCATCGGGCAAATATTTGGCGCCTAAATACCCGCATGCCGATGTTATGGCCAGAATTTCTGCATGGGCAGTAGGATCATTTAATTTTTCAACGGAGTTTCTGCCCCGTGCAATTATTTTATTATTCATCACTATGATTGCCCCAATGGGTATCTCTTCTTCCTCATAAGCATATTGGGCTTCTTTTAATGCCAGCCGCATAAAATGTTCATCGTCGTACATATAAAACAGGGATTATTAAATTTAAAAGTATCAGGAAGCAGATAAAGTATTGAAAGTAAAGTTAGCCTAAGTACGCATCAGCCAATATATAAGTACGCAAAAAATGCATTTACACAGGTTCTGATTTAATTTGTGGGGATGTATTTTTCTTCTCTTTAATCTCTTTAATCAGTTAATCCCGGTTCTACCATGGTACACCAAATGCAACAATACTTTACCAGTGGCGCTACCTTATCATACGCTTTTCGAAAGCAGCAGTTGACAAACCTGCGCAAAGCCATCAAGGAAAACGAGCAGGCAATAATGGATGCGCTGTTCCGGGATTTGAGAAAATCGCCTGAAGAAGCCTTTAGCACCGAGATTGGCTTTGTGTATGCCGAAATAACGCATACGCTAAAACATCTGCAATCGTGGATGAAACCTGTTTCGGTTAGTTCGCCGCTGGTCATTCAGCCTTCTTCCAGTAAAATAATCCGGGATCCGCTGGGGGTAACACTCATCATTGCGCCATGGAATTATCCTTTTCAATTAGTGATGGCTCCCTTGGTAGGAGCTATTGCCGGGGGAAATTGTGCTGTCATTAAACCATCAGAATTTACGGCAAATACCAGCCTTGTAATTGAAAAACTAATCAGCGAAAATTTTGATCCAAAGTTTATAAGCGTGGTAACCGGCGATGGCGCCGAAGTGATACCTAAACTGATGAATGATTACCGGTTTGACCATGTTTTTTTTACCGGCAGTATTCCGGTAGGCCGAAAGATAGCCATGCAGGCGGCAGAAAAACTGGTGCCGGTAACGCTGGAACTGGGTGGCAAAAGCCCTTGCATTGTTGATAAATCCGCCAACATAAAGGTTGCTGCCCAACGTATTACCTGGGGGAAGTTTACAAACGTTGGCCAAACCTGTGTTGCACCCGACTACCTTCTGGTTCACGAAAGTCGTAAAAATGAATTGCTGGATGGCATTCAAAAAAGCATCAAACAATATTATGGCAGCGATCCATTACAATCGGCCGACTACGGAAGCATTATAAACGAAAACAGGTTTTCAAAGCTGCAAGGCTTTCTTGAACAAGGCAATATTGTTTATGGGGGAAGAACGGATAAGGAACGTTTGTATATAGAGCCGACGGTTATGGATGGAGTTTCGCAGAACAGCCCATTAATGCAGGAAGAAATTTTTGGCCCGATATTGCCGGTTTTTACTTTTAAAGAGCATGATGAGGCGTTGGAGATGGTCAGGCTGCACCCAAACCCGTTATCGTTATATGTTTTTACCAGCAATAAAAAAGTGGAAGACCTTTACACCGAAAAAGTAGCCTTTGGCGGAGGGTGCATAAATAACACCTTAATACACCTGGCCAATACTGAGTTGCCGTTTGGCGGTGTAGGTAATAGCGGTATGGGGGTTTACCACGGTAAATACAGCTTTGAAACTTTTACCCGGGCAAAAGGTGTTGTAAAAACGAGTACATGGATCGATCCTGCGGTTAAATATCCACCTTATAAAGGCAAATTGAAGATGCTGAGGTGGTTGTTTAAGTAAATCGGGGTTAAGGCTCCATGATATTCTTCTTTCAAAACAACCGACGGGTCATAATTTATTATTGAAATCATCATATTCTTGGAGTTTAATCCGGTAACAATATGATAATTATGTATTGTAATCCTATAATATTATGGTAAATATGGATTGTAATCCCATATTATTATAATATTTTTGTTGAAAACCCTTTTAGTATGATAATCCGGACTCTTCTTCAAAAAATTGAGAACAGGCTTTTTAAAGGCAAGGCAATAATAATTTTTGGTCCAAGGCAGGCGGGTAAATCTACCCTGGTGGAATCAATTTTAAAAGAGAAAGAACATTTATACCTGAATGGAGACGATGCGGATGTAAGGGAAATACTTACCAATACAACCGCAACAAGGCTAAAAGCCATCCTGGCAAACAATACTATCATATTTATTGATGAAGCGCAGCGAATTCCAAATGTTGGATTGACCTTAAAACTCTTTACCGATCAGATTAAAAGTGTTCAGGTAATTGCTACCGGTTCTTCGGCATTCGAGCTTTCAAGCCAGGTAAATGAACCACTTACCGGCAGAAAGTATGAATACATACTTTATCCGTTAAGTTTTGGTGAAATGGTTCATCATCACGGCCTTGTTGAAGAAAAGCGACAGATTGAACATCGAATGGTGTATGGTTATTATCCTGAAATTGTTGTAAAACCGGGCGAGGAAAGTGAACTTCTGAAGTTATTGGCCAGTAGCTACTTGTATAAAGATTTGCTGATGCTTGAGCAGGTAAAAAAGCCGCTTTTGTTAGAAAAGTTATTAAAAGCGTTGGCTTTGCAGGTAGGCAGCGAAGTGAGCTTTCAGGAATTAGCCCAGACAATTGGCAGCGATAATAAAACGGTAGATAAATACATTGATCTTCTGGAAAAGGCATTTGTTGTTTTTAGATTACCAGCCCTTAATAGAAATGTGCGTAACGAAATAAAAAAAGGCAAAAAGGTTTACTTTTTCGATTGCGGTATTCGCAATGCAATACTTAATAATTTTAATCCCGTTATTTCGCGTACCGACGTCGGCAGTTTATGGGAAAACTTTGTAATCGCCGAAAGAATGAAATTTTTGCGATACAATGGTATTGATGCTACCCAATATTTTTGGCGAACAACGCAGCAACAGGAAATAGACCTTGTAGAAGAATTTGAAAACCAACTAACTGCCTTTGAATTTAAATGGAACAGCAACCAAAATTTCCGATTCCCTCAAACATTTACTTCTAACTATCCCAACTCAAAAAGTATGGTTATTACACCAAAAAATATTGAAGAAATATTACTTCCTCTTTAATAACAATTAAAATTTTATAGCATAGATATTATTAGGTTTTTGTCCAAACGATTTTCGGCCGCATTTTGGCTGCAAACCGCTGAAATTATTTATTTTAGTACCACTTTAAGCAGTATTGGATTTTTTGCTTATATTGAGTAATAACATATGCATAACTTTTTATGCAGGTTTTTAAAAATACTTTGTGAAAAATTATTAAACACTAAAACAAAAGTCTTATGAAAGATTTATCAAAAATAGGGTTAGCCTTATTAGCCGGTGCCGTTGCCGGTGCTGTTGCGGGAATTTTATTAGCCCCCCAAGAAGGAGCTGAAACAAGAAAGAAACTTGCCAGGAAAGCAAAGAAAATGGAAGGGCAGTTAAAAGACAAGGCCAAAGAATTTGGCGAAAAAGCCAAAGAGTTTTCTGAAAAAGCCGCTGAAAAGGCGAAAGATTTTTCTGAAATGGCCTCCGAAAAAGCAAAAGAATTTAAAGGAAAGGCTGAAGGTTTTATGAGCAAAGCCAACGATGTTAAAAACGATGCGATAAAAACAGCTGAGGGTTACCTGTAAAATTTATTCTCCGCGAAATTAAGAGCATTCATTTACCCAATTCGGGCAAAATGAATGCTTTTTTAGTCATTATTATTCGCCTTAACTAAGAGCGGCGGTTTTTCTTCTGTTTTCTAAAATCCGGTAAAACGAGCGGCTCCTTATTTCATCTATAGTAAGGCCGGTGGCCAATGCCTCCTGTTCGGTAATAGCGCCGCAATTCATTGCTTTTAGAAAGAAATTTAACAATCCCTGCCCGGTGGCGGCGTCATCAAAAATATCGCCGGTCAGGGTAGAAATGGCTGCCCTGTCAACAAAAGATTTAAGGCGGAAAACCGCGTCGTCATAGCTGCTTAAGAAGAAGTTATAAGTGGCAGCATAGCGCATAGGCAACTGGGCCGGATTTAGATCCCAGCCCTGGTAAAATCCGTTGATGAGCGAATGCATGGTGTGGCCAAAGCCGGTTTTCCAGGCATGATGGACCGACTGTCGGTTTTCAACTATTTGTTCGTAAGTAAGATGATCGCCGCGATGCGGGGCTATCGGCATTACGTTGGTTGCGCCATCCGATAAAAAAATGCCGGTGCCGCCCAGGGCCACTTTGGTCATGTGG
>JBBRCW010000339.1:0-7257 GCA_038204535.1 Chitinophagales bacterium | reverse complement strand
ATATTGCTTCCAATAAGTTTCATACTTCTTACATCGGCCACATTTACAGGAACCAATATTATACTGTCGGTGTTCTGGTAATAACTATTAATGTCTTTGAGCGTTTCGTGTATGTCGGCAAATTGCTTGTGTTCGGTATTAGCCATAAATACTGATTTCTGAATACGTAAACATCCTTTTTTTTCGAGGTATTTGGCTACATGTCGTCTTACCTTGTTGTCTTCAATATCGTACATAATAAGGTAATTCATGGTGGTTGCTTTTTTGGGTTGCAGTTGCACTATATTCAATATCTTTTGTATTCTTTCCGGCAGTGGTGCCAATTCATCTTCGATATCGACAGGATGATCCGGGAGGTCAAAATTAATGAGACCGGCTTTTTTTAATTTTTCAAGCTTTTCCTTTAACGATATGGTCACTTTTTTAGGTTTAGCCATTATATTAATTTTTGTTCATAAATATATTGCTGTATTAATTGACTTTATAGGGAGGCTAACTGCGGATTGCTGCCAGTTTTGGTAGTTTTTACAACGCTAAAGCCCTTTTTTCCATAAAAAATATTTATTTCAGCCATTAATTTTTCTGAAACAACCTGTATTTGCCTGCCATATGATATAGGGCTCATTCGTTTTATTTCAACTCCCGCCTCTTTTAAATAATCCGGTATGCCTGCAAATAATTGTTCTAATTGGGCGGGCTGTTCAAAATGCCTGGGTGGCCTAACCACCATAAATGGATTAAGCCTTTGTTTTATTTGCAGCAATACATCTTCGGAAGGCAGATGTGTTGCGGCTGTTATGTCTGTTGTTTCTGGTTTGTCTTCAAAAGCCTTGAGGTAGTCGTTTTCGGCCATTTTAATTTTTTCGTCCATACCAAACATGCCAGTATCGTCGAGTGTTCCTAAAAATTCGATGGCATTTATTTGTTCTGCTTCTTTGTTATAATATGCCTGTGTATCATGGCTAACAAAACAACACCTGCTTACATCGCAGGTTTTACCATCAATCATTCCCTGCCAATGGTATTGGCCTGCCAGCGATGCCGCAAACAATTTATAGAAGTAACTATATTGTGATGGATCGTCCATTTTCTCATTAAATGAAAAAAAGGCTTTTACGCCATCGCCACCGGGCGAAGTAAACAAAAGCAATACCTGGGGATTTTTATTTAATATTTGCTTCACCTCATCAACAGTGTGGCCAAAGGCCGAAATATGGTCTATATCAATTATAAAATAATTTGTATATCTAAAATTTTCTTTGCGCCTTACCGAAGGAGAAAATATTCCGGCCACTACATAAGGTAATTGCGTTTTAACTCTTCTATATTGGTTTTCGTCAATTAGCTTTAACGACCGCAACTGGCTAATTTGGGTTGCCAGAGGGCCATTTGGGTTGATGATGCCTTTGTAAAGGCGTTCGATACTAACTTCGGTAAGGTTATCATTTAACTGCGTAACATTTTTACCTGACATTATCATAACGTATGATTTTGCTGAAAAAATTTCGCTAATTGTTGAGATTGGATGTCTATATGTGTAAGTCTGCTTCTATCCTTTCCATCCAGTGAAATAATTTCTGATAAATAGTCGTTGACAGATTGAATAATTATTCGTTTTCCCAGCGCTTCCAGCCTTACACCACCGGTATCGGTATCATTAAAAAAACAATCGGGGGGCAACGCTTTTTGTTTACATAATTGAATTACAACATAATCCATCCAAACCCTGTATTTTTCAATAACATCAAAAACTAAAGCCGGCCGGTTATACTCGTCCCGGTGAAATATTCCCGCATAAGGGTCAATGCCTGCTTTTATTAAAGCGCCTTCTACTTTTCCATAAAGTATGCCGTACGCATAGTTTAACAGGGCGTTAAAAATGTCGGTTGCCGGTTGCCGGTTACGATTTTGAAAGGCATATTCGCCGGGCATTAATGTACTTATTACTGAAAAGTATTTTTTAGAGGCGGCCCCTTCCCAACCTCGTAATGATGGTCCAACATCGCTGATAGTTTCGCCCTGGCATTGTATTATTTTGCCCTTATAATCTTCAATACTGTTTATGGCGAATTTCACAAGATTGAAGGCTGGCAATTCTGTTGGCAGTGGTTGTAGCGCAAGTAGCATGGCTACTTGTCCATTAATTTTATCAACCAGCAAATCTTTTACCCATGGTATAACCGCAGGCGAATAAATAAAATCGAGTTGCGCACGTCGAATGTCGCTTATGGAACCATATTTAACGCTCCATACTCTGCCTTCGGGCATGCCCTGGTCGTTTACAAATAAAATATCTACCTGGTGCTGAATGGCCAATAGTACGGCATCGCTGGTTATACGTGCTGCTTTGCTTATAGATATAGAGGTTATTTTTTGCGGGGGAAAGCTTTGTTTACCATCAGGCGTACTTATTACAAAAAGTCCATTTTCTTTTTGTAGAGAAGCGCCGTATGAGTTGAGGACAAGGTTCATATGCAATTGTGATTAAGTTATCATTTTTTATGCTTTTTAAGTCTCTGTACTTCTTTCCAATACTTTTTATGCTCTTCAGGATGTCGGTAGGCAAAATCAACTACAAATGGGCAATCGTTTACAATCAGTTTCTCTTTTGCTCTTGTAATTGCTGTATAAAACCAGCGATGGAATTTGTCTGCACCATCGGGATTGTCATATACCTGGGCATAAATACTGCTGTTTAGGTATAAGAAAACATTTTTCCATTCGCCGCCCTGGGCTTTATGCACGGTAATGGCATAACCAAATTTTGCCCGCAGTGCGTTCAGGTAAGGGTCTTTAATCATTTCATTTTTATAAAATAAACTATTACGGCTATAGCCCCGGTTTCGCATTCGTTGGTCAAAATCAATTAATAACTGCTGAGTTTCAGACGGCGAAAGCCCAGGTTGCGAATTGTACAGTAGATTGCGAATTATTTTGGTTTCATATAAAGTATCATCAAAAAGTGACTTAACAGTAATATCAAGAAATGTAAGGCCTGCTTTATGGCAATCAAAAGCTACCTTTTCAACCAGCACCTGGTCGCCGTTTACCAGGTTTACATCATAACTATTTTGCACCACCATTAGTAATTCGCCGGTTTGTAGTTCCTGTTGGCCATGTAACTGCCGGCGCATAAACCGATTTAAGTCAAAAGCATGATTGTTGCTGTGGCAAATAGCAACAGCTTCGGTTACCCCTTTTTGTTTACTAATAGAAACGTACTCTTTTAAAAAGGCTTCTTTGCCAAGGGTAGCAAAAACATTGCGTTGTTGCGGTTGCGGAAACGAAAGCAGTTGTTTACCAATTGGGCTAATAATTCGCCTGCGGTATAAAGTGGCTACCTGTAATATTTCATTTCCCTGCTGCTGACGAACAATGTCTGTCAGTTCAAATAGCCTTGCAACAAAACCTCTTTTAGTCCAATAATGTAAAGACAGCACTGCAGACAATGACTCCTCGGCTACAGGTGGCAATTGACAGGAGACGCCCACAAAAATAAGTTTACTTTTTCCGGCAAATTGCAGAAGGTCATTTAACAAATTGCCCGACCCAAACACTGCCGTATGTTTATGTGTTTGTGTAGTGTGGCTTATCATAGAAGCTTCGTCAATGATAATAACGGCTGGGTGCTGAATATTTTCAGCACTATCGCGTACACCAAAACTTAAAAAAAGTTGCCCGGTTTCACTCACCCATGGATCTTTTCCTGACTCATCGTGGCCGGATATTTCGTTAAACAGGTAAAGCATACTATGCATTGTTGAAGCCTGTTGGTTTGTTTTACTTGATAGCACTTTGGCCGCCCGGCCGGTTGTAGCAGTAAGCTTAAAGCTAATTTTTTGTTCTTTTAAAAAATTGCACAATTGATGCACCATTGTAGTTTTTCCTGTACCGGCCGATCCTTTTAAAATAAAAACAGGATCAGAAGAATTTAGAAATTCCTTTATGGCATCTAATGCTTGTTGCTGGCCGGGGTTGAGAATCCTTGCTGAAGGTGCCGTAACATTAATCATATCGGTCAAGAATTTCTTTTTGGATTATTGAAAAGTCGCCCATTTCAGATATGTTAAACCATTTGTCTAACAATCTAAACCCCGGCGCTTCAAGACTTTTGAAATTAATATCCATATCCGTCAATGTCGCGTTTCCCATATTATGGACAATACCGTTTCTTTTACCCGAAAGCTTATCAAGGCTCATTTCCAATACTTCTATTTCACCCAAACTTAAGGGTGAAGGTATTCTTCCTGCCGTTGTTAGCGTTTTAAATAAAAGACTGTAAGCTTTTCTGTTGGGATTATTCAAATGGATGTTTTCCTTTTGCAAGATGCCTATCAATTGTTCATCTATTTGCGAAATCAATGCCATCCATTTTTCATTTTTATTATCCTTACTTGTATTAGGATTGTAGCAATGGTTTAAACTATCCTTAGCTATAAGATTGTCAAAGGGCTCTCTCAACAGGTTTTCATACACTGTAAAAATCCGCCAAACAAATTCGTTATACCTCTTATTTAGAAATTGAATTTTTGCTGCTATATAAAGATCTCTAAGAACGATCTTGTTTCGTTCCAGCCGGGGCATCTTGTTCCAGTGCCATTCCGGAAATGATTGTATTGTGGTTGCTTTAACCGCTTTATTTAACTCTTCTATTAACGGTAATATTTTTTGATGTTGGAGCGCTAAACGGTTGGCCGCATAACTGCAAAGTTTTACCACCCAACTTTCGGGTTGAAGAGTGTCGTCTATCTTATCAAAATCAAAATCCCTTACATGCTTAAGAATGTTTTGTTTGTTTAGGTCATTGATAAATAACTGTGGGAAAGCAAGCATTTTTGCGTCGGCACCTTCGGCCTTCTGTAGTATATGAACCCGGCCTTTAAATTCCTGTAATAATTGTAACCGGATAGATTGATTAATCTGATCAACGCCCCCCTGATCTGCAAGAAAAATAGAGGTATCATTGGCGAATTCAGTTCGCCATTTACGCACCTGTTGTTTAAATTTGGGATAGAGACTATCAATATCAGTCACATGGTCTATCGAGATATCTTCAAATTTTACATTAACCAATCGTTGGCCAAGCCAACCTTTAATTAAGGCTGCTGTAAAAATGGTATCGGAAGATCTGAACTTCTCATCTGATTGGTCTGTAAAGACAAATACTATTGTCTTAAGTTGAATTTTTAAGTTTATTAAAAAGTTGATAACAGGCGCTATCAAAGGAAAATGTAGATAAGGCATTATTTCCTTAATATTCTCCAACAATACTTCACCACCGAGACGGCTATTTTTCAATATTAACCAGTCAGGATAATTTCTGTTTCCATTTAATCTGACTGTTGACTTGTTGGCAAATTCAAGTAAAAGGCCACTATCCTCTTTAGAGAAACCGAAAGCAGATGTACCCGCTTTTTCGATCTGCTCTCTAAACAATTGAACGTCGCTATTGCCAATAGTTAGTACTAAAAGAGCCATTATTTTAGATTTTGAGTTTTGCTCTTGCTGGCGATTTCTTACACTTCTTTTTTACAAATTAAAGCGCATTTCTGAGTTAGTGTTTGCCAACCTATGAAGTCACTTAGCACTGATCTTAACAAATCCAGGGAGAAAAAATTCCAGTTCTTCGCTGTTCTTTTCATGAAAAGCCATTTTCCTGGTTTTATATTTTATAGCATTAATCTGCCTTCCGCTATCGTCTGCCTGGCCGGTTTGCGTGTGATCTATAAATTTCCAATTGCCGGTTATAGCATGATAACCACTACCCTGACCAAGGCGAATTATAACAGAACCTGGTCTATTATTGGCTCCCTTTAGTTTCTCCAATATTCTAAAAACATCATTAAAGTCTTCGTTATAAAACTTATCGTAAAAAGCAATCTCCTGGTCAATGAAGTCATTCATTTGATTTCTTGCAATGTCCATCCAAAGGTTACCTTCCAGCATTTCGGCAAACCGTACATTATGCGGTTTATATGTATGGTCAAATAATTTCTTAAGACCATCGGCCCAGTTTAAACGCAGGCTTGCCTGCAATCCCGGTAAAAGACATTCGCAATAGGTAACAAAGCCGTTTTCTGAAAAGTCAGTACCATGGTTACCTACCCTTTCATGTTTCCACATACCCTCCCCATTATACTCAAGCACATTTCCTTTAGGTATTATTTGGTTTACCACATCACCCGAAAATATTTTAAACGGAAAAATACCTCCTTGTGTTTCCACAGCAACGTCGGCCACTTGTAACAGGCGCATAAAATTGTCGCCTATTTTTCCAAACAGTTCCTGCTCCCTAAATTCCCTTTGCCTGGTTTCAAACATCAGGTATTTGCCAATAATACTTCTTAATGCACCTTTTACGCTGCTTCCGGGAATATACAATTGTCCAAAACCATTGGCAATATGCCTTTTTATATTTTCCTGCACCGCAAACGGGCAAAACAGTTTTTTATATACAAGGGCGGGTTGTGCCCTGCAAATTTCAGCAACTACTTTTGCAGCATCGGAGCCGTTACCATTGGATAATACCTTAGTAAATTTATCGAACTGCTGTGGAGTGAATGCCTTTATTACTTCCCTTTTTTTATAAAAGCAATATTCATTTCGGGCCTGGTCGAAATAATAATCTTCGCCCAGGGAATAATCATTTTCTTTGGCTCCGCCGATAAATACAGGTGATAAGACCTCCACTGAATAATGATAACTTTTGAAAGCACCCATGTTAGGTTAATTTGAAGGGGTAAAAGATTGTTTTTCCCGAGCGCCAAACCGGGTGGGCAATTGAAGTAGGTGTTTCGAGCGGTTGAAGGTCTATTGACTTACCCAACAACACTGTTTCGTTTCTTACTCCGTTTTCAGGCAGTTTAAAACAGGACCCTGGCTTAAACATGAAGACACTTCTTTTTCGATAATTATTGTAAGGTTCGCTTAACCAGCCACCTCTTTGAAGCAGGTCGTAACCAGCGCCCTCATCATTCACCATGGTTTGTAACTGATCGTTGTTTTCAGGGCAAAACAGGCCGAGATTTATGCCATGGGTAGCATCAACCTGGCCGGGCATATCCATAGTGGCTCCGGTTTCATACGTGAATTTTCCATTTCCTATATTTCTATCCGTACCTATTCCTTCATCTGCCAATAAATTAAGCGCCGACTTTACCCTATCTCTTGCCTGATCGTTTTCAAAATGAATCAAAAAGTATAATCCGGCTGTGGGAGCAAAATAATAGCGTTCAATATAATAGATCTGCGTATCAT
>JBBRCW010000338.1:0-7261 GCA_038204535.1 Chitinophagales bacterium | reverse complement strand
ACTTATGGTTCCGTGCTTCCAGCAAGGCTTGTTCGTAGGCTACAAACCTTGCAGTAACCAGGTAAATTTCTTTCGCTATACCTAACAACGCCGCGCTTTTAACCAATTGGTTATCCTTGCTGGCTTTAGCTTGAGTCGCATTTAAAATTTGTTGAGCGCCGCTTGCGAATTCTTTAACGACCAACTCTTTCAATGTATCCACTCTTGCCTGTTGCAGAGGATTATTGGTTGTCAGCTTTTTTAATTTTACAGTAAGTTTCGCTGCTGGTGTTATTGCTTTTTTTAAAAATTCAAGGTATTTTTCGTCATTCGTATTAACTAAACCTCCTATTCTGGTTTCAGCATCATGCATAGTAGTTTGCAGGTCCTTTGCTGCGTCAATAACCACATACGAATGCAATAATATATTATCATTTGCCCTATCCTCCCGCATAGATTTTAAATAAACGAATAACAGGAATACAATCACAATAGTCAAACTTGTAATCATAAATAAAATAGACCCTGACTTGTGTTTTATATATTTCAATTATAAACATTTACTGGAGTAATAAATAGTTTCATTCCCCTGACTGCAGATTTCAGTAAAGCTTGAAATAAACGATTATTATATGGTACGCCTAATAACGCCAGAAACAGGCAATTATTATCAGTAACTGCATTATTACAGTGGCGTCATATAATCTTTGAAATAAGTTTTATCGTTAACATGTTTAACCGAGATTGCAGCATTTCTTCCCCCAATTGTTAAAATCTGATTTTTAAAAAATTTTCAGTGCAATCATTCGTTGGGGGGTACTGATCAAAATCGTATAGATCACCTATGAGGCTGTTTTCATGTGTAGTGACACCATGAATGTTGGTTTGTATAGTAAAGTCAGCTGAGTTTTGCAGGCGATGTATTTCAAGTACCGCCTGCGATATAATATAGATAATAAGCAATCGGATGCCTACTACCGTTTGGTGGAAAGCTACCGCAATTCAGACGGAAGCGTTTGTCATTGTTTCATTCTTAACATTGGATTTATAGATAATGATTACACCGCTGACTAGCTTAACCAAACGGCAAGAATACTTACCGGCAAATATTCCTGCACCAGGCGCACATCAAAATCACCTCACTTTGTTCAAATACCAGTCAAAACACAAATGGCAGTAACCTTGCGCTCTTCTTTTGATATTCTTTATAATCCTCAAATTTCAGGGATAACATTTCTTCTTCCCACAACAACTTTACCATCAACACGCCCAAAAGCAGCATTGTATAAATTAACCTGAGCCACGAAAACCTGGCGGCCAATAAACCGATCGTACCCAATAAAATTGACATGTACATGGGATGCCTGATAAAACGATAAGGCCCGTTTACAACCAGTGTGGCAGATTGAGCAGGCTGGGGAAAAATTCGAAGCGTACTTTTTTTCATTGTCCAGGTTGCCCAAAGGATGAGCGCAATCGATAAACCGATTAGAACATACGATACGACCGGCAAATTTCTCCATGGGGTTGATGCCAACAGCAGCAAAATAAAAAGGAACTGCAGGCCAACCAGTATAAATGATTTTAAGCGATCTGACATATGGGGAAATTTATAGTAGCTTTTTGGGAACCTGCGCTTCATTCTAACCTAATCGTCAAATTCAACCACTGAGAAAAACAAGAGTCTTTCACGAAGCACACAAAGGACAGCTTACTTCTTCTCTATGTGTTTTTTCTTTGGCTGTTTAGCGCTTCTTTCTAATCAAGTCGTCAAATCTAACCAAAAAGAAATACAAGAGTCTTTCACGAAGCACACAAAAGACAGCTTACTTCTTCTCTATGTTTTTTTTCTTTGGCTGTTTTCTATGTGTTTTCCTTTGGCTGTTCTCTGTGTGTTTTTCCTCTGCCTGTTCTCTGTGGTTAAATTTTAATAACACAATGCGTTGGCTTCCTTCTTCTCGGCGTAAAATTCTCTAAAGCCCACGGCAATTCTTCATTATTCATTCATTATTCACTGTTCACTGATCACTAATAATTATTCACTGTTCACTGCCCACTGTTATCTATTTGCCTAAGCGGTAAAACTTTTAATAAAAAAAAGAGGCAACCAAAATAGCTGCCTCTTCCATCATCACTCATTCACTATAAAAATAAAACCAACACATCTAATTTTATGCATGCATTACTTTGCTTTGACAAACAAAATTTGTTTTGGGTACCGAAGTTTCGGAAATGGCCTGAAAGCCTCCGTCCACCTCGGTAAAATTTCTATAACCCCGTGCCTCTAAAATTGATGCCGCTACCATGCTGCGGTAACCGCTGCCGCAATGCATATAAAAATGTTCATTGGGGTTAATATCTTTTATCCACTCGTTAATGTATGCCAGGGGTCGGTTGTAAGCATCTTCTACATGCTCGGCGGCATACTCGCTGTCTTTTCTAATATCCAGTACTTTGTCTTCACCCACCTTAACCCTTTGTGCAAATTCGGCTGCCGAAATACGGTTTACTTCATCCACATCTTTACCGGCTGCCTTCCACGATGGAAAGCCACCATCCAGGTGACCCAGTATATTATCAAAACCTACCCTGCTTAAGCGGGTTACAGTTTCTTCTTCTTTACCATTGTCAGTTACCAGCAGCAGCGGCTGTTTAACATCCACTATTAAGGCGCCTACCCATGGGGCAAAATCGCCATTAAGGCCAATGTTTATAGCCTGGGGAATAAAGCCCGTATAAAAATCGGATGAGTTACGGGTGTCTAAGATCAAC
This sequence comes from Chitinophagales bacterium, assembly GCA_038204535.1. GTDB lineage: Bacteria > Bacteroidota > Bacteroidia > Chitinophagales > Chitinophagaceae > Segetibacter. The sequence goes on along the minus strand of JBBRCW010000338.1, from coordinate 4,510 downwards.
GCTCCAGCGCTTTCTGCAGCGGCCTCAAATTCATCGGGACTTAAAGCCTTCATTCCGTGTTTTAAAACAGATTCAAAACTCTCGTAACCTTTTTTGTTCAAGGCCACGTTCAATCCAAAATAACCGGGAGGGGGTGTTAAACCTTCAGTAACTGCCTTGACAAATGCCTCTTTATTGGGCTGGTTCAATGCATAGTTGGTCTTTTTTTGGTTACCCAAAGTGTCTACGGTTTCCTTCATCATGTTTTTACCACATGCACTGCCAGCGCCATGGGCGGGATAAACAATAATATCATCGGACAAAGGCAATATCTTTTTATACAAACTATCATAGAGCAAACCCGCCAATTCTTCCTGTGTCATGTGGGCAGCTTTCTGTGCCAGGTCAGGCCGGCCCACATCGCCTAAAAACAAGGTGTCGCCACTAAAAATGGCATGGTCTTTTCCTGATTCATCTTTCAATAAATAAGTGGAACTCTCCATAGTATGACCCGGCGTATGCAAAACTTTTATGGTCAAATCCCCCACCTTAAATTCCTGGCCGTCTTTGGCAGAAATACATTCGAATTCGCAAGCGGCATTTGGGCCATAAACAATAGGCGCACCGGTTTCCTTACTCAGGTCAACGTGCCCGCTAACAAAGTCGGCATGAAAGTGCGTTTCAAAAACATACTTCAATTTTACGCCGTCTTTTGCAAGCCGGTCGATATAGGGTTTCGTTTCGCGTAAAGGGTCTATGATGGCGGCCTCTCCTTTAGAGGTGATATAGTAAGCGCCCTGTGCCAGGCAACCGGTATAAATTTGTTCTATTTTCATTTTTATTCTTTTAGAAGTGAAACTGCTTATTTATTAATCGGATACAAATTTCGTTCATAACCAATTACCACACTGTAACAATTGTTACACAGTTGCAGTTATCAACTATTTTGAAATCCGATGAAAATAGTGATATGAAATAAGGGGAAACCTCAGCCATTTGTCAACCTCGCTGAGTAGGGTTTCTTTCCCGCGAGAAAAAGCCGGGCAGGCTGTTCCTGCGAATGACACGTTTGTAAATAATTTGATTAATAGGCCTTTATGTAAAGTAAGACTTAATGATAACAGTTGAGGATAATAGCGCCTTTGCTACAAACTTGTAAAGTTTCCCCTCCTTTTCAAGGAGGGGACCGATTTTATGCGAAGCATATAATCAGGGGTGGTTAAACTCCGCCTTAGTTTTTTTCTAACACCCAGGCGAAAACTTCAAACGCCCGCTTGTTTTTGAAGCGCAGCAGTTGTATTCCTTTACTTTTTAAATAGTTTTATTTAATACGATCTTTCGCAATACCCGGTTCCCAAAAATGATCTTTACTTTACAGTTCAATCACTAACTTTTAAGATGGGCAGTAGATGACTGCAATAAAATTTACGAGGCTAAGCTGATAACGAAATTTACGGTTTTACAGGTGGCTCTTGAAGATTTGTCTAGAGGATGGCCTCTGCCGAGGTGCTATGGTTACGGAGCTGTTTGCCGTGAGGTTTTAAATCGGGTATGTTGTTAAAGACGGCATTTTTCATGTGCTGCAGTTTAACCACCCCTGAATATTTTTATAACAAGTTATAAAAACATTCTGTCCCCATCCTTAAAAAGGAGGGGAAACCTTTGCAGGCAGGTTTAGGGGCTGGTAAAAGTTCAATTTTTGGGAATGTATAATCCCGGCCGGCCGGTCAAAGAACTTTTTTGAGAACCAAAAATTAATCACCCGCAATTACGAGGAGATTGAAAACACTATCGAACCAAATAAAACAACGATCATTTGTAATGTACCCTATTCAGCTTCTTAGGGATTGGTTGAAAAAATGCTGGCTTCCTTCACAAAAATGCGAGGATGTAATTTTAACTGGGCAATAATGAGTTCTGCAAAGTCTTCGGGGTGCATTACTTTTTCGGCGTCGCCTGTAATCAGGTTGGCACTTTCGGCCAGTTCTGTTACAATGGTGCCGGGTGCCAAAGCGGTTACACGAATATTGTGTTTACGTACTTCCTGCATTAAACTTTCACTCAGGCCAAATACGCCAGACTTCGAAGCGCTATAGGCACTGGTACCGGCAGCGCCACTTTTACCTGCTGTTGATGATATATTTACTATGTCGCCACTTTTTCTTTCAATCATTTGAGGTAATACTGCACGGGTTGTGTAATACACGCCAAATAAATTCACCTCTACCTGTTTTACCCAGGCTTCGGGTTCCAGGTCTAGAAATTTAGCAAATGTGCCGGTACCGGCGTTGTTGATCAAAATATCTATATTGCCCAGCTCCTTGCTTATCTTTTCTACTGCGGCATTTACCTCTTCTATTTTGCTTACATCTGCTATAGCAATAGCGGCCTTTACACCAGCGGACTTAATCTGCTCCGCCACATCTATTAAATCTTTTTCGGTGCGGGCTACTATACCTACATGAACTCCTTCGCTGGCTAAAGCCAAAGCAACGGCCTTTCCAATTCCTTTTCCTGCACCTGTTACCAGGGCAATTTTATTTTTTAATGATTGCATGCGTTTCGGTTTTTAAAATTTGATAAATGATTGTTTTTGCTATCAGCATTTTGACCCTCTGAGGCACCCATTGCAATATCGTTCTGTCTATCAATAATAGTCCATCTAACGTTTAGGAATACCGCTGTTTCGTTGTGGGCCTGTTATTTGTGATGCAATTCAAATAGTTTCAGACAATAAGCGTACGACAATGCGGAGGGGGATTGCTTCCCGCCAAAAGAAGCGGGATAGGCTGTTCCTGCCAATAACATCTTTTTGTAGTCTGACTGATTTATTGTTCACCGTTAATATACGGACCGGCAGTATTTCACGCAAAGACGCAAAGTAAAACCCACGCAAAGAACGCAAAGAAAATTTTTTGAATCATACAAATAAATACACTTATACATCTTTGCCTGCCCGTCCGGTCAGGCGGGCGTGAAGCTCTTCGCAGCTTTGCTTGAAAACACGAAGGACCTTATCTTTAAGGCTTAATTTAAAGGAAGATTTTGAATTAATAAACGATATATTAAAAAGAGCACTTCTAAATTAGATGCCTTATGGTGTGTCATTTTCAAAGAACTTTTTTGGGAATTCATAAATTAATCACTCGCAATAACGAGAAGATTCCTATAGGGATGCCGCGGTAATTTCCACATTCCCAAACTCATAGCCAGCCTTTAATTGCGAAAGCAGCTCATAAGATCTTACACGTGCATGGTGATCGAAAATATTTGATACCACCATTATTTCATCAACACCCGTTCGCTGTACAAAATCATCTAACCGGGCGCCCACAGTCTCTTTACTTCCCACAAAATTGTATTGAAGCATTTGCAGCACAGCAGCCTTTTCCATATCGTTCCAAAGGCTATCAATGCTTTCAGGCGGAGCCGCCAGTGGAAACGAAGTACCCCGCACCACGTTCAGAAAAAAAGCATACAGTGATGTTGCCAGGTGTTGCGCGGCTTCATCGGTATCGGCAACCACTGCATTTACACCCGCCATAACATAGGGTTGCTGTAAAGACGCGGAAGGCTGAAAATGTTTCCTGTAAACATCTATGGCGGCTGCAAGATAGGCGGGCGCAAAATGGCTGGCAAAGGCATAGGGCAAACCTAACATGCCTGCCAGTTGGGCACCAAAAGTGCTTGAACCCAGTATCCATATCGGAATGTTTAATCCTTTGCCTGGCACCGCTTTCACTCTTGAAGGCTGTTGGCCGGTAAAATAGTTTTGCAGTTCTACTACATTCGAAGGAAAATCTTCAACCGATCCTTTCATCTCTCTGCGTAGTGCTATGGTTGTGTGCTGGTCGGTGCCTGGTGCCCGGCCCAATCCCAAATCGATGCGACCAGGATACAAGGTTTCCAACGTACCAAACTGTTCGGCAACTATCAGCGGCGCATGGTTGGGCAACATGATGCCGCCCGAACCAACGCGGATTGTTTTAGTTTGGCCGGCAATGTGCCCGATCAGCACTGCTGTCGCCGACGAGGCTACACCTTCCATATTATGATGTTCCGACATCCAGAAACGCTTATAACCATAGGCCTCCGCCTTTTGTGCCAGGTCAACGCTGTTGGCAAACGACTTGGCAGCATTATTACCTGCTGTTACGGGCACCAGGTCGAGGATAGATAAGGGAATCTGTAACAAGGGTTCTTTGTTTTGTTGCTTTAGTAGGTGCTTTTATCCTGTCTTTGCCCGCTTGCAGCAAATCCTGGTAAAAAGTATTACGAGTGTCTTTACTTTTTTAATAAGGCCAGTAATTCTTTGGCCGCCTCCTCGCTGCTGGCCGGGTTTTGACCCGTGATCAACAGACCATCTTTTACTACATAAGAAGCCCAGTCGTCACCTTTTGAATAATGACCACCCAGCGACTTTAATTCATCTTCGAGCAAAAAAGGAACTACTTCGGTTAATTGCACGGCCTTCTCTTCGGTATTGGTAAAACCGGTTACTCTTTTACCTTTTACCAGTGGCGCTCCATTT
>JBBRCW010000337.1:0-7370 GCA_038204535.1 Chitinophagales bacterium | reverse complement strand
ACCTTCCCCACCTTTTCTCCTTCCTTACTTTCCCTTTTATATGCCTGCCGCTCGGCATTGGCCAACGAAATGTATTGCCCGTATTGAAATATGACGGTTACCGGTGTGTATGGAAAGGCGCGGTTAAAGGCCCGGGTTATTTCGGCCAGGTGGGTGCGGGTAGGTAATAAACCCCCTGGACGGCTTTTTAGCGTAACACCAAACAACAACAGGCCATCATAGTCTTTGCTAAGGTTAGCTGCCTGTTTGGTAGTGGTTATATCCGACGGGGTTTGGTTAAAGGCGGCATCATCCACCATGCCCAAAACATACACATCGTCCACCATTTCAAGCCCTTCCTTTTTCAGGTTGTAGTATTCACCCAGAACTTCATTGGGGCTGGCTGGTTTGTCGGCTATGTAACCGACCGGCACCCGCAGGTTTTCAAAAAATTGTTTCAGCGCATCAATAAATGGCAGGGTTTCGAAGAATTGAAGATTGTCCATATTTACCGGGCTGCGTTTTTAAGTTCCTGTTTAATAAAGTTTTCGAGTTGTTCTTTGCCGGGCAGCATCAGTTGGTATTTTTTTACAAACAGTTGCGGGTCCATACCGGCAGTGGCGTATTGCACCAGCGCATCGTTTTTGTGGGTCACCAGTAAAATGCCTACGGGCGGGTTGTCGCCGGGTTGCATCACTTCGGCTTTGTAATAGTTCAGGTACGTGTTCAGTTGCCCTGCGTTGGCATGGCTGAAGGCTTCCACCTTCGATTAACACGTGACATTTTAAAATACGATGATAAAATACGAGGTCAATAAAAAAATATTCATCCCCAATAAGTATGCGCTGTTGCCGTGCTTCAAAACAAAAGCCACGACCGAGTTCTATTATAAATTCCTGCAGGTGTGTAAGCAGTGCGGTTTCCAGGTGCTGTTCTTCTACTGCAAGGTGCACGGGTAGTCCTAAAAATTCAAATGTGTATATATCTTTTACGATGTGCTCAGGGGCAAAAGATTCTGTACCCTCCAGCACCATTTTCGATAGCAATGCGGGGTCTTTGCTGATGGCGCTGCGTTCGTAATACAAGCTGTTTATTTGCCTTTTCAGTTCCCTTACACTCCAGGTACCTTTAATACTTTCTATTTCGTAAAATGCCCGCTTCAGCGGATCATTTATTTGTATTAATTCGGTGATATGCGAAAAAGACAACCGGCTTATAATTTTTTCGGGTGGTACCGTTAGGTCGGGGTGCATAGGCAAAGCCTGTTTCTCATCCTTTGCAATCAATTCATCAGACAGTGTCTGATATATTTTATTGTTTTCAAATTCGTCAGACAGTGTCTGACGAATTTGCGGATATATATTATAAAATTGCCTGTTCAGCCGGAGGTTGGTTTCTGATAACCCCTTTATTGCAAGCGCTTTCGATAACGCAGCCAGTAAATTATCTCCGTAAACCGCCCTGTCTTCGCCATTTTGTTCAAATTCTACAATATAAAATCCAATCAACCAGTTACGAATGGTAAGCGCATGGTTAACTGCTTTTACGGCCTGTTGCTGCAATGCATTGTTTGTTTGCTGAACAGTAGTTATGAGTTGTGAAAACTTCATTTTTGTTTTCGTTTAAAAAGGTAGGGTAATTCCTGGGATAACATCCAAAGAATCCTTGCAGGTGTGATCGTATTCAATTCTTGGGTTATCATCCCAAGAATTTGGGGATAGGTTTGGCAGAACTGCCGACACCTCGATAATTCAGGCGCGGTTAATTCTTTGATCTGTGATTTATCCGCAATTTCTTCACGTAACCGGCTGCCATAAGTGGCACAGTCTTCACCATTTTGTTCAAATTCTACAATATAATATCCCTTCAGCCAGTTCCTGAAGGTTAAGTGCCGGTTAACTGCTTTTACAACCACATGTTGCAGGTTAGCATGTGTGTCGCCGATTAAATGTACTACTTCGCTGAACTTCATTATACAAATTTTAAACAAGACCCATAAAATCGAAATTCGCCAATCGCTGATTGGCGAATTAATAACCCCTTCAAATTGCTACCCTGCAATTCAACCGTCCGTTGAAACCACAAACCAGGTAATCAGATCCAGGTTATTCTTGTCGTATTTCTGGTTAATGGTTTCACTTTTTATTTCTTCAGCGGCTGATTTATGACCAGCCTTTAATTTGTTCAGCAAGTCCAGACCTGCTTTACCCATTTTTTCTTTAACAGTCCCATCATCCTGAACTTCCTGGTTTACATTTTGTTTTTTTAGCCAAAACTGTAATGATTGTTGTAATTCGGCAATGGCTTTTGGTTCACCTTTTTCAACAGGTTCGGGTACTTCGCGGTCTTCTTCTTTGTGGGCAGCCAAAGCATCCAACACTTCTTTCTGGTGTAGCATCACTTCGTTCCCTTCATTATCTATGTACACCAGTTCATATTGCTTATAGGCATGGCTTTCAGCCTTTGCCGGTTTGGCCGGATAGCCCAACAATACAATGATTCCCGCCTTTGGGCAAATGGCGGGTTTGCCTATGAAACCGGTATAAACTCCATTAGGTATGCGGTCGTATTCCTCGTGTTTTTTACCCAGTTCGGTAGCCAGGTCCTGCCGGTAATTTTCAAGCGACAGGTTATCGAAGCCAAGGGTTTGGTCGCTTATCTCTATATCGTCCCACGAAGTCTGCATTTGTTCCATCATACGCTGTCGCTGCAGTTGCTCCAGTTCGTCGTTGCCCACCATGTGTTTAAGCGTTTCGGTAAAGTCGCTGTCCACTTCGGCGCCAGCCAGTTTCATGGCAGCCATACGTTGTTCAATGCGGCTTTGGAGCGACAAGTAATTATTAATGTTATCCGATGGCCAGAAATTGATACCATAAATTTTTTCGTTGGGCGAGCCCAGGCGGTCAATTCGGCCCATACGCTGTATGACCCGCACGGGATTCCAATGGATATCGTAATTGATGACCAGGTCGCAATCCTGCAGGTTTTGACCTTCACTCAATACATCGGTAGCGATCAAAATATCTATTGGGTGCTGCACTTTTTTATATTCGGCCGGGTGTTCTTTTTCCATCCAATCGATCCATTCATTGTATTGGTCTTTTAGAGTAGTGCTTTCAGCAGAAAACCCTTCCCAGTTTTTTTCGCGGAACAATTTAGTATATGGGCTAAATCGTTCCAGTATCGGTTCAAATAATTTGGTTCCTCCTTCGCTGTCCGACAGGCGGGCATCATCTCCCGCCACCATTGCAATATTGCTGAAGCCTCTTGCCATTAACTGGTTAAATAAATAAACTGCTGTGTCTTTATAGACGGTAAAAATCAACACTTTCCGGTTGTTGTGATTATTGCCGCTGTGCTGTTTCTTATTTATCTTTTCTATCAGCACTTCCAGTTTTTCATCAGCCGAATGATAGTTGTTTGACTTTTTTATTTCCTTTTCAATATTTTTATCAAATGCATCGAGGTTGTTATCCAAGGCTTGCAACGCTTCAATGTCAGCCTTAATATCCACTTTATATCTATTAAGATTTCCGGCAGAATCTATGTCGCTTAATTTTATCTTTCTGCCCTTACCCAAAGTAATTTCCTCCACCTCTTCTTCCCATTCGTCATCTTCAAATAAATTAAGTTGGTGCTCCCTTTCCAGTGCTTCACTGTCCTTTTGTTGCTTCTCGTATTCCCTTATCTTATTCAGTGCATTTTGATGATGGTTGAGAATGCGCTGTACTGTTGTATGAAACGATGACCAGCAAGATTCCAACCGCTTTACCATGAGGATGTACATCATCTTTACCAGGAAGCGTTCCCGTTGCTGTTCATCTTCGGTTTTCTTAATGTTCGCTTCCTGAATAATGTATCGTGAGGGCTGATATCCTGAAAGCTCTTTGGGAAAATGCCGAAAAAGCTCGTCGAAGCTTTCGTAATTACCGATATAACCGGGGGTGATCCATAGATTTTCGGGCTTAGCCTTTTTAGGAAAGTACAAGCCGTCCTGTTGCTCCTTTACCAGTTTTCGGGTGCGGGCTACCAATAGGTTGTTGGTAAGCTCAAAAAACTGACCGGGTATTTCCCTGATGAAATTACTGACCGAGCGGTCGCCGCTTTGAGCCCAGCGCTTAAATACTTCGGTTCCTTTTTTAAAAGTAAAGTCAATATTCTTTATTCCCAACATTTCTTCAAAGCCGCGGTTATCACCCTTCACTATCAACTTAAACTGGTTGCGAACATCCATAAGCGAATTGTTGATAGGCGTTGCCGATAACATCAGTATCTTTACATCGTCATTCTTCTTTAAAATCTGTTCTAACAAAAACTGGTAACGCGACGATTTATCGTTTCGAAGATTGTGGCTTTCGTCAATTACGATGAGCTTGGGCTTTTTATTGATGATGTAATTATAACGCAATGAATATCTGTCTAACCTGCCTTCCGCCATGTCGGTATGAAAACGAACAGCATATTCAATTTCATCTTTTTCAAACTTTGAGTTTTGCTTTCGCTGGTACTGCTCCCAATTTCTTCGCAGTTTTTTGGGGCAAAGTACAATCACCTCACGGCCATTCATCTGAAAAAATTTCATTACAGCAAGAGCAGTCCAGGTCTTTCCCAAACCTACTGCATCAGCCAGTATGGCTCCATTATACCGCTGCAACATTCTAATCAAACTTAATGCACCCTTTTGCTGGTATTCATACAAAGATTGGTAGATGACAGTGTTTTCAAGGCGCCCTATCTGCCGGTTTAGTTCCAGGTTGTTTTCATCCAAATTCAAATCGCTGCCGAACAATTCAAACAGCACTTTAAAGTAAAGCTGCCGTGGTGTGTATTCTAAAAAAATCCGTTGAATTTCATCGATGAGGTACTTTTTAAAGGGTACTTTTTTTGTTTTGCCTTTTTCAGTAACAATCGTTTTTTCGAAGTGTGCCTGGGGCTTATCCCACAATGTATCAAACCAATCAGAAAGCTCCTTATAATCTGATGCCGTTCCCTGGCCGAGTGTATTTAACTCAATATTGCTGGTTGGTTTCAGGCCAAAACCGGCCTCGGTAAGGTTTGAACTGCCCGTAATATAATAGCAGGTTGAAATTCCGTTGTTGCATTTGTGCAGATAGGCCTTGGCATGACAGAAGTTTGGCTCAAGTGTCTTGGCCAATACTTTTTCCTGTTTAAGAAAGGCTACAGCTTCTTTAGCAATGGCTGTCAGACTAAATGCTGCTTCTGCATTTAATTGTTCGCTTAATAAATCAAGTGAACGATCTGCCTTTTCGTCGTAGTTAACAATGTCGCCCAACACTATTCTGTATTCTTCTATTTTGTCATTGGTCCTTTTTGAAAGCCAGGCAAGCGCCCCAATCGTAAAATAGCCGGTAACAATGTCTAATTTTCCGTTTCGCGTTTCAGTTGCTATCCATTCGTGAACTTTAGGGTTCTTGTTCTCATTGTCTAAAAGCATAGATAATTTTCAGTTCAATTTTGGCTTTAAGGGTGAGTTTACCCTCATTGTATATTTTTTCTACCTTATAAACTTAACGCAAAAAATAGTATCAACTGTAATAAACCTTCTGAGTATTGCCATTAAACGAACATCGTTCCAAATTCCTGTTTAACAACGTCTTTAATTCGTCAACGGGCTGTTGACTTTTTATTGTATTGTTTGGTAATTGGACAACAGCTTGTTGCCCAAATTCATTTTTATAAAAAAAACCAGCGACGGAAATATTTTAAGTTAGTGTGAGAAAAGTTGTTCACGCCCCGGAAACGCACCCGACAAGTCTGCCGACAGGCCATTGATAAGCCTCAGCCGGTTTTTCAACACCTGCCTCCAGTGCCTATTTTTGAATTAAAGGTCAAGGCCAGGTAAGTCTACTCAATACACCAACCTGTACGTATTCATTTGCAGCGGCTTTAACTGTACCCTGAGCATTTTACCGGCCGGTTGTAACCGCAGTTCGTCCGTTTCGATGTGTGAAGTTTTCCAGGCGGCTTTTATGGGACGGTTACTTTGCACCATTGGCTGCGCTGGCGTGGTAGCCATATTCCAAAAGCGGGTGATCAAACCTTTGTTCACTCGATCTTCGGCGGGCTTGATGCTCCAAAGCAACACATTGGGATCGTTTACTGTTAGCAGGGAAAAGGTGTTGGCGGGAGCAGCCGAAGTGCCGCCGGTTATCATTCCCGCAAGCAACGGGTTTTGATGCTCCAGTGAAAAACGCATTGACTTTACCGGGTCAAATTTTCCCTGTTGCGTACTCAAGGCAAAATGATACAGAAAGTCTTTGTTGCCATTTTGTTTGAGGATACCCAGCGTGCCACCATCTTCCACTTTTTTATCGATGTTGCCGCCGGCCAGCGCATTTAGTTGCGCCGATCCTTCCCATAAACTATCGAGGCTGCTGTTGCCCAACTTAAAAAAACTACAGTCGAGGTTACTCAGGTTTACCCCATAATTGTTATTGCTTACGTTGGCAAAATGATTAAAGGTCTGCCAGTCATACCGTGCATTTTCATCTGCGTAGTGTCCGCCTCTTGATTGCTTCTTTGCCGTTAGTACAGTGCCCAGCTCTTCATGATGGGTTGTGGGTTCAGGTACATTAAACGAAAACGCCCAGGTGGTTACATCACCAAAATTTTGTTGAATACTATCTTCAATTTCTACGCGGTTGTTGTGCGCATACATCGTAAGCCGTACCGTGTGCAATAAGGGTGAAGCAGAAACTGCCTTTACCGTTATCGAAACGGGACCTGCGTTTTCTATTACCAGGTCGTTACCGGTATCACTTCCGCCAAGGTCATTCAGATATTTTCCATCAGTTACCTTGACTAATTGTCGGCCATTGCCCAGGCTGTCGTACCACTCCGTGATAGCTCCAGACCGGTTCATCCGCAACCGGTAAAAGGCATTGCTGATATAGTCACCATCTATCTTTACACCTGCTGGCATTATTGCCGGCAAGCCACTTTTCAGGTCAAATATTTTATACCCAACAGAGGGAATATTTTCCGCCAATATCCGAAGGAATTTTTTACCTGCCTTTTCAACCAGCTGGCTTCTGACTTCTTTACCGGTAGCCCTGTCAATTGCTTTAATTGGATAAGGGCCATCGTATAACAGGTCGGCTACATCGCTGCGCATCCAACTGAGTGGGTTGAATACAAAGAATGATGGCTGCGAAACACTGCGAAGCTGACTGCCCAACGTTTGCAGGCTGTGGTTGAACAGCGTATCTACATAATCACCCAGCAACTGTTGTTGTCTAACCTGCCAATCGGCCCTTGCCTTCCGCGAGACCGGGCCGTCTGCGGTCCAGTTATGTTCCCAATACATGCCGAGGCTTTGCCACGCATTGTCACGTGCCTGCGAAAGGTCGTTGCCAAAAGTTTTATTGGTT
>JBBRCW010000336.1:0-7386 GCA_038204535.1 Chitinophagales bacterium | reverse complement strand
TTACTCATTTATGAATCGGAAAATAAACAGGATGTTTAGTCAACCGGTAGTAACTCGGTAAAATAAAAACCCATGCGATCCGGTGGCAAAGCGGGTTCTAAAGCTTCGCCGTCTGTAAGGCTGGCTGGGCTTTTGTAATCTCTATAAACCGTTTCGCCTTTGGTAAAAAGTATTGGGTTCTTAAAAACTGGACCATCGAAAACAAACGTGTGAAACTCGCCGTTTTCGCCGCAAGGGTCTACATTGGCCGGAAGCTCATTCATGAAATCTTTATCAACCAGGCGGCCGGCAAAACTTTTATCAAGTCTATTGGCCTGTACACAAACCACCACGGATTTAAAGCCCAAATCAATAAACTCCTTTAAGATCGTTGCTGTATCCTTTTTCCAAAGGGGAAAAACCGCTGAAATACCCAGTTTTAAAAGCTGATCTTCTCTATACTTTTTAAGGTCTTCTAAAAATATATCTCCAAACAAGCTGTGGGTGAAACCTTCGGCCTTTAACTGCTCCATTGTTTTATTTATCTCTTGCTCATACTCCTGCATAAAAGGTTGTTCGGGTAACATCACCTTTTGTAATGGTAAGCCGATTGACTGCGCTTGCTGATCCAACAGTCTTTCCCTAACACTGTGCATTGAAATGCGGCCGTGTTTTTCGTTAACATTGGTCAATAATTTTTCAATAGAATAGGTATGATTTTGCAACGCATAATACAATGCCAGAGCGCTGTCTTTTCCGCCACTCCAGTTAAAGAACGATTTGTACCGTTTGTTTTCCATTTGTTACCAATTTGCTGTAAACCCGGCATTTAGCATAAAGGGAATGGAATTGTACCCGCGTACATCAAAGAATTTTTTGTTGGTAATATTTCGCGCTGCCGCAAAAAGAGTGAGCGCTTTGTTCAATCTATAATCGGCATTGGCCGATAATAAGAAATAGTCGTTTAATGGCACATCTTTTTTAGTATACCCGCCCACATCGAACCGGCTGCTAACATACTTGCCAGAAATGGATGCATACAGCGTTGGGGTTGCCTGGTATCCGATTGAAAGGTTTACATTATGGTTTGGTCTCCTCAATAGATAATCATAAGTAAGGGTGTCTTTATTGGTTTGCCGGTTTTGTGTGGTTTCTTTTGGGGACAGCCAGGTGTAATTAGCGGTTATGTCTAATAAGCTGTATGGTTTTACTGAAACCTCGTATTCAATACCTTTTACCACCTGTTTTATATAATTAAAGTATTTGAAAGTGATGTAATTGTAATCTATACCATTATCAATATGCCGGTCAAAATATACCAGGCGGGTGTTCAGGCTGCCCCTGGTATATTGAAGCCCTGCCTCGTAATTGACAGATTTTTCGGGCTGAAGTTTTGGATTAATACTTAGCTGGTAAAGCGTAGGCGCCTTGAAGCCGCTGGCCAGGCTGGCGATTAACCGGGTATTTTTTGCAATGGTGTACGAAGGGTTAAAGGTGTAGGTGCCGTTGCTGCCATACCGCGAATGGTTATTTAAACGCCCGCCTAATTCAACCGTTAATTTTTTATTGGATGACAAAAAGTTGAGTGAACCATATAAGGCGGTTTGACTAAGGGAGGTATCTCTGAAATTACTGTAGTAGGGTCCGTAAATACTAACCGATCTGTATTGCTGATTATAAGAAGAATAGCGATAATCGGCGCCTTGTAATAGGGTAAAGCCGCTGCCCAGGTTAACGGCCGCATATAATTCAACAAATTGTGTTTTTCCAAAATACTGGTTGTCTTCAAAAATCGTGTTTGTTTTAAAGCCACTGTCGTTTAAGTAGGTTCGGTTTACCTGGCTGTATTGGTAAGTGCCGGTTAGACTGACGAAGTCTTTTTTGAAATTAAAACCCACCCCTGTGGTCAGGTTGTTGTTGTTAATGCTGTAATCTTTTTCATCTGAAAAAACACCGGCATCAATATCTGACTTGTATTGGCTATACATAAAAAACGATCTGAAAGAAAGCGCATCCGAAGCCTGGAATTTAACCTGCGCATTGGTTACGGTTCCTTTGTAACCATCATTATCGAAACCTTTGGTGCCGGTACTGTCATTTGCCGCCGAAAAGCCATTGGTGTTTAGCCCGGCAAAACGTGCAGAATAATTGAACTTTCCTTTTTTACCATATACCTGGGCATTGCCTTTCAGGGTGCCAAAACTTCCGCCGGTAATGGTTGTTTTAAAATTCAGCGATTTTTTTGGGTCCGCATTTACTGTAATAATATTGATGACTCCTGCTACGGCGTCGGAGCCATAAAGGGTGGATTGTGCCCCTTTGCAGACTTCAATCCGGTCAATATTGTCCAGTGAAAAAAGGTTCAGGTCAAATTCGTTATTAATCATCGAAGGATCATTTACCGGAATGCCATCCAGCAAAATTAATGTGCGGCCCGAAGATGCTCCGCGCATATATACCGTTTGCACGCTGCCCATATTGTTCAACGATCCATTTATGACCAATCCTGCCTGCTCATTTAAAACCTGCGATAAGGTTTTTCCTTTGCTTTTTTCAAGCTGTTCGTGGTTGATTAACGTGATCACTTTGCCCGTGGTACTTTGCTTTTGCGGGTATTTATTGGCGGTGATCACCACAGGGTCTGCCTCGCCACGCAAGGTATCTGTTTGTGCAAAAGTTGTAAATGCACCCAGGGAAAATAAAAGAGTGAGAATTTTTTTACTGCTCATAGCATCAATTTTTGGCTATGAACCTTCGATAGAAAGAATGAAATGAAAAGGCCTTCTGCAGTAAGGCAATCACATCTCTTGCTTTTCACCCGAAAGCCCGATGATAAAATATTTTGACATGGCAGGTCTTCTGGCTTAGCAATGATGTCAACACCTTCCCATTCGCTTTTGGCGAAAAGTGGTTTTTGTTGAAATCTCCCATACACCCCTTCAGGGGTCGCGGGGCTTGCATTTACAGCTACGGGGATAGCGCCGGATTTACACCGGCTTCCCTTTTAATCCCATCCCGGTAATTACCGGAATAAGGAACCAAATCCGCCGCAAATGTATAGGGCTAACATTAAAATTAAAATTTATTTTTTGGAAATAATGTCTCCAATCATCACCAGTCGTAGGTTCTGTCTGTCGCTCAAATGCATTATACCCAGCATTCAGGTGGCAAAAAGCTTTAAACAGGAGGAAATTTTCGGCACTATTATTTCTTGTAACTATTTGCAAAAAATTGTTTTTTGCTTTTTTAATGTTCGGATGCATTCAATAAAGTGAATGCCTTTCTTGTTGATGTTATTTAATTTAAACTATGAACTACGTTGATCTTATATTGATACTAATATTGTTAATGACCTTATTGGGCGGCTATTCCAGGGGTTTTTTATTCGGCGCCGTTGACCTGGCGATGTTATTGGGCAGTTTATGGGCAGCCCTGGCTTTTTATCCTTATGTAGAGGCATTTTTTGCAAAACAATTTGCGATGAAAGATGTATGGGTCAGGCCACTTTCATTTGTGCTGGTCATTATTATTACCAGGCTGATAATGGGTTATGGTTTGAATTTAATGTTAAAAAATGTTTCAGTTGCTGCGCACCAAAATTTTACAAACAAAGTCCTTGGCTTTTTACCCGGGCTGGTTAACGGACTTATTTATTCGGCAATAGTCTCGGCTTTGTTATTGTCGGTCCCCATCAGTAATCAGTTTAGCGAACAATCCCGAACCAGCGCCTTTGCGCCCAGGCTGGCCCTTCAGATTGAGTGGCTGGAGGATAAATTGTCACCGGTTTTTGACGAGGCGGTTAATAAATCCATCAATAAAATGACGGTGGAGCCGGAGTCGAAAACAACGATCGACCTGCAATTTACCGTTACCGACCCAACTGTTAGACCCGATCTGGAAGATAAAATGCTGACCCTTATAAACGCGGAGCGAATGAAAAGAAAATTAACGGCTTTGGTGGCAGATCGTTCGTTGGTGCCGGTAGCAAGGGCGCATTCAATTGATATGTTTGCGAGGGGATATTTCAGCCATCAAACCCCCGAAGGCCATACCCCGGCAGACCGTGTAAAAAAGGCTAAAATAAAATACCTGGTGATGGGTGAAAACCTGGCCCTGGGCCAAACACTTGCTATTGCACATCGCGGCTTAATGAATTCTCCGGGCCACCGCGCCAATATATTAAGTCAGGCTTATGGCCGTGTAGGCATTGGTATTGTTGAAGGGGGCGTGCATGGTTTAATGATTACGCAGGAGTTTAGGAATTAATTATTTAAAGGGTGTAAGCTTTTCATTTTTATTACGTTCATTATCGCTTCGGCCTAAAACAATAGACACGTTAACCGATCTCTACCCTTAAATTTTAAAAAAATTTATAGGGTTTCACTTCAGAATTGGCCTCAGGATATTGGGGCATGTCGCTGGCAAATGATTGCCATAACATAATTTGATTTTAGACAATCTGCCCACTTGCAGCGAAATCCTTACAGTTCTCGTAAATACTGCAATTTGAAACCTAAACTTTCAAATTACACATTTCTGCCTATTTTTATTGTAATTTGAAACTGTAACTTTCAACTTACACGTTTTTATCCTATTTTTATTGCAAATTGAAAGTCAATCATTCAAATTGCATATATGATAACCCGTGATCTCGAAAATAACCTGCAATATGCGCTTAAAAATATGCCGGTAGTTGCGTTGGTAGGACCAAGACAGGTGGGCAAAACCACCCTTGCCTTACAAATAGCGGAGCAAGTTTTAGATAAGCAATCGGCATACCTTGATTTGGAACTCGATACCGATCTAAGCAAACTGAGCGATGCAGAGAGTTATTTACGAAGGTTTGAGAACCAATTACTCATTATAGACGAAGTGCAGCGCATGCCTGACCTTTTTAGAATTCTCAGAGGATTGGTTGATATACGTAAGAGAGCAGGGGAAAAGGCGGGACAATTTCTTTTGTTAGGGTCAGCTTCGCGTGATTTACTGCAGCAATCATCTGAAACATTGGCGGGAAGAATTAGGGATCTTGAATTGAGTCCTTTATCTGCGCTCGAAATATACAATACAGATCCGCTGGGCTTTAGCCCTGAAAAGCTTTGGTTTCGGGGGGGATTTCCCAACAGCTACCTTGCAGAAACGGATAATGAAAGTTGGGAATGGCGCAATGATTTTATATCATCCTATGTAGAGAGGGATATTCCTTTGATGGGACCACAGGTTTCCGCAACCAGAATGAAAAGATTTTGGATGATGCTGGCCCACTATCATGGTCAACAAACCGTTTTATCCGAAATAGGAAAAAGCCTGGAAGTAAGTCATACCACCATCAAATCCTATCTCGACATACTTACAGATTTTTACATGGTACGGCAACTGCAACCCTGGTCGGGAAATACAAAAAAGCGCCTGGTGAAATCGCCCAAAATTTACATACGCGATACCGGCCTGCTTCATAAGCTTTTGAACATTTCGGATTTTGATACGCTGCTTGGCAATCCAATTGTGGGTGCAAGCTGGGAAGGATTTGTGGTCGAAAATATCATCATCAACCTTTCCGGCAAATGGCGATATAGCTATTACAGAACTTCAACGCAAACAGAAGTTGACCTTGTTCTTGAAGGGCCGGACAAGCAGGTTTGGGCGATTGAAATAAAAAAATCGGCAGCGCCCACATTAACAAAGGGATTTCATTCCGCTTGCGAAGACATAGCGGCAACCCGAAAATTTGTGGTTTATTCAGGTTCCGAGCGATTTCCAATGGCCGGTAATACTGAGGCAATTGGCCTGATCGGAATGTTGAAAATGCTTAAAGAAAAGCCTGATTGAAAGAATGAACATATTCGGCGGGCAATTCGGGTGCATCCGAAATTGTCGCACCTCAATGGGGTCCCGTTGGCGGTCAGGCAACCACCAACGGCCTGAGCCGCCGCTGTTGGTCGCCTGACCAACAGGAGGAATTTGGGATGCACCCGGCAATTCTTAACGCTTTTTGAATCAACTATAAAAGGTAACTTAAACTAAAAATTCAAAAGCCAAAACCATTCAGGCAAATTAAATTTGGTGTACACAAACCGCCACTTAAAGAAACGTAAACCTCTATGATTGCTCACTTTATGTGTAGTTAAGTTGCAATGTGGGTTAAATACTTTTCAAAAGAATGAATAAGAAGTCATATTCAATAAAAATTGGTGATAAGGCAACCTGAAGCACATCTTTTTTACATGCTATTTATTGATTATTCTAAACGGCCTTGCCTACATCACATAAAATTGATTTTTCACCAAAACTTTTGGCGTATTGGGGTCATTGATCAATTGCCTGATGTTGATTTCTATGGTATTGGCAATCGAAGTAATAGGGGTATCGGTAGCATAATTATCAAATGGATCTTGTAAAAAAGTGGCTGTTTTTTCTAATAAGAAGAAAGCGGAAGACAATACGATCAATAACGGTATTTCAAAATAACTCTGAATATTTCGCAGCGATATAGAAAGCGTAATGACAAATAAATAAATAATGAGACGTAAAAAGTAGCGATAGGTAGATGGGAATACGGTGTTTTTTATTCTTTCGGCCATACCCATCGAATTGGTCAGGTTCACCATAGTGTTATTAATCTGAACCTGACCAAAGATATCAATGTATCCCTCGTTTTTTAACCAGGCAATGTCGTGGGTGTGTAATTGCAATAGGGCTAATGGCTTATTTGAATGCGTGCTTATTTCTTCAATATCATTATCGTTTAAATATTTGTTCATATTTAGCATAGGATCCTGTTGGCGCAAGGTTTGTCCAAGACAATAACACCATGCTATTTGTCGTAGTGCCAGCTTGTTTATAACCTCAATGTCTGGCTTTAGAACAAAAGACTGTAGTTGTAAAATCAAATTGCGGCTATCATTTACAATGGCGCCCCAAATTTTACGGGCCTCCCACCAGCGATCGTACGATTGGCTCAATTTGAAAGACAGGATCACTGAAATTGCCGTACCTAAAAAAGTTGGAATAGAAATTGGCATTTCAGGTAGAATAGCCCTAAAACGCAACGTAAATAAAAAGACGGTGAATCCAATGATCGCCACATAAAAAATTTCGTAGCGAATAGTTTCTATAATGAAAACGAATGGTATTTTTTTTCTTAATAACATATTAATTGCCTGCAGTTTTCAGCCCCAAAGGGCAATAAATTATTAATAGAATGGTTGTTAAATAATTGTAAGATCAGATATTTTAAACGCAACAGCACGCTTTAATGTGTTTGAGTTGCCCTTGTTCTTTAGGCCGGGGATAAAGAACTAAATGTAATATCTGACTTCAGCTTAATATTTTTCTCAACCTGTTTTGTAGGCTAAAGTGGATAAACAAGAATAACGTCATAGCGGTTCTAAGCAGCGGGGGCAAATT
>JBBRCW010000335.1:0-7427 GCA_038204535.1 Chitinophagales bacterium | reverse complement strand
AAAAAACGAGTACAGCCTTGGCCTTTATATAAGTGCCAATCATGTGTATAGCCTTTCGGGATGGTCTTCCCGAAAGGCTCAGTTTTTTGATTTAGCTGCGGTGCATACCGGCATCTTTGAAACTTCTCAAATACCTCCAAGGAATGGTGCTGTAGCATTGAAAGATAGTTTGGTGGCAGACTTTCCGCTGATGCATTTTGATATTTCATCATCAGCAACTGATGCAAGCATACTGCCCGAAGAAGATTTCTACTTAGGAATTGTAGACAACCAACGAACCGTAAGAGGTCCATTTCCTCAATACCCAACCAATGTGCAAACGAACAGTGCATTGCAGATGTATGATCCTGTACAACGCACCAAACAAACCGTAACCTGGGGGAATCCAATTGCTGCAGAGCAGGCAATCGTATTTGGATACCCGCAAGACGTGGCCAATTATCCAAACGGGGCTGTGTCTCACGGAAAAATATTGTCTGATGCGGAAGCAATCTTGGTAATGCGAAAATTAAAAGATGCCGGCGACGCAGAAGCAGACATACCCTACAACTCCGCTGCCGAATTTTTCATTGAGGCAGAGGCGGTGGCTGGCATGAGCGGAGGAGGAGTATTTAACTCCGCAGGTCAGTTGCTTGGCATAATGGTGAGAGCAAGCGACAAAGAAAATGCACCAAAGATTATTAGAGTAATTAAAATATCCTTTATCAAAGGAAAAATGATGGAGTTTTATAGCAGTTTGCCAGACAATGATAAAGCTACAATAAGACCATTTATTATAGGTGAATTATAAAACCTATTAGGGAGCAGAACGAGCAACGGATTTCACTGGCACACGAAAGACTAAAGTATTGGTTTTGCATGAGAGACAGCAAAGGCCCTTTTCAACAGCTGCGTGAATTACACTTTTGCCAACCCACATGAAATATTAAAAACCTCTTGATCCCCTGGTGTTCTTTTAAAATTGTCCTGTGCTTCATCCACAACTCATGCTGCAAAGTGAATTCTAATTCATTAGTGTAGACACCTCCGAGCCTGCAAATGAAATTGCTGCCGTAATTTCATTTAGCCCCTTAAGGTCTATATATCATGAATACCAAAACTATCGGGGTTGAACTTACAGGTATTTAATACACATTTATTTTAGTGGATTTGAAAATAAATTTTTCCTTCTCCCAACAAATCATTTTACAAAGACGTACTGATAAGTATAACATATCCCGGGACAAACATTATTTCACATTCAAAAAAATTAAAATGATAAAAAGTAAGGCTTTCAGATTTTTTCTGCTTTCAATAGCTGCTAGTTCAATAATGGTGGCTTGTAAAAAAGATAAAGATCCCGACAACAGTAATGAACGTAAGATAAAGTTCAACTGGAAAATCAACAGTATTACCACACCTAAGGTAGGACAGCCCACTACGGACAGTAGCATTTATAAGGCCTGCATGAGCGACGACGTTATTAAGTTTACCAACGCAGTCTTCGATTTTGAGGATGGAACAACAAGGTGTGATTCTACAATTTTTAACTATGCCAAAGGAACATGGAAATACAAAACTGCCGGAGACTCCATCCAACTTTTTGCAACCTCACCGGCAAAGTACACTTCCTGGAAAGTACTCGTATTAAACGACAGCGTACTACAGGTGCGATATACAGACAGTATCGTACCTACCAAGAAGATTAGCAAAACAATCAATTTCAAACATTAATTATAGAGACCGCAACTTTTAGTTTTAAAAGTTGCGGTCTCTTTTTTATCACGCAAACGATCAATGTTCGTTGAGTCAGGACGAATTAAATAAACTTATTGATGAGTGCGGGTGCAACGATCGCTCTGCTCAGGAGACTGTTTACAAATATTTCTACAAAGAAATGTATGTGATCTGTAACCGCTATGCCGAGCATAGGCATGACACGCAAACCATCCTGAATGATGGTTTTTTAAAAGCTTTCAAGAATATTGCCAGATACAACAACAACCTTGGCCAATTTGATTCGTGGCTCAAAACGATCATGATCAATACAGCCATAGATCATACCCGTAGCATAAAAAGGAAATCTAACACGATTCCAATAGACCATGCGCCTGAGCAGGGAAACGATGATTTTGGATTAAACTTTATTGTCCAAAAGCAAGACATTTCACGGCATTTAAATTTATTGCCGGCTGTTACAAAGATGGTGATAAACCTTTCTGCTTTTGAGGGATATCCTTATAAAGATATTGCAGCGCTGCTAGGCATCTCTGAATCAACTGCAAGATGGCATGTAGGCGAAGCCCGAAAGAAACTGAAGCAGTCTCTACAAATAAAATAAACCTAAACAGTGTAGCAATGAAAAGATATTTACGCAGCTATGAACTGGAGCTTGACTCACCTGAAAAGGGCTGGGATAAAATGATGTTGCTACTGGAAAAAGAGTTGCCAGTACATACTGAAGGGAGGTGCCGAAACCCTAATATATCTCTCCTAATAGCAGCATCTATAATTTCCATATTGTTACTGAATACGCTGGTCTTAAATAGATCGGACATTTTCATTTCTCTTGAGGAAACTCCCCTCAAGACTGCTAAGGATATATCTAATATCGTTTACCATAATATGCAGAAAGACCAATTGAACACATTGCAAAAATCAGCAAGTACTAGCAATAATAGAAGTCACAGTCCCAAAAGATTATTTCCACCAGAGACCTCGGTCATTCTTTCAGAAGACGCAGCTCCGGCTCTCAAGTATGCGGCGCAAACATTCAAGCACCTGGCTAGAAACTCAAAAAGTATTGATAAATCTTTTCGGGATATCGCAGCTTTGCCTCCAATAGCACAATTGCTTCCCATGGACAGTCAGTACTTTGATTCAAGCTTTAAATTAAAGAACAACCGCAACAATCATTGGCAATTATATGCGGGCCTCGCAGTAAATAGTAGCCTGGGAAAAGCACAAAATTTTAGACCGTACCCTACGGCAACTTTGCAGTATAATGTTACTGAGAAGCTATTCCTTGCACTGGGCCTCTCTGTTGGCTCGCCTGCAGCAACCAGACATCTGGGTGTAACAAACACAAGCCTTGTAAACGATACTGTTAACAATACCAGATTGTTTCAGAATATAAAGCAGTACCAAAATGCTTTTTACACAGATCTTTCATTAGTGGCTGGCTTTAAACTCAATAAAAAGATATCTCTTCAAGCCGGCCTCCAAGCTTCTATCTTGCTTACAACAAAAACCAAAGCGTTCACAGAAGTGTATGATTTTGAAATGAGGTTGGTAACTCAAACAAATAATGCAACCTGGCAGGGCAGTACGATAGCGCCGTCAACAGCTGCAGATAATAATGTTGGGTTGAGAAAAATTGATTTCCGCTTTACTTCGGGCATAAGATACAATCTTAAACAGGCATCTGTTGCTTTGAATTATCAGCACTCACTTCAGCCAGTGTTGTTGGGAGAGGCTGCATCAAAGAATATAAATAATCTGGTGAGTTTGAACATGCAGTATAAAATTAAATAGACCTCAATATTACCTTTCTACTTGATCCCGGGCAAAAGCCCGCTAAAAGAAGCCGCAAACGCAAAATTTATTTAGTGTATTACTGCATAGTTTGGCCAAAGCATATTTACCCAATAAAACTACTCTTTTGCTTTCATCTGATTGATTAATTAATCAGCTCACGCTTCTTTTAAACTGCTTTTATCCGATCTGTTGTTCGGAGTGTTTTAAGTGATTTACTATCTCATAAAACAAGATGCCTCTTTTCTACTTTTAAAATCCTGTAATGTAGCATCCAACATAAATAAATTTTAGGTATTTATTTGCGTAAAATGGACTAATTCTCTACATTAATCATTCTATTTTTTAGTGATGTAAGATTTATAAAAAGCATCCCAATTAAAGATGCGAGACTGCTTTTTGTTTTCCTGGCCAGCAATTGCCTATTCTATTTTTCTATTCGCCTAAAGTCCAAATCCTGAAATCGAATTTCATCCATTGGAGATATATTTTCTAAAAGGAAGCTTTGTGCTTTTCCATTTTCATTTAAATTAAACATAGCAAATGCATCAACCTTATCATGAAAATCCTCCCATTTTATCGCAAAGCTGTTTGCCTTATAATATTTCATAGCTCCATTTAATTTTGGTGAGCGATGAGATTTGAACCAAAGTTGATTTCCTTTTAAAAATATTTCAACTTTCCCTAACCATTTGTCTTCATAAATGCCTACATAGTTTTGTTTGTTTAATTTAATATCCTCATTTTTCGCAACGGTTTCCCAAACTTTTGTTGTTACTGTATCAATTTGATTATCAAAAAAATCAACCATTCTACCCAATTGCCCTATCCAATCCATTTTATCTAATCCCAAATAATAATCAAGCAGCATTCCTTCAATTGCTCTGGTAGTTGCCATTCCCGTATTACCATCAGTATTGGCTAAAATAATTATACCTAAATTCTGCTCTGGAATCATAACCAGTTCAGTGGTCATTCCGTTTATTCCACCAGAATGGGCAACCATTAAATTCCCTTTTATATCAGCTAAAGTCCAACCTAATCCGTAGCCAAAGAAATGGGAGTTAAAGGAGGGTGGAAAGGGACTACCTTGTATAGGTGTATGTATTGTCCACATATCCTGCTGCCTTTCTTCGCTAAAAAGTTGTTTTTCTAAATTGGTGCCATATTTCCCTTTGTTTAACTGCATAATCATCCATTGGCTCATATCATTTACATTTGATACAATATCACCAGCGGGTCCAACAATGCTGCCATTGAAGAATGGAATTGCCTTGGTTATTCCATTTTTAATTGAATGTGGTATAGCTAAATTGTTGTTCTCTTTTATTGCAGCATCTACTTTGCTAAAAGAATGATTCATGTGCAAGGCATCCAAAATTCTTGTTTGAACAAAACTTTCCCAACTCATTTCACTTAGTCTGGCAACCAACTCACCGGCAACAATGTAAAGTTGATTATTATAATCGTATTGGGTTCTAAATGCAGACACAGGCTTTAAGTATTGCAAGTTGTGTAATACGTCGTTAACTGTGAAGTCAGATCCGTCAGGAAATTCCATCAAATCGCCTGCATTTGCTGCTAATCCACTCCTGTGGCATAACAAATCTTCAACGAGAAAATTATCTGTTACGTACTCATTATACATTTTAAATTCGGGGAGATAAGTTATCACTTTATCTTTCCAGGATAGTTTTCCTTCATCTATCAGCATAGCTAATGCTGCAGAAGTAAAGGCCTTAGTAGTGGAAGCGATTTGGAAATTGGTATGATTATTCACAAGTTCCTGAGTATTTATTGATCTGATTCCATATCCTTTCTCGTGAATTATCTTGCCATCTTTCACAATAGCAACTGCTACTCCTACGGCATGAAATTTCTTCATTGTCTTTTGAACAATCGAATCCACCACAGCGGAGGATATTTGTGCATTTATAGTGTCGCTAGTGAATAATGTGATGCCGATTGCTATAAGCAGCGTCAACGTAATTTTTCTCATGTTCTTTTACGAAATTAAGATTTGATAGATTTTGTTTAAAAAAAGCAACAAACATCCTGTCCACATGATATGGCGCTTGTTTTTTGCACAATTAAATGACAGAAGTTTATTTTTTAGAATATCTTAAATAGAGATAATAACCCATAAAACTAGCGGCTAAGCTGAAAGCCATAATGGCTGCAGAGTTAATGCTAAGCGTAGATTGAGTAGATACAATAGAAAGACCCAGGCCAATACCAGCTAAAAGGAAAAACCATTTTATAGCTTCTGCCTTATTATCATCACTATTTTTTTGGAGAATGCTTACTGCTAGTTGTTCTGAAACGCCCTTGTCTATAATCTTATTCTTAAGGCGAGTGTCGAGAAATAGTTTTACGGCCTTCAAAATAAAATACCCAATTAATAGGAAAAGAGCAAGAATGGCAAACGGAACTGCATCATCAATCGTAATATTGACTTTGTTTGGCTGGTGCATTAAACTACTATCAACTTTTTCTTGTGCCATTGATAACAGAGATGCCGAAACAACAGAGAACGTTACACATACTTTTTTCATTTTTTAAAATTTAATTGATATTCTATTAGACAGTGATTTAAAAATATGGTTGCAATATCTATAAAGAGATTTTCAATTCTTTTTCCTTCTGGGTCCTAAACATATCTATTACTAAAAACGAAATCACACACAAGGTTCCTGTGACTAGTAAAACCATAGCAGCGTTATCAATCAATTGAACATTAAAAGCGGTGACAATCATTGGTAAAATAAAATAAACTGGCACTAAAATTAAGCCCAGCAACGACGTGTAAAATAGATTGAGCTCAATTTTCTTTTTCTTGCGACGCATCTCAATTTTTTGTATCACTAAGGATGAAGTATTAAATGAAAATGTCTCTACTGCAAGAGTATTAAGTGTTGAAGACAGGTTTTGATAAGCTTTTAATTGTGCGATGCACTGATCACAACTTGCTAAATGTTTCGTGGCATTTTCATATAATATTCCGGTGAAAACATAATCTTGTAAAAGTTCGTCAGTTAAATGCATACTCTTCATAATTATTCACTTTTATAACGATTATTAATGTTGTCCTTAAGTATTCTTCTTGCTCTATACAGGTAACTTTTTATTGTTCCTTCGGGCAAATTGGTTATTTCCGAAATTTCCTTATTGGGCAATTCCTCTAAATGGTAAAGCGTAATTAAAGTTTGATATAAAGGTGGAAGTTTGGCTATCTCTGCATTAAGAATTTCTACTGCCTCGGTTTTGATAGTCTCTAACTCTGGATTCTCGCCTTCGATAAATTTATCCTCATTTTCCTTTTCAATTCCGATTATTGGAATTCTCTTTTTCTGAAGATAATTTATAGTGGTATTATAAGCAATGTTGGCAATCCAGGTTGATAATTTAGATTTGAATTGAAATGAGGGTAGATATTGATAAGCTTTCAAATATATGTCTTGTACCAGATCTTTTTGGTCATCTTCATTGGTTGTCATTTTCCGTACAATTTGAGTTACCAACTGCTCTGTATTTTTTACCACAATAGCAAAACCCTGAATGTTTCCATTCAAAATAATTGCAACAATGGTCTTGTCAGAAAAGTGGTTACTTTCATTGCTCATATTTCTTTATTAGACAAGCAAATCAATATTCAGTTGCAAAATAGTTTGCCTTTTTTAAATTTTGCGCAATTTGGGTCAGCGGCTGT
Organism: Chitinophagales bacterium; assembly: GCA_038204535.1. Taxonomy (GTDB): domain Bacteria; phylum Bacteroidota; class Bacteroidia; order Chitinophagales; family Chitinophagaceae; genus Segetibacter. The sequence goes on along the minus strand of JBBRCW010000335.1, from coordinate 205 downwards.
CGTTCTTAGTATTGACTTATTTTCAGCACCACATTACCTTTCTTTCTACCAGTATCCACGTATCGATGCGCTTCTACAATTTGATCTAAGGTATATGTTCTGTCTATGAAGGCTTTGTAGGCTCCAATTTCCCAGAGCGCCTTTATCATTCTCAATTGCTCTAAATTCTCAGAAGCATACTCCACACCACCTACGGTTTTATAAA
>JBBRCW010000334.1:0-7437 GCA_038204535.1 Chitinophagales bacterium | reverse complement strand
TTGAATCTCTGCAATAAACATGGATGGCTCCAATTCTTTTCCATCGTTTTTAAACCGGCTGTACGAAATAAACAAATGACGTTCTGCCCTGGTAAGCGCTACATAAAACAACCTGCGCAGTTCTTCCTCTTCAACACTTTTAGGTACCGATGAAAACATATTATCCGGAAAAGAAAAACCACCACCCGGTTTACGTTTTTTCTCCCACGAAGTGGCATTTGCCCCAGCAATAAAAACATATTCATATTCCAGCCCTTTTGAGCCATGAGCCGTTAACAGGTTAATACCTTTTTCGTTTCCGCTTACCTGCACCAGCGGCAAAGGCAATCCTTCTTTTTCCATCAGGTCAATAATATCAACCAACCCCTGCAAAGTCAGCAAGGGGTTTCGGCGGGTCTCCTCTTTTATAAAATCGAACAGGGCGGTAAGCACCTGCAACAGCCACAATTTATCGGCGTGGTTCATTACATATTTTAAAATGCCCCCTTCTCTTATCAGTTTTTCAAATAAAGTTTGAAGCGTAACATTGGGTACTTCGCCGATCAGTTTTTCCAAAATTCTACTCGCGTTTTGCAGACCCTGATGTATGCCTTTATCAAATAGGTCTTTGGGAGGTTTAACTGCTTTCTCATGCAATAACCGGCGCAACGAAGTTTTACTTTCGCCATATTTTCTATCGGCCGCCTCAACGGTAAGTTTAGCTACTTCAATAGCCGGTATGCCATAAAAATCGAAATGCAGCAATTCAAACAGCATTTCATCGCCCCCATACGGTATATCATGTTCGGCGGCCAGGTATCTCAAAATCGCGATCACTTTCTTACCAAACGGCATCTCCAGAATATTCAGCTTGCGTTTGCTGTAATAGGGTATCGTCTTTAGCTTAAGGTAATGCGCCAACTCTTCGCCATATTTATTTTCGCGATAAATAATACACATGCGGCCGGGAGAAACACCTTGTTTTAATAATGCCTCCGCCTGCATGGTAAGGTGAACCATTTCGTGGCGGGGCGTTTCGTATTCATGTATCAGCGGCTGGCCCTCTTTGCCCACCAACTTCCATTTGTCATTGGCGCACATCAATTCTTTTGAAAGCCCCTCTATCTGCGATACGAGTCTTTCGGAATTGGTATCAATGAGGGTTTTTGAAACATCCAAAATGGGCTGAGTTGACCGATAGTTATCGGTAAGCACAACGGTTAGTAGTTCCTTCTTATAACTTTCAGCGAAAGCCAGCATATTTTCTACGTTTGCCCCCTGAAAACGATAGATGCTCTGGTCATCATCACCCACCACAAATACATTGGGCGTTTCCCAATAATTAATGAGAAATTGCACCAGGCGGTTTTGCGTTCCGCTGGTGTCCTGGTATTCATCCACCAAAATATACAGGTATTCTTCCTGGTAGCGCAGCAACAGGTTTTCATTTTCCTCAAATGCTTTCAATACCCAGTTGATCATATCGTCAAAATCGTACCGGCTGCGGCTGCGCATTAATAATTGAAAACGATCAAACTCGTTTACTGCAGCCCGCATTTTTTCTACCTTTTCGGCAGCTTCTTCTATTTTATCGGTTCGCAGGTCGCCTTTTTTAAAACCTTTGGATGCCCTTTTACAAATATATTCATCGCGGTTGGGCAGGTCTGCTATGTATTCATCAATTTTTGTGTTGATGAAGGCGGGCGTCCATCCTTCGCGCTTCATTGTGCTGAAGAGCGACTGCAGGTTTCTGATCTCAAAATAGACATCGCCGCGGTAACGTTTCAGCAAATGATCTTTTGGCAATGTATCAATCAACTGTTTATACAATTCTATTTTTTCAAGGTCCGAAAGCGGATCCATGCTTGTTTTTTCGAACAGCGAAAGGTTCTCCTGGATGATCTCGTTGCAAAAAGCATGAAACGTAAACAGGTTCACTTTATATGCATCGGGACCAATAAATGTATTGAGCCTTTTACGCATGGCCACTACGCCTGCATCAGTATAGGTAAGGCATAAAATATTCTCGGGCCGGGTATCGGTTTCCATTAATATTTTGCCAATCCTGGCGCTTAATATCTGTGTTTTACCGGTGCCCGGGCCGGCAATTACCATGACCGGCCCTTCAATGGTATCGACGGCTAAACGTTGCTGACTGTTGAGATTATTATAAATTTCGGTGTATTTTTCAGACTGCTGATATTTATTGACCATAAGCATAAAGGTAAGATGCAGTATTATATTTAACGATCATAATAGCCCTGCAAAAACAATTAAGGGAATATTAAAATTGCCGTATTGTAAAATAAAATTGCCGGTTGTTTGTTCTCAAAAGTGTAATCTTGTTTTTACCTCCATGAAAAAGTTATTGATCATAGTATTCACAGGTTTCGCGTTTATTTCGGCCGAAGGCCAAAATACCAAAACCCGTATGCCTTTTGTGTACGATACTATATTTACAAAACCAACGGTTCTGGCTTCGTTTCCCGGCGGTGATACTGCCTGGAAAAAATATGTAAAGAAAAACCTGAAGTACCCCAGAAAGGCCTGGTGGGAAGAATTGGAAACCGATGTGTTTGTACGGGTAACCATAGCAAAAGATGGAACTGTTGAGAGGGCCGAACATCTGACCACCTCAGGTTATGGCTTTGAAAAGGAAGCGGTAAGATTGGTAATGGATAGCGGTAGATGGATACCCGCCACTTTTGAAGGCAAACCCGTAAAAAGCGAAGGGGAGCTGAAAATTGAATTCAGGCTGCGGTGAAAATTGGTTCAAATTATTGTCAATGCGATAGATTGTTAGGGCTTAACATTACATAGTTGACTCAAAAATTCTTAATCAATAAACCATGCACTTACAGATTATTCCAGTTATTCCAGCATTGTTGTTGAACGAGTATCTTTTACAAGTATCCGGTGGATTGCAAAGCGAGATATTTTTTAAACCTCATTACCTTCTATGTGCCTTACTATGATTACTATGTGCCTATGTGGTGCAAAATCCAACACCACATAGGCACAATAGGGAAACATAGGTTTCACATAGATTTAAAATCAGCGAATAAGGAAGTCAGGATATTTGCAGGTGGTTTCTAAGGTTTAAACCAAATGGAACGGCTTGTTTAAGCAATTTTTCTTGTTTGCGGTGATATAATGACAGTTCCATTATTTCTCCGTTATACCGAAGACTATTTATATTATTTTAGCCTTCAATTCTCCTCAATTTCTATTTCCTCATTGCCTCGTAAATAGCCTCATGAATATTTGAACGAACATTCATTCGTAACAATTTCGGCTGGTCGTCTGGTGTTACCCGGTTCGATAAAAAGATGTACACAAGTTTGTATTGGGGATCTACCCAAACACTAGTACCAGTGTAACCTGTATGTCCAAAAGTTTTGGGGGAGGCGCTTTTAGTCGGATAGGGCTCCGGCCGGGTTTTATTGTCTTTTTCCGGTTTATCGAAACCCAGCCCGCGGCGACTAATTTTGCTATGATAAGCAGTAAAATAATCGATCGTTTTCTTTTTCAACAAACGAACGCCATTTAGTTCGCCGCCGTTTAATAATAACTGGTACAACTGGGCAAGATCATACGCATTGCTGAACAAACCGGCATGTCCTGCCACTCCGCCAAACATAGCGGCCCCCGGATCGTGCACATCGCCGCACAATAATTGCTGCCTGAAGTTGGTGTCGTTTTCCGTTGGGGCGATCGTATTAATCGGGTAATGTTCCCTTGGCCTGAATGAAGTGGTCATCATTCGCAGAGGAAGGTAAAATGTTTCTCTTACATAATCTTCCAGCGGCTGCCCGGTTATGGCCTCCACCACCTTACCCAGAAAAATAAAATCGTTATCGCTGTATATATATTTATTGGGCGCACCAAGCTTGCTATCCAATATCATTTGATACATGGTATCCCTGTAGTCGGTCCGCATGTACCAATTTTCGGCAACCCGTATGTTATATTGGGCAGACTGCAGAGTGCTAAAATATCCGGGTTTCATCAACCTGGCCTTTTCAATTAAATTTTTGTAAAACGGAATATAGGCCACCAAACCTGCCTGATGCAATAACAGGTCTCTAATTTTTATTCGGGCCTTATTACTTCCCTTTACCCATGGCAGGTAATAACCCAGTGTTTGATTGAGACGTAGTTTGCCCTGTTCGTACAGCTTCATCACCGACATTGTTGTAGCTGAAACCTTGGTAACCGAAGCAAGGTCGTAGATCATTTCGATATTGGTGGGGTGCAGGCTATCGTAATTGGTATATCCATAACTTTTTTCAAAGGCTATTTTTCCGTCTTTAGCCACCAATACTACGCAACCCGGCGCTGCATGTTTTTGTATAGCGTCGTTTGCAATGGAGTCGATTACCGAAAGTTTATTAGAATTTAAACCGACGCTTTCGGGCACAACAGGAGGAAAGTAGTAGTTATAATGACTGCCTGATCCGTAATGAAAACTATCACTCACAGTTACAGTTAATTTTCCTTTGGCAACCAATTGTCCATTCAACAGGTCTGCCGCAGCCTCATGCACCCACGGTATATCTTCATAACAGGCTACCAGGTTGGGTGCATTGTCTATATTTCGGATAGCATAAGGATTACCAAAAACAAAAGTTATGGCGGGCATTTTTGCCTGTAAGTCATTAACCAATTGAATAGCCTCGGTTGGAAGGTTAAAATTATTTGCGGGCCGGCGGCTATAATTATGTACGCCAATTACCACTGCACTGTAACCGCTCGTAATGGTGTTGAATACCGCATTCACTTTTTCACGATCCGAATTGTAATCAAAATACAATACCTCAGCATTAAAATCTTTTACCAGTCTTTTGGCAAATGCATTCATAGAATCCAAACCAACAGCCAGGTAAGCAATCTTTTTATTCTTTGCCATTGGTAACAGCGACTGGTCAGTTTGCCTTAAAACGGTGAGCGCATTGCCAGCCAGTAAACGGTTCAATTGTTCGGTATGATCATTCAGGTCCTGCACCAGGTTAGCGGTATCTACGGGGGCTATCTGGCTGAGACCGAGATTATATTTTGCCAGCAGCACTTTTTTTACCCTGCTGTTCATATCAAGCCAGGTAAGCTGACCGTCTTGTAAAAATTGAAGCACCTTCGAAATTACGCCGGGTACATCTTCGGGCACACATAACATATCGTTGCCGGCAAGTATGGCCTGCGCGCCGGCTGCTCCGCCGGGAAAGTATTTGGTAACTCCTTTCATTTCGAGCCCGTCCGTTACAATAAGTCCTTTATAACCCAATTCGTTTTTTAATAAACCGGTCACGCTTTTGTAAGACAGAGAACTTGCCTGGTTGTCTGTGCTATCAATTGCCGGAATATATAAATGAGCCACCATCACCATACCTACCCCTTCGTTAATCATTTGTCTGAACGGGTACAATTCGAGGCTGTCAAGCTGCAATCTGGTTTTGTTGATAACCGGCAAGTCGTAATGAGAGTCGACGGCTACATCACCGTGCCCGGGAAAATGTTTGGCGCAGGCCATCACACCCACACCTTGCATACCTTTCATAAAGGCTGTTCCAAACAGACCCACGCGGTATTTATCCTCTCCAAAGCTGCGGTCGTTGATCACGGGATTTGCAGGATTATTGTTTACGTCAACATCGGGGGCAAAATCCACATGTATGCCAAGCCTTTTACATTGAAGGCCTATTGCCCGTCCTGTCTGGTAAGCAAGTTGCGCGTCGGGTACCGCGCCTATCAATAACTGCCGCGGAAAATTGATCATACTGTCCAGCCGCATTCCCAATCCCCATTCTCCATCAATGCTTATTAACAAAGGTGTTTTGGCTATGGACTGGTAGTAATTAGTCAGGTTGGCCTGCCTGACCGGACCGCCCTGAAAGAAACAGAGCCCGCCTACATTGTATTTTTTTATTTCATCCACTACATGATCTATATGATCCTGTCCTAAATTGCTATGTGCCCGAATGATCATTAACTGGCCGATCTTTTGCTCATCGGTCAGTGTATTAAACACACTGTCTACCCAAAGTTTGGCATGTAACGAAGGCATGTACTGGGCTGTTACTATTAAATAACTTAATGAGGTTATTAGAAAAAGAGATAGTTTTTTCATTTATGTTCTAAGATTAATAAGCACAAATTAAAGCTAAACCAATGTATACTTCATGATGGAAATCCTAAAATTGAACATTGGATTACATTGTTACACTTACAGTATGATATAGATTAATTGATACTGTTGCAATATTGAAGCAGTGTTATAAGATCATCTTTTTTAAAAAAGTCAATGGACGTCATCTTAAGGAAAGCCTCTATTTGGTTCTTATTTGATGGAAATATCTGGTAAAAGGCTTTCTTGTCGGCCCGGTAAAAATGATTAAACCGATTGCCTATATAAAGTGTTGATTTTTTTTCAAGTACAACATCCTTTTTTATTTGAAGTCGGGAGATATGTCCGTTAAAGAACGTAGAACTATAAGTTGAAATGGAGGAAACCGATGAGCCCATATCGTAGGCGCCGCGTGTTTGGTAAGGCGATTGAACCAGGTATTGCCTGATACCGATAGTATTATCGTTTTGCTGATAAACAGACTGTATAAAATTCTTATCGTAATAAAATCTTATCGTATCAATGGCAATATATTTTAGCATCTCGGGCTGGGCAATAGCCAATGTATCTTTTGCCGAACCTAAAAAGTGCATTTCGTCCAAAGCCATATTGTAGTTTAGCTGTTGATTGGTTGCGGTACCATCCCGCATATAAACAATACCTCTTTTAAATTCCGAAAAAGTGTAAACTGCTTCCGGGGGAAGTACATCAACCGGAATTTCTCCTGCTTTTACCACATAAGTCTTTCTGTTTTGAGCGCTTATTTTAAGGATGCCCAATAATAAGAATAGAAGTACGATATTAAAGTATTTCATAAAACCTGCTTAAACCTGAAAGTTAGTTTTAAAAAGGGGTTATCATGCTAACCTTCAGGCGTTCATATTTTGTTGGATAAATGGCTCTTATTTTGGCTTTTCTTATAGCTGTTTGTATCGCATATAATAAGAAATTATATTTTGCCGGGGCGATGCTTATCTGTAAAACAAAAAAGCTACATCATTACAAAACAGCCTTAAGCCGGCTATAAATAAAGAGGGAAATTTTAAGAATGTAGCATTCATTTTAGAAAAAGTGTTTAAAAAAGGTGGCGGGTATTACGTACCTTCCACTACAATAGAAGGCTGCGTGTGCCTGCAGACGGAAAAGATTATAAACTGTTTTTATTTCTGCAGGAAAATTTTTCATAGAACAGTTTCAAAATACATTTCATTCATTTGCTATTGCTGTAAATAAGCATTTATTTAGATGTTTCTCTTTAGGAATTAGCGCAACTAATTTCGATTGCTAACATTATATATTATATTATTTAAACCTCTTTTAATTAATTTATTCTATGA
>JBBRCW010000333.1:0-7438 GCA_038204535.1 Chitinophagales bacterium | reverse complement strand
CAGGTTATAGACACCTGACTTGCTGGTATTAAAAGCAAATTCGTAAGGTGCTGCCAGATCGGTGCCTGCTAAAGTATTATTTATATAAAATAACACTTTACTTACTGAGCCATCAACATCGGAAGCGTTCACCTTAATAGTCAGATTCTCCCCTGTATTGAATACACTTTTATTGGAAGGAGAACTAATGGTAACTGATGGTAATTTATTGGGAATAACCACCGGTGTAAAGGGTATAAGTGATGTACCGGGAATGGAAGACTGAAAGGTTCCGTTTGGTAAAGTCCAGGCAACGGATAAATTATCGCCACTATGGCCTTCAACATGCAATGCCTCAATATAATATTTTTGGCCTGCCACCAAACTGATGGGACTTGATTTTTGTGTGGCATATTTGGTGTATTGCTGATAACTCGTCCAGTCATCAAAGTAGGCGATCCTTTGCTTTAACGCAGGAATTTCTGAATTACTGAGCCATAATTCCCCTTGGTCATCGCCCGAAACAAAAAACGTATAAATGCCTGAAACAGGAGGGCAGATATAACCCCGGGTTCTTGCACCATAATAATTGGCAAAATCAACAGGAGTGGTAAACGAGCTAAGTATTCTGCTTTCTGTGGGTGGGGCTGAAAGCGGAATGGATGAAATACTAGAATTGGACACATTCGACCAATATTCCCAGCTAACACCACCAGTGCCGGTACAGGGCAATGCAGTTGTTGCACTCGCTGCAGGAATATTAACTGTAATTTGAATAATTGAAGATTTACTGGAATCGCCTTTGTCATCATAGGCGGTGGCTGCCAGGTTATAGACACCTGACTTGCTGGTATTAAAAGCAAATTCGTAAGGTGCTGCCAGATCGGTGCCTGCTAAAGTATTATTTATATAAAATAACACTTTACTCACTGAGTCATCGGCATCTGTAGCGTTCACCTTAATAGTCAGATTCTCTCCTGTATTGAATACACTTTTATCGGCAGGTGAACTAATAGAAACTGAAGGCAATTTATTGGGAATTACTTTTTTAATAAATCTCATTTCAGAAATGTTGCAATACCGCACATAATTATCCGCCGAACTGGTATTTGAAAAAAAGAAACGCAGCAATTTAGGCTCTTGCCAATTTGCATCCGGGTTTATTTTACTGGTTGTAGTAACAGCCGGAAATCCAGCAAAAGAGAAGGAAATTACCCCATTTTCAGCGCCCATTTCAATGGGTTGAGTATAACTTTTAATAAACTCAATTTGGTGTTCTGTGCCATGAAAAATAATTTTATCGTTTCCAATAATATTTTGTCCGCTAACCGGATCCTGGCGAAGGTCAAAGCGGGTAATAATCCGGTTTGCTTTATCAAGAACCTCTACAAAGCCCTGCGCCTTTAATTGTGCCTGACTTGGCGCCGAGCGTTCAAAATTCATTTTACCTTTCAGCTTCCACGAGGCAAGGTTTACATTGTCGCCCAGGTCTCTCGTTAATAATCTTACACCGCTGTTCTGAGCAAAAATTATATTAACATCCGGCGATTTAAACGGGTCGTATGTTTTTACTCCTGTTTTTATATTCCACTTATTGGCACTGTATTCATCTGCATCACTCCCCCTATTCCACCCCTTCTCGTTTGTAAGAATAACTCCTCTTACCAATCCCTCCAGCAAATCAATACCTTCAGCAGCAACCTGATCATTTGTTAAAACCGCATTTTGCACTTCAATGGTATTTAAACCTGATATCTTCCAACGATGAACACCAGCATGAACGCTTTCATCGTTATGATACAAATAAGTTATGCCATCTATTTCTACAACAGTGCCCGACAAAACATTGCCGGCACCAGCCTCAAAAGCTTCTTCGTTTTGATGATTGCTGGTTAACACCCCAAATTGGCCAATGAATAAACCAGTGTTTCCATCTACCTGGTTCCACATGTTCGTTTGGCTTTGCTTCCAGAATTCGCCATGGTAACCCCAAAATAAATTATCACCCAAAATCAACACCTGACCTCCGGCACCATGGGCAACAACCCCGTTACCATTGTCAAATGCGCCGTCTTCAGGAAATGGTCCCATATAACTAGGATTGGTGCCCTTTGCGGTTTTCCATAACCATTTATTAGTGCCTTTTTTTATTGCACCCAAATGATATTCTACTCCACTAACTTTCTCTGATTTATTATAATTAAAATAGACCAGGTTCTTTGACTTAGTTATATAATCTCCTCTGAACCCTTCCCAGGGTACGGGATCCAAAGCGGTTACAGGGGGACTTGAAGCCAGCAGTTCGGGAATGGGCGACCAAATTGGATTATTTAAAATATCAAACCCAATTAATGGGTATTTAACGATACTACATCCAACTCCAATACGGGTACCGGGATTATTAATTTTTGAGCCATCTTCAGCCAAAAAAGTACGCGCAGCAAGTTCTATACCTGTATATCGAATAACACCGCCTTGCACAAGTTCAATTACAAAATATTGGTCTTCTATTCGCAACAATCCATAAGTGCGGCCATTCTTTAAAGTAGTAATATTTAAAATTTTATTAAACTGGTCGTATTGCCCTCCAAAATTGGCGCCCCAGTTTTTTACCAATTTCCACGAACCGTTATTAGCTCCCAAAGGCAAGGCATAGTTGACCTCAAATTCCAGAAAATCGGAGAAAACCCGTTTAGGATTGGCTTTGTCTACACTTGTATTGTAAACATTCTGCAAGAACATTATACGGTCAATAAAATTTCTTTTTTCCGAATAGTGCTGGGTTCTCAGATTGCCCACATCGCCAACGTAGAAAGTACCATCGGGTAAAAAAGTTAAATAGGTTAATAATTCATTTCTTACATCTTTCCAGTAAAATTTATTATCTGTAACCGTTGCATCGGTTAAATATCCTCCGGGTTGGCCCAAGGTCCACAGATATCCCCCCGTTTTGTTATTATACCCTTTTACCTGTTGATTATTCATATCAGCAATGATAATAGTATTATTGTCAGGTGAAATGGCCAGTGCCGCAGCATTTTTTTCGGCAATAGTTATTCCATAGGAGGTTAACGTTCCATTCTTATTAACATTAAATTTTTCAACTTTAGTTTCGTAAACCAACCACAGGTCATCATCTCCATCAACCATACATTTTCTTACACCAGAAAAACTGTATGTCTGAACCAAATCGCCATTGTTTTTATCTAAAATCTGCAACTGGTTTAAACCACTTCTTGCAACAAATAAATATTTGCCTTTTGTCTGAACCGCTAAACCAGAAATTATTGAATTGGGAGCGTACATATAGGAAATAGTGCTTGCGTATATTCCCCCCCATTTCATGGATGCAGGAACCCCTTTTGAAAATTTTACTTCTTTATCTGCCTTAACTGTAGTAGCAAATACAAATGTTTCAGGTTTGCTCCTCTCTTCAAGCGGGTCATAGCCGCCCCAATAAACTACATCGCCATCAGTGGCAACATAGTCGCTAGCCTGATCTGTAGATTTCATTTTACCGATCCATGTTTTGGCATTTGGATTTTCGAGATTGACTCTAAATTGTGCGGGCCATCCTTCGTTATATCCACCTGCAAAATAGGCATTGCCATTTGCAATGGCAATGCCCCTGACAGGCTCAAATAATCTCAATTTTGAGCTACCAGTTTTTTGATCAGATGTATTACCTATTCGGGCTCCCTCCCATTCGTATTTTACGTTATTGCTTAATACTTTTATATCATAGGCAGATTCGGCGCTTGTGTTTCCATTATCATCCCTGCCATCCCATTTTTCTACATGTTTGCCCGCTGCAAATTGCACACCGCTCCAAAGCGTTCTTATTAATGTTCCATCCTTGGCATAAATTCCAGCACTGGTGTTGGCACTATTTTTTAGCTTAAAAGTAAAGCTGCGGATTGCTGGCAATGTTGTTTGAGCAAATGCCGAATTCAGGCACAACAGTAATACGGCTACATGAAACGAAAATCGAAATGTTTTGGGCATAGAATGGGTATATTTTTTGAATTAATTTCAAAAAAAGCAAGCAATTAAAGATTAAATAATTTTTTAATGTAAAAATTATCTCATGTTAATCAAGGCACTATTTTACATGGATAATGGAAGAGAGAGTTTTTCCGACGGCGAAAGTAATATTCAGGTTGCACAAACCGAAAGGAAAATTTAAAAATTAAACTGTAAATTAAAATATCTCATTTTATTTTTTTTATAAATCGTTCATTTTAAACATTTAATAACGAAATCGATGTGGATAATTAATGTCAATTATACACCAGATGGCTATACAAAAAAATCCCGGTTGTTTGCACAAACGGGATTTTTTGTCTTGATACATTCTATCTCTGACCTGAATTTACAATTTTAACAGATTTTGTTTTAGGTAAATATCTGCACCATTTAAGATTACCTGGTAAACACCTGTAGATAAATTTTCTGAATTGACAGTGGTGTTTAAAGGCCCGCCCTGGTGATTTACATTTTGGTTAATTATTCTTTGACCGGATACATTTAACAGCGTTAATGTATATTCACCTTTCTTTAAATCACTTATCGAAATTTTAAAAAGGCCCTTCTTTATTGGGTTAGGATAAACGTTAAACGAAACACTTTCTTTAATGCCTGCAACACGAACGATCTCACTATATTGAATGCTTCCATCTTTACTTATTGACTTAACCCTGTAATAATTGTCTCCGCTATATGGAAAGGCATCGAACCAGGAATAACTATTAAGTGAAGTGGTTGTACCTGTTGGTTTTTTTGTAGCAATGGCTTGAAAGTTTTGTCCATTGAATGAACGCTCAATTTCATATTTCTCAACATTCACTTCTGTAGCAGTCCTCCATTCAACATTCATACCCGTGTTGTTTCTGCTAACTTTCAACGAAAAAATATTTACCGGCAAAGTTTTCAGTTGTTCGAATACAATACTAAAGCGGTTTGCACTATAGGTTTCCGGATCGGAGGTTACTGCAAACACAATTACGGTTGTGCCTTCCATTTCTATGGGTATTTCTGTCCCCAGAAATTTATCTTTCAAAAAGGCCCGTACATCGCCCGAAGCATCAAAGTCTGAGGCATTAAATTGCCACTCGTAAGCCTGTACCCGCATATTGTGAATACCCAGGCGAAGGGTATCGCCAGCCTGTGCCAGCGGCATGCTTTCAATACTGAGTTCTTCGCCGTTGCGTGTAAATGCAATATTTTCATCAAAATTGGCAAAGTCTTCCGCATCGTCTCCATCCACCGCGGCTGAATAATTTTCGCCGAAACGCGATAACACACCATCGGCAAGGTTGCGATTGCCATCATCATTCATATAATATAAACTTGCATATAATTTGGGAATGGGTCCGTTTGCACCCCTGAACATGTTTTGGTTTAATGACGTAACCTTATCCGCTTCTTTAATTGTAAATCTATTTGCGGTTTCCCCGGCTTTGGCTTTAACAATAAATGCCTGACCGGATTGTATTTCAGTATTTACAGTTGACGTTCTAACGCTGGTAGCACCGGAAGCATCTACCGTTACGTATCCGCCCTTCGAGCCCACATTGGGATCCCAGACTGTGAAGTAGTTTTCGAAACCAGCATTATTGGCAGCCTGTAATTTAACCCAGCTTATTGGGGAGGCGTACGGATTTGCAATTACATTTTTTCTACCATCCCCTTCAAGTGAATCAATTACCACATTTCCACTTACAATACTTCCAGTTGCCCTCAGCGTAGTGCTGGTAGGAATTACCGGTGCACCATTTAGGTCAATTGACCTGTCGCCTTTTGTAAATAACAGGTAGCCGGTATTTGCATTGAGTGTATTGATGCTGGTATTATTAACTGATCTCCAGGCCTGCAAAGACGATTTGGAATCATAGGTAAATAATACCGGCTTTACATCAGATGATGCGTCAATTCCGTCGGCACCGTTGGCCGAACCTGTGATATGGGTACCATAACCTGGTACCGGATTTTCATTTATTGCCTGGCTGGTATTATTTGCGCCTTCCTGCCAGTTCATATTTATGCTGCCGGTGGTATTTACTGATGGTGCTAACATTCTGTAGCCAGCCTTAGCAGAGATATATCTTTCGACTGTAACATTTCCCTTTATATTTCCGGTTGATTTACCAATTCTTCCTGTTCCTTTTACTTCTGATTTAACAACCAGTTTTCCTGCAGGCGCTATCGTAATATCGTCTCCCAAACCATCATTTACATTTAGTGCTCCATTATAAGCAATCCATAAAGCGGCACTATCTGCTACCATTACCTGGTCAACCAATAATTCTGAATTGACTGTAACAATATGGTTTTTTTGTACAGTAACCATATTAGCGCTACTATCGGGTACAATTGTAGCATCGGTCCATACCCTTCCATCGGCTGACGATTGCCATGAGGCTTTATCTTCCCAATTACCTGATGCAACAGAGCGGAAATAATCTGTTTTTTGGGTTTCCAGTTTCTTCTTAAAAAATTTCATTTCTGAAACATTAAAATACTTTATTTGATTGTCTGCGGGATTATAAGTACCAAAGAAAAAGCGTAAAACACTGGGTTCCTGCCAGTTTGCAGCCGCATCAATTTTTTTGGTGGTATTAACAGCGGGCAAGTTGGCGTACATAAAAGATACCACTCCATTATCAACCCCAATTTCAATAGGTTGCGAATAATTCTTTAGCCTGTCTATTTCTTCAGCCGATCCATGAAATAGTATTTTATCGTTACCAACCACATTATATCCTTTTACAACATCCTGCCTAAGATCAAAGCGTGCAATTATCAACCCTGCTTTGTCAAGCACTTCAACAAAACCTACCGATTTAAAATGCGCCTGTGTGGGAGCACAATTTTCAAAATTCATTTTGCCTTTAAGCTTCCATGAAGTAAGCTTAGTGTTGTCGCCCAGGTCGCGTTTCACCACCCTTGTTCCACTACTTTGCGAAAACACAATATTGACATCGGGCGAAACCAGCGGATCAAATGTCTTTACGCCTGTCGATACGTGCCATATTTGTGAATTCCACTCATTCACATCTGACCCACGATCCCATCCATTGCCATTAGTCAGAACTACATTCCTCTCCAAACCTGCCAAAAGATCCTGCCCATCTGCTGCAATTTGGTCGCTTGTTACCATTGCAGTCTGCAGATCTATAGTATTAAGGCCGGTAATTTTCCATCTATGAACCCCGCCATGAACACTTTCATCGTTGTGGTATAGATAGGTAATGCCTCCCACCTCAACTACCGTTCCTTGCATTACGTTTCCTGCACCGCCGGCAAATGCCTCTTCTCCCTGGTGATCAGATGTCAGCACTCCAAATTGACCAACAAACAAGCCCGTGTTAGCATCCACATGATTCCATTTATTGGTTTGGCTTTGTTTCCAAAATTCACCATGATAACCCCAAAAAATATTATTGCCCGAAATGAGTGC
>JBBRCW010000332.1:0-7455 GCA_038204535.1 Chitinophagales bacterium | reverse complement strand
TGTTGCTTTTATGGGGAACCACCCAGGTGAATTTTTCGGTACAATAGATACAGCAGAATATAATATGGCATTTCGGATAAAAAAACCCTGGTACTTCCGGGGTTTTTAATTGTAAAGGAATTAGCCATCCTGGCTGATCTTCTTCACTTGCTCTTGCAAATTCCGCCGCACATGACCTTCCCATTCTGTCTTTAAGATCGATAAAATAATAGAATCCCTTCTGCCACCGGCTGGTTTGGGCATATGGCTTCTTAGGACACCTTCCACGGTACAACCAATAGATTGCATAGCCGCGATACTGCGTTTATTTTCGTTATCCGCTCTAAATTCTACCCGTTCAAAACCCCACTGATCAAAAGCCAATTCAAGCAAAAGCAATTTGCAGTTTTTGTTAAGCCCCTTTGCATGAAACGCTTTTCCATACCAGGTAAACCCTAGCTGCAAGGTTTTATTAGCTGGCTGAATATCATAAAAACGAGTACTGCCGGCGTAAACTTCAGCTTGCTTATCCCAAACAATAAAAGGGTATTCGTTTTGTTCCTGCCGTTCTTTCACAGCCTGGTTTATATAATCTCGTATTCCCTGTTCCCCTGCCCCGCTGGTTAAAGAAAAACGCCAAAGTTCCGGTTCCGTTATAGCAAATGGAAGCAGGTTCGGTACATCATCAATCGTTAATGGCCTTAATAAAACCCGATTATTTTGAAGCTGGTAATCAAAACTAAAATCGATTTGCATGCAGGTTAGATTTGGTGAACGCCGAATGGTTTGTGATACATTATTGGCCAAAAATAGTGATATTGCGCCCTTAATTAAAAATAAGCACAATGTGTGGAATAGTAGGATATACAGGTTCAAGAGAGGCATACCCGGTAATTTTAAAAGGCTTAAAGAGATTGGAATATAGAGGATATGATAGTGCTGGTGTGGCCCTGCTAAACGGAGATTTACGCGTTTATAAGAAAAAAGGAAGGGTTACGGAACTGGAAGAGGCTGTAATAGGCAAAGACCTGCACGCCCATACCGGCATTGGGCATACCCGCTGGGCAACCCATGGCGAACCCAGCGACCGAAATGCGCACCCCCATTACAGTGCCAGTGGCGAAATTGCCATGATACATAATGGCATCATTGAAAACTACACCCTCATAAAGCAGGAACTGATCAATAAAGGATATGAATTTACGAGCGACACGGATACAGAGGTTTTATTGAATTTTATAGAAGAGATAAAAAAACAAAACAAAAGCACATTAGAAGAAGCGCTGCGGATAGCGTTAAAGAGAATAGTAGGCGCTTACTGTATTCTGTTGATTTCCAAAGATGATCCGGGTACTATTCTCGCAGCCCGCAAAGGCAGCCCGCTGGTGATAGGCATTGGTAAGGGAGAACATTTTCTGGCTTCTGATGCCTCGCCAATCATAGAATATACCAAAGAAGTAGTTTATGTAAATGACTACGAAATTGCCATCGTTAAACCAGACGAACTGATATTAAAAAATCTGGGTAACGAAAAACAAACGCCCTTTATACAAAAACTGGATTTGGAACTGGCCGCAATTGAAAAAGGCGGCTACGACCATTTTATGCTGAAAGAAATACACGAGCAGCCTGAAACCATTACCGACTGTTTGAGGGGCCGGTTACTGGCTTCTTCGGGAACTATTACAATGAGTGGTGTGGATAATCATCTGGAAGCGCTGATGAAAGCCCCGCGTATTATTATGGTAGCGTGCGGCACCAGCTGGCATGCGGGCCTGGTTGCCGAATATATGTTCGAAGAATTGTGCCGTATACCTGTAGAAGTTGAATATGCCTCTGAATTCAGATATCGCAACCCGGTTATTCACAAGGGTGATGTTATCATAGCCATTTCGCAAAGCGGAGAAACCGCCGATACCCTGGTAGCGCTGGAAAACGCCAAAGAAAATGGCGCTTTTATTTTTGGTGTGGTCAACGCTGTTGGTAGCAGTATAGCGCGTTTGAGTGATGCCGGCGCATACTCGCATGCAGGCCCGGAGATTGGTGTAGCAAGCACGAAAGCATTCACAGGGCAATTAGCAGTTTTGGCCATGATGGCTTTAAAAATAGGGTATGCAAAAGGCACAATAACTGAGGACCGGTATATTCAGTTAATTAGAGACCTGGAACTTATACCCGACAAGGTGAAAGAAATATTGGCCGATACTTCTAACATAAAAGCAATTGCTTCAAAATACAAAGCATCTTCAGACTTCTTATACCTGGGCCGCGGCTATAATTTTCCCATTGCATTGGAAGGCGCTTTAAAACTGAAAGAAATATCTTACATACATGCCGAAGGCTACCCTGCCGCCGAAATGAAACACGGCCCTATTGCATTGGTTGATTCTAATTTACCCGTGGTTTTTGTAGCAACAAAAGACAAGTATTACGACAAAATAGTATCAAACGTTCAGGAAATAAAAGCACGAAAAGGAATAGTAATAGCAGTTGCAACTGCAGGCGATACTGTAATACCAGGCATGGCCGACGATGTAATGTATGTTCCGGATACCGATGAAGTTTTAGCGCCTTTATTAAGTGTGGTGCCTTTGCAACTGCTGAGCTACTACGTAGGAACCGAAAAGGGTATCGACGTGGACAAGCCTCGCAACCTGGCAAAATCAGTTACCGTAGAATAAGTATATTTCTCGCCGTTTGAAATTGTTTGGTAATTATTTTTGGTCCGGGCTGAATTGCTACTATTTTTCATCGTTCCCGCAATGTGCGGGACTCGTGTACCCATTGTTCCATACTAAGCAATGCACAAACATATGAGGCGTGAAGTATAACAAACTATATTATAATGATCTATTTTTAGATTTGGTATTTTGAACAACCGGGACTAATGCCGGAATAATAGAAACTTTATTTCTGCATTCAGATAATCATTTGCAATAATCGGTCAACTTGTCTTTCAATTAGCTATACCTATGCCATCCAACATTATAAAAAAACATTCGATCGCCACACTCGGCTATAATTTTATAAAGCCAGAATATATACCAGCCGGTAACGACGAATACTATTTAAGAAACCGGCAAAACAGAAATGGCATCAATTACCGGCAATTGACCGCCTACGAAATTGAATTGCTGGTAAGAAACAGAAATACTTCAGATAACTGGAACAACATTTTTGTATCGGATGCATTTAACGCGGAGCTGGTTAAGAACTGCAAATTTTTCGGCCTGGTTCGCATAGGCAAACTGGAACCATTCAGTCTTGAGTTTAGCGATCTGATTGTTCCCGTTGGTTTATATAACTCAACCATTATTAGTTGCGATTTTGGTGATAACGTGGTTATTGATAACGTTAACTATCTTTCGCATTATATTATTGGCAGCGAAGTGATTGTTGTAAATGTAAACGAACTGGTAACCACCGATTATGCAAAATTCGGCAACGGTATTCTTAAAGAAAATGAAGATGAACTTACCCGCATATGGCTTGAGCTGTGTAACGAAAACGGTGGAAGAAAAATAATTCCGTTTAACGGTATGCTGCCAGGCGATGCTTATATGTGGACCAAGTACCGCGACGACGAAGCCTTATTGCAAAAATTACAGGAATTTACCGAAAAAGATTTTGATAATAAAAGGGGCTATTACGGTAAGATCGGAAACCGCACTGTTATAAAAAACTGCAACATTATAAAAGACGTTTGGATAGGTGAGGATGCCTATCTGAAGGGTGCCAATAAACTAAAAAATCTAACCATTAATTCGGGCGAAGAAGGAAAATCGCAGATAGGCGAAGGCAGCGAAATGGTGAACGGCATTATGGGTTTTGGATGCCGGGCCTTCTATGGGGTTAAAGCGGTACGTTTTATTATGGCCTCGCATTCGCAGCTTAAGTATGGTGCAAGGCTCATCAACTCTTATTTGGGTAATAATTCAACCATCTCTTGCTGCGAGGTGCTCAATTCACTCATTTTTCCTGCACACGAGCAGCACCATAACAATTCTTTTTTGTGTGCCTCTTTAATAATGGGTCAAAGTAATATTGCGGCCGGAGCCACCATTGGCTCAAACCATAATAGCCGGAGTGCAGATGGAGAAATAGTAGCCGGCCGCGGATTTTGGCCTGGACTGTGTGTTAGTTTAAAACACAATTCAAAATTTGCGGGGTTCACCATATTATCAAAGGGCGATTACCCGGCTGAACTGAATATACCCATTCCCTTTTCGCTTGTAAACAACGATATAACCAACAACCAGCTGGTAGTAATGCCGGGATATTGGTTTATGTACAATATGTATGCGCTGCAGCGCAATTGCAACAAATACGCCAATCGCGACAAGCGCACCGACAAGGCCCAGCATATAGAATATGACTACCTGGCACCCGATAGCGTGAACGAAATTTTTACCGCCCTCGAATTAATTAAAAAATTTACAGGCAAAGCCTGGCTTTTAAAGGAACATGGCAGCAAGAAGTTTACCGACGAAGAAATGATACAAGCCGGGTTTAAATTGCTTGAAGAAAGTGACCCGGTAATTAATAGCCTGGAGATAATTGCCGATGGTTTTGAAAATACGAAGCGAAAAGTAGTTTTAATCAAGGTGATGCAGGCATATCACATTTTTGAAGACCTGGTTGTTTACTATTGTATCAGCAATGTCATCAGTTATTTATCTGCTGCATCTTCGCAAAATTTAGAGGGATTGCAGACCATGATGCCTGCGCGCCTGACACGCGGCAATTGGATTAGTATGGGCGGACAGTTAATGCCGGCCATCGATGTGGAAGACATGAAGAAGAAAATTAAATCAGGCAAGATCGCATCGTGGCAGTCGGTACACGATGTATATAAAGTACAGGAAGAAAAATATTCGAATCAATTATTGGTGCATGCCCTGGCAAGTTTACAGGAACTGACCGGGCTGAAGATAAAAAAAGCCAGCACAGACGATTGGATCGGTTATTTGAATGAAGCAGTTAGAATAAAAGAATGGATGGTAAAGGGCATCTATAAATCCAGGGAAAAGGATTATACAAATCCCTTTAGAAAAATGGTGTTTGATAACCTGGAAGAAATGAACGCCGTAACAGGTAGTTTTGTTGACAATACGTTTATTAAGGAACAAAAGGAGGAACTGAAAAAACTCAAAAAAACCACATCGGCGCTTATCTCAACTTTTAAAAACGGCGCTTAAATTTATTGAATAGTGGCCACGGGATTTAGTAACCAACCGTCTTCAGCGCTTTTACTTACCGATAGCGATGGATTAATGACGACAGTGACTGTTTCCTGGCTTCGGTTTAGTTTACGGTTAACGGTCAGCAGCATTTCGGCCTTGCTGCTATCCAGGCTTAATGGCAATACTTTACCATCGAGCTTTATCGAATTGTTACTTCCAAATACAAGCCTTAACTGGCTTACAATGCTGGTTGCAGGTAACTTACCATTTGCCAATAAAGTATCGGATGCCTGGTAATCCCTAACATTAAATATTTCGCCCGAACTCGTTAAATCAACCCACCCCTTATCGCTAACGTTTACCTGCACTTTTTGTATGTTAATATTCACCTGCTCAGCAGAATAGGCAGCGCTGCTCAGCCTGACATTAAAGGTGGTGTTTACTTCGTAATCCGACTTTTCGCAACTGCTAAAACCGGTCAATGCAATAAGGCAACTGATTGCCCAAACCGTTCTAAGCTTCATAATTAGCGTTTAATATTAAATGGAGATTGAAACCTTTTAAGAGCACATCAATAAAAATAATGCGTCACAGGTAGATATACACAAAAATGAAGCTAATGTTAGTAACTAAACATGGCTTCATTTTTTATTAACAATTATTGTTGACCGAGATAAAAGTTAAAAGAAGGGTGGTCATATGGCCCCTTATATCAATTTTGTAGTTACCTCACTATATAATATGATATGAACAAATCTACAGTTTTTGTCGGACAGCCTATCTTCAGTCAGCTATTTACATTATTAGACAAATCAATTATTAATCAGAGCATACAGGAGCATAAAGCCAGCCTTCGGGCTTTTTTTTGGATAGTTCAAACACCTACAACCTTACTTCTCCTTTCAAGCAAAACCGTATCCCGCCAAACACCATGGTGTTCAGCAATCTTTTCACGATACCCTATCTCCCTAAAACCAAACTTCTTTTGCAAAGCAATACTTACTTTGTTTTCAGGAAAGGTGCTTGAATACAAACACCACACACCCGCAGTTTCGCTGCTTTCAACAACTGCCTGCATCAACATATGGCTAATGCCTTTACCACGGTAACTACTATCAATATAAATACTCAATTCACACACACCCTTATAACAGTCCCTTGCAGAAGTAGATGAGAGCGCCACCCAGCCAACAACCTTATTATCAATCACAGCAACAAACCTTGAATGTTGTTTGTGTCCTGTATCCCACTGCTCCCATGTAGAAGGTGCAGCAAGTTGAAAAGTTGCATTGCCGGTAGCAAGTCCAATTTCATAAATAGCCTTCACGGCTTCCCAATGCTTTGGCAATAAAGGTTCCGGCACAGCAGTATTCATAAGGCTAATAAATTCGTAATCAAAAATAAAAGTTTTAAAACAATTATCGTAATATTGCAATTAATATGGGTATCACAAAATCAGAAATATTTACCGACAAGCAAAATAAGATGGCTACAATGCTTAAAGCATTGGCGCATCCTGCCCGCATAGCAATAGTGGAATACCTGATTAACGCTAAGTCGTGTATATGTGGCGACCTGGTAGAAGAATTAGGTTTAGCACAGGCAACAATCTCACAACATTTAAAAGAACTTAAAACTGTCGGAATAATCAAGGGCAGTGTTGACGGTGCAAGCATTTGTTACTGCATAGATGAAAAGGTCTGGAAGCAATACAAAGAGTTGATGCAAAAGTTTTTTGTATCCTATGAAGTGAAGAATAACTGTTGTTGATTTTTTTTGTCAAAATATATCGTCTTATTGCAATAAGACAATAGCAGTACTAACATTATAAAATATAGAACAATGAAACTATCTGAAATCAAAAAGCATCTAAGCACTGCTGAAGCAGTAAATTTTGAACTACAAAACGGAACTTTAGTTCCTGAACATTTCCATGTAACAGAGGTTGGTATCGTTAAAAAACACTTTATTGATTGTGGCGTTACAGTACGCAGTGAGAAAGTGGCAAACTTTCAACTGTAGGATGCCAACGATTATGAACATCTTTTGAAGCCTCAAAAGTTATTAAACATTATAGCATTATCTGAAAAGGTGTTAGGAAGGGAAGACTTAGACATTGAAGTAGAATACCAGTTGGAAACCATTGGCAAATATGATTTGGAATTTAACGGCGAAAACTTTGTTCTTACCCCTAAGCAAACAGCTTGTTTAGCCCAGGACAAATGTGGTGTTCCATCACAGAGACAAAAGGTTCAGTTGAGCTCATTAGCAGTCGCAAATGAAAGTTGTTGCA
>JBBRCW010000331.1:0-7629 GCA_038204535.1 Chitinophagales bacterium | reverse complement strand
CATCATTATTTAAACACTTTAGCCATGTCAAGTATCGAATTCAATCAGATGTTGTTAAACAACGCGGAGTTTTTAAAGCCTTTTGCTATCACACTAACCCGGGATAACGAAACGGCCAAAGATTTAATGCAGGAGACTATGTTTCGTGCATTGGCCAATAAAGACAAATACAATGTTGGCACAAACATTAAAGCCTGGTTGTACACCATCATGCGCAATATCTTTATAAACAACTACCGCCGAAAAGCAAAGCAGAATACCATATTCGATAGCTCGCCCAACGACTTTTTGTTAGACAATAACCAGGTAACTACGGTAAATGCCGCTGAGAGTAACCTCTCTATGAAAGAAGTAAAATTTGCGATCCATAATTTGCCGGAAATTTTTCGCAATCCATTTTTATTATATTTCGATGGATATAAGTATCACGAAATCGCCCATATATTAGAAGAGCCGTTAGGCACAATAAAAAGCCGCATTCACTTTGCGCGTAAACTTTTAAAGGCTCAAATATTACGACACTAATTAATTACTACTTTCGGTATCCGTGAATAAAAAAGTAATTATTATAGGCAGTGGTTTTGCAGGTTTGTCTGCAGCTTGTTTTATGGCTAAAGCTGGCTGGCAGGTGGTGGTTCTTGAAAAGCATAACATGCCTGGAGGAAGAGCCAGAAAATTACAGGTGGATGGTTTTACGTTCGACATGGGTCCAAGCTGGTACTGGATGCCCGATGTGTTTGAGCGTTTTTTTAACCAGTTTGGCAAAAAAGTGGCTGATTATTATTCCCTGCATCGGTTAGATCCTTCTTACAGAGTTTATTGGCAAGATGGAAGCCCGATGGACGTTCCTGCCAATTACAACGAACTAAAACAATTATTTGATTCTATTGAACCCGGCAGTTCTCAAATGCTGGATAAATTTTTGGAAGAGGCCGCGTATAAGTATAAAGTTGGCATTCAAAAACTGGTGTTTAAGCCGGGACAATCATTAACTGAGTTTATAGATAGGGATCTTATGACGGGGGTTTTTAAGTTAGACGTATTTACATCCATGAAAAAGCATGTGGCCAGGCATTTTCAAAATCCCCGATTAAGAGAATTAATGGAATTTCCGGTCTTATTTTTAGGAGCCTTGCCTGAGGATACACCCGCTTTATACAGTCTGATGAACTACGCCGATATAAAGGGCGGCACCTGGTATCCTGACGGCGGAATGTACAGTATTGTTGACGCCATGCATGAGTTAGCTATCAGTTTGGGTGTTCAATTTCATTTTGAAACTCCGGTAACTTCAATCACTGTTACCAATAACAAGGCGGAAAAGATTGTTACCCCGAAAGGAGAATTTACAGCCGATGTAATTATAGGCGGTGCCGATTATCACCACATAGAGAAAGACCTTTTGCCGGAAAAATATAAAAGTTACAGCGACAAATATTGGACAACCAGAACAATGGCTCCCGGTTGTCTATTGTATTATGTGGGGATCAATAAAAAGCTTAAAAATGTTTTACATCATACCCTTTTTTTTGATGTACCGTTTCAATTGCATGGCGAGGAAATATATAAGACCGTTCAATGGCCGACTGCGCCGTTATTTTATGTTAGCGCAACATCCGTAACAGATGCGTCATCGGCACCCGAAGGCTGCGAAAATTTGTTTTTCCTAATTCCCGTTGCGGCGGGGCTGGATAATGATACCGAAGAATTGCGAAGTAAATATTTCGATTTGATTATTGAAAGGTTCGAACAACACACCGGGCAGAAGATCAGGGAACATATTATAGTTTACAAAAGTTTTGCTCAAAGCGATTTTATAAACGAATACAACGCTTTTAAGGGAAATGCTTATGGTTTAGCGAACACTTTATTACAAACAGCTGTTTTAAAACCTTCTATAAAAAGTAAAAAAGTAAAGAATTTGTTTTACACGGGCCAGCTAACCATACCTGGACCAGGTGTACCGCCCAGCATAATTAGCGGAGAAGTAGTAGCAAGAGAAGTTTGCAGAACAATCTTTTAATTTAAGGTGTTATAGATAATGATTCATAACCTGTATTTTACAGAAGTTAGTTTCACAAAATTGAATTTTCAATCTTTTTATTTGCCAGGTACTATCAGTATACAATAACCCTAAACGCCTAAAAAATTTTCGGGTATGATGCATTTATTTCATGAAGTAAGCCAGCAATGCAGTAAGATTACTACCGAACGCTATAGTACATCTTTTGCCTCTGCCATCAGGTTGCTGCATAAAGATATACGAACACCCATTTACAATATTTACGGGCTCGTTCGTTTTGCCGACGAAATAGTGGATACTTTTCATGATTTTAAAAAAGAAAAGCTGCTGAGCGAATTTGAACAAGCCGCATACGACGCTATTGACAGCGGCATAAGCTTGAATCCTATTTTGCATAGCTTTCAGGCAACCGTAACGCAATATGGTATAGAGCGACATTTGGTGGAGGCTTTTTTTAGAAGCATGGCGTTTGATTTGCAAAAATCGACTTATGAAAAAGTTGGCTACGATGAATATATTTATGGAAGTGCTGAAGTGGTAGGGTTAATGTGTCTGCATGTTTTTTGCGAAGGCGATAAAGAAAATTACAATAACCTGAAACCTTATGCTCAGAGCCTTGGAGCAGCTTTTCAAAAAGTAAATTTTTTAAGAGACCTGCGGGCAGATTTTGTGGGGCTGGAGCGTGTTTACTTTCCAGGGTGCGATTTTAGAAACTTTTCTGAAAAAGAAAAACGTGACATTGAGTTAGATATTGAAAAAGATTTTGCCCATGCTTATCTGGGAATTATTAAACTTCCGCTGAAGGCGCGTTTTGGCGTATATGTGGCTTATAAGTATTACCAATCGCTTTTTAATAAAATAAAGTGCCTGCAGGCTGCCAATATTTTAGAAGAAAGAATTAGGATTCCAAACTACGGTAAAGCGGTAATTCTCGCAAAGGCAGGCGTTAGAAGCCAGCTTAATCTTTTATAAGCTATCAACGCTTAATTTTACCGAATGGAAGAAGTGATTTTAGTGGATGAAAATGATGGCCAGATTGGCACAATGGAAAAGATGGAAGCGCATTTAAAGGCGGTACTCCACCGTGCCTTTAGTGTTTTTATTTTTAATAAAAAAGGTGAAATGCTATTGCAGCAAAGATCCTTGAACAAATATCACAGCGGCGGTTTATGGACAAATGCCTGCTGCAGCCATCCCCGGCCTGGCGAAAATACCATTGATGCTGCCACCAGAAGGTTAAACGAAGAGCTGGGCTTTTCAACGCAATTAATAAAAGTGTTCGATTTTACCTATAATGCTCCATTCGACAATGGTCTGACAGAATACGAATTTGACCATGTTTATACCGGCAGCTTTGACGGAGATATTACACCCAATGATCACGAGGTAAAAGACTACTGTTTTAAATCCATGAATGATATTCAGGAGTCTTTGGTAAATCATCCTAATAAATACACGGCCTGGTTCCATCTGGCATTTCCAAAAATATACACCTGGTGGCAGGGCGAAAAAAGCTAAGCGTTTTTTGAAAGCTCCACTTGCAACTACCTTTGCAGGTTCAAATCAACATGTCGAATAAACCAACTGCTATAATTATTGGTGCGGGTGTCGCCGGCATTGCAACGGCAATTCGCCTTGCGGCAAAAGGTTTTCTGGTTTCGGTTTATGAGAAAAATGCCTATGCCGGTGGTAAGATTGCAAATTTTACTATGCAAGGTTATGTATTTGACGAAGGCCCCAGTTTATTTACCCAGCCCGAAAATATTGAAGAATTATTTACCGTGGCCGGGGTTTCAATAAAAGACTTTTTTAGTTACAGCGCTTTACCCATTGCCTGTAAATATTTTTATGAAAACGGAAAAATTGTGAATGCCTATACCGATGTGGATGCATTTGCCTTTGAGCTTTCTAAGCAGCTGGATGAAGATGGCCAAAAGGTATTTGGTTATCTTAAAAAATCGGAAAAGACCTACAACGACATAGGAAAGATTTTTTTAAATTATTCCCTTCACAATAGATCCATCTTAAATGCGCCGATAAAAAAGGCTTTGGCCGCTGTAACTCCGGCCCATTTATTTGGTACGCTCAACAGTTATAACGAGCATCATTTTACACAACCCGAAACCATTCAGCTTTTCAATCGATTTGCCACATACAATGGCAGCAGCCCTTACAAAGCTCCGGGTATGCTGAGCCTTATTCCGCACCTTGAGCAAAACCTGGGTACTTATTATCCACAGGGGGGCATGATCAGCATAGCAAAGGCCCTTTACAAACTTGCCAAAACGCTGGGTGTTACCTTTCATTTTAATACTACTATTAGCGAAATTCTTAGCGCCAATGGCAAAGCAACAGGCGTAATGGCGGGCAGCAACCAGCTTAAGGCAGATGTGGTGGTAAGTAACATGGACGTTTATTTTACTTACAAATACCTGTTGAAAAACGAGCCAAAAGCAAAACGAATTCTGCAGCAGGAGCGCAGCAGCAGCGCTATTATTTTTTATTGGGGAATTAAAAAGGAGTTTCCCGAATTGCACCTGCACAACATATTTTTTAGTAAAGATTATAAGGCTGAGTTTGACCATATCTTCGAAAAGAAAATGCTTTTTAACGATCCGACGGTATATGTAAATATTACCGCAAAAATGGAAAAAGGGCATGCACCTGCAGGGTGCGAAAACTGGTTTGTAATGGTAAACGCTCCTGCTAACACCGGTCAAAACTGGCAGCAGTTAAGAGATGATTGCCGAAAAGCTATCGTGGCTAAATTAAGCCGGATATTAAAGGTCGATCTCGAAGAATTTATTGAAGTGGAACAATTTATGGATCCGGTAACCATTGAAGAGAAAACATTATCATACATGGGCTCGTTGTATGGAACCAGTTCAAACAGCAGGATGGCTGCCTTTATGCGTCACCCGAATTTTAGCTCCGGCTTAAAAGGATTGTATTTTGTTGGCGGTAGTGTACACCCTGGTGGAGGAATACCTTTGTGTCTGCACAGCGCAAAACTGGTGAGCCAAATGGTGCAGGCCGATGTTTTAAATAAGCATAATGAGCGGATTAAATAAGGAGAAATTATTGAGTGCGTTGCCGCAAAAATATAAAGCAGCAACTTTCATCACCCTGCTTTTTCATACGGCAGGCTGTATAGGTATGTTTACTGCATACCGGCAATGGTTTATTAACAATACCCCGCTCAATTTAACCATTGCATTTGTGCTTATTCTGATTACGCAAAGCAAGAACCTTGCATTTTTTATTTTTCTATTGTTGTGTTTCGTAACAGGTATGGTGGTTGAAATGGTAGGCGTTCATACCGGCCTTTTGTTTGGCAACTATAGTTATGGCGATATTTTAGGAAGAAAGATCAACCACGTGCCCTGGCTGATCGGAATAAATTGGTTTATTGTAATGTATTGTTGTGGCATTATTGTAACATACCTTAATACATGGATACAGGGTAAATATATTGAAGCCGGCAAATCTCTTCCATCGGCGGTATTAATACTTTCTTTTGTGATGGACGCTGCTATGCTGGCCACCTTTTACGATTGGATTATGGAGCCAGTTGCAATTGATCTGGGTTTCTGGAAATGGACAAACGATCAAATACCCATCTATAACTACACTTGCTGGTTTGTTATTAGCGCCCTGTTGCTGGTTGTGTTCAAACAACTGCGGTTTAATAAAGAAAACCTTTTCGCAGTACATTTGTTTATAATCCAGGTATTGTTTTTTGGAATTTTGAGAACTTTTTTATGAATATGATCCTATACATACTGGTAACAATAGCAACTTTTTTTGTGATGGAATTTATTGCCTGGGCCATGCATAAATATGTAATGCACAAATGGTTGTGGTATTTGCACGAAGATCATCACCGCAAAGGGCCGGGTTTTTTTGAGAAAAATGATGCCTTCTTTTTAATATTTGCCATACCCAGTTGGTTGTGTATTATGCTGGGCAGTATGAACCAGGCTTATTACGTTGTTAGTATTGGCGCGGGTATTGCAGCCTACGGATTGGCGTATTTTGTAGTGCATGATGTTATTATTCATCAGCGGTTTAAAATATTTACCCGCAGCAACAATACTATTATAAGAGTATTGCGCTGGGCGCATAAAATGCATCATAAACACCTTGATAAAGAAGATGGCGAAAGTTTTGGTATGTTGATTGTAAATAAGAAATATTGGGAAAAGGTGAAAAAAGACGAATTAAGGGTCAATGAAAGTAAATCCCGCTCATAAATCCCACTTTATATAAAATTTAGACTAAAGGCCATGAATTTTCATGGCCTTAGTTTTATTTTCACCGCCTAAAAATTATAAATGCAAACTGCCGAAGACATAAGAATATTGAACGATAAAATTCATGACGCCGCGCAATTTGTTGACCGGTTGCGAACCGAATTGGAGAAAGTTGTGATCGGACAGACTTATATGGTTGACAGGTTAATTATCGGCTTACTGAGCAATGGACACGTTTTGTTAGAAGGAGTTCCGGGTTTGGCTAAGACGCTTACCATAAAATCGCTGGCGCAGGCGGTACATGCCAAATTCAGCCGTATTCAGTTTACACCAGACCTCTTACCCGCCGATGTTGTGGGTACTCTGATCTATAATCAGCCGCGCAACGAGTTCCTGATTCGTAAGGGACCCATTTTCGCCAACTTCATTTTGGCCGACGAAATAAACCGGGCGCCCGCAAAAGTGCAAAGCGCATTGCTGGAGGCCATGCAGGAAAAGCAGGTGACAATAGGAGATGAAACCCATAAGCTGGAGGAACCTTTTTTGGTATTGGCAACGCAAAACCCGCTGGAGCAGGAAGGTACTTACCCGCTGCCCGAAGCCCAGGTTGACCGCTTTATGTTAAAGGTGGTGGTTGGTTATCCCAATCGCGAAGAGGAATTACTGATCATACGCCAGCAGGTTCATGGCCTGCATGTACCTTATGTAAGGCAGGTGGTGAGTGTGCAGGAGATTATGACCGGCCGAAACCTGGTAAGAGAAATTTATATGGATGAGAAGATTGAGCAGTACATCATCGATATTGTTTTTGCTACCCGTTTTCCCGGCCAGTACAGGTTAGATAAATTAAAACCGCTGATAAGTTATGGCGGATCGCCCCGTGCCAGTATCAACCTGGCGCTGGCAGCAAAAACGCATGCTTTTATGAGCAAGCGGGGTTTTGTAATTCCAGAAGATGTAAAGGCCATAGCCAAAGATGTGTTACGGCATAGGATCGGCCTTACCTACGAGGCGGAAGCTGAGAATATTTCGGTCGAGCGGATAATTGATGATATATTGGACAGTATTCAGGTGCCGTAGGGAGGAGGCAGAAGGAAGGAGGCAGAAGGCAGAAGTGAGAAGGCAGAAGTGAGAAGGCAGAAGGCAGAAGGCAGAAGTGAGAAGGCAGAAGGCAGAAGGCAGAAGTGAGAAGGCAGAAGTGAGAAGGCAGAAGTGAGAAGGCAGAAGTGAGAAGACAGAAGTGAGAGGGCAGAAGTGAGAGGGCAGAAGTGAGAAGGCAGGAGTGAGAAGGCAGAAGTGAGAACGCAGAAGGCAGAAGAGAGAAGGCAGAAGTAAGAAGGCAGAAGTGAGAAG
>JBBRCW010000330.1:0-7638 GCA_038204535.1 Chitinophagales bacterium | reverse complement strand
TATCCCATTGATCAATCCCCTTACACCTTCTTTACCATGTTGGCCGTGATGATTAACCCATGTTTCGCCGAGTATCTTTCTACCAAATCCGCCCTCCCAACCTACAACTTTGCTTCTAAAATCGTAATGGGCAAACGGACTGGTTTTATTCCTGGAATAATTAAATGCATGCGTAGCCGTGCGCAAGCCGATGATCGGTTTACCCGCACGTATATACTGGTCAAAATACACCATCTGTGAATCAGGAAGTTCCCTGAAACGGGTAAAAAGCACCATAAGATCTGCAGTTTTCAGTTGGTGCAACCCATTGATGTTGGTTTGGTTCATGGCGTCTATCTCCCCTGTTTTCGGGTCGGTTGCAAAAAGAACCGTACAAGTGAACCCATACCTTTTAGCCAGTATCTGGGCAAGCATCGGCAGCCCTTCTTCTGAGCGATATTCTTCATCGCCACTTATCAAAACGATATGCTTTCCCTGTCCCGGACCAGCGGCTCCCTTGTACGTGACCCAGGTTTTGGATGTTTGCGCTTCAATACCTATGCACTGAAATACAAGCAGGATAATCAGGCAACTGATCCTGGCGATCCCACTGCAGATTGTTCCTCTGTTACCAATAATCATTTTACCCGGCGGGAACTTAAAAAATAGTAGATTTTGAAATAGATGATTGGGCATAAAATGTTTTGTTTCAGTCAGGTGAGTTAATAGAACAAAGACGTTAGTCTTTAAACACTGCTAATCTAAATAAAGCCATCAAAAATGTATATGCTGTAATTATCGATCAACCATCATAAATTGTCATATTCAGTATTGGGGGTGTATTTTCTAACAAATAATCTAACCTGCCCTGAAGGGAGTAGGTAAAATTGGAATAAAACCATTTATGTGACTTGGTATCAGGTAGAATTTTTTAATAGTTTACTTTCATTATTACCCGGCCAAAATCTATTTAAAGGGTGCTGTAATCAAATACCATCAATGGTTACAGGCTAAAAATCCATTGTTACAATATCGGGGGATATCCCCTTTTTTTAAGTTGTAAAAGCAAAGGAGGCATAGTGTTTTTTTCTCCATGTTTTATAACTGTGTCTTATAAATTCCAGTTTGCCTACATAGCTCATCAGGTGTATCTGTTTCACGGTAATCATATTGGCAAACTACAATTAATTATCGTCACTCCCATCACTGGCATCTAATTTGTGTGCGGCATCAATGGGAACAGGCAATTTTGCTTTTGTCGCCTTCATCCAGGCCAGTAAATCTTTCAGCAATTCGTCTCTTTTCTCTTTATTTAAAAGGGCAACGTTGTTTCGTTCACCTTCATCTTCTTTCAGGTTAAAAATTTCAACCGCATTATTTGTATTAATGCTTGTAATTCCACCGTTTAATAGCCACTCTTCATGATAAAGCAAGATTTTCCAATCGCCTTTACGCATGGCAGTCACCGGCCTCGATCTAAAAATTTCATCCCTCCCACGAATAACGGGTTTGTTTAAATAGCCGGGGAAATGCCAGAAAATGGATTGCCTTTTTGTTGCGGAAGTTTTTGCAGTGAACAACGGCAATAAATTTTCACCATCAAGCTTAATGCGGGTATTGCCTGCGACTGCCAGAAAGGTGGGATATAAATCCAGATTGATGATGGGTGTATTATTTGTTATGCCTTCTTTTATTTTTCCGGGCCAGTAAGCAATAAACGGCTCCCGGATGCCCCCTTCAAAGTAACTCCCTTTGTTGCCACGCAGTGGTTCCTGCGATGATTGTTGCGTGGCCCCGTTGTCGCTGGTGAAAATTAAAAGTGTGTTTTTATCCAGGCCTTCTTTTCGCAGGAACTCTACCACCAGTGCAATGCTTTCGTCTAAATTGTAAATGCATGCGGCATAGAGTGCCATATTGCTATCCAGGCCTTTCCTCTTAAAGTATTCAATAGTTTCTGGTTTTGCTTCAAGTTCTGAATGAATGGCATGATGCGCTAAGTAAGTAAAGAAAGGTTTCGTTTTATTTTCTTTCATAAAACTGATGGCAGCATCCGTTAATGAAAAAATTCCTTTCGGGTCTTTCGATTCAACTCCTTCAATACCGTAATTTTCTTTTCGGCTGTCAAAGTAAATATCAAAGCCCTGTGCTTTTGGCATTACATCAGCTTTGTTACCTAAATGCCAT
Source organism: Chitinophagales bacterium (assembly GCA_038204535.1). Classification (GTDB taxonomy): domain Bacteria; phylum Bacteroidota; class Bacteroidia; order Chitinophagales; family Chitinophagaceae; genus Segetibacter. The sequence continues at coordinate 5,475 of JBBRCW010000330.1, read as the reverse complement.
TTGCCAAAAATGCCTGTTGTGTAGCCCTGCTCTTTCAATGCCTCGGCTACTGTAATAAAGTTTGGTGCCAGGTAAGTGGTGTTTTTTACAGGCACTACTCTCATTTCCTTCTTTGGTCCTCTTGTTGTGCTGCCTACAGCATACACTCCATGCCGGGGCGAGTATAACCCACTCAACAAACAAGCCCTTGATGGTGCACAGTTGCCAGCGCCTGCATAAGCATTGGTAAACACCATTCCTTTTTTGCTCAATAAATCTATATTAGGTGTCTCAAATATTTTGCTGCCTGTAAAGCCAACATCTTTATAACCCAAATCATCAGCAAAAATTAAAATAATGTTTGGCTTTTGCTGCGCTGCTGCAAATAGTGGCAAAAGAAAAATCAAAAAATTTATTTTTTTCATACGTAGTCATTATTGTCCAACTAAAATTTATTTTAATCAACCAGACTTATGCTATTTTACTCTCTGCGTTTTACCTTTTTTTGAGACCCATTCCGGGTATCGGCGTTTGATCATCGTCTGTTCAACACCATTTAATTGTCCAAATGTAATTGGTTTATCCTGTGGTCGAATTCCCTTCTGGTTAAGCCGGTTCATTAAACTCCAATTGCGGGTAAATTGCCCAGGCTTTGGATCATCGGGCTCACGGGCAAGAAGATCATAGCGAGTGAAATCAATAATTTTTTCGGGAGTACTGTCTTTCCAGTTTCTTAAAAGAGCCATTCGAAAATCTTTGTTCATAAACCACCGGATTTCCATATCAGGATCTGATCCGCACACGCCCGATCCTCTTTGAACAAAGCGATAGTTTATCTTGTCATTATTTTTAAACTGCTTACGCCATAGCAGCCCGAACTCACCCAATGTGATGCATTTTGCATCAGGCCATCGCCGTCGCATTTCACTAAGCCATATTACCAGGCCGTCAAGTCCGTTTCGTCCATTATATCCATATATTTTGCGACCTTCTACAAGGGCTAACTCCCAGGTACAGGTAACCCATGCAAATTTATTTAACTTAAATCCTTCATCAAAATGGGCGGCTGTGGTTGCAAGCATCTCTTTTGTTCCCTGCTCTGTTCCCTGGCGCAATATTGTTTCAATAGGCCCCACACCCTGCCGGCTTCCACACCTTATATTATCAATAATTCTTGCTTCGGCAAATTTTGCGTTCAGAAAATCAACTGTCCAACCGTCCAGGTTTACACAATCTATAAAGTCGTCTTTATTTTGGGCAGGTTTACAAAAATGTTCAGTGGAAGGGTAATAAGGATAGGAAATAGATCCTTCCCCGTCACCATTATCCACGCCATACTGGCTCCAGATATTGCCCTGACAAACATGAATGTTTTCTTTTTCAGCCAGATATCGAAGGTTGTCTGCTGATAAAAATCCCGCGATGACACTTTTAGGTCTGTAGCCTTCGCCCACCATTTCTGACACCATTTGCAAGCCCTCATGTAAGTCTTTGTTAACCTGTTCGCGGGTATTATACATATTGGCAAAATAGGCACCTGGTATAAAGGTAATTTCATCACCATATTGTTTGTGATAGGCAACAACCAGTCTTTTTAAATCAAGATAGTCAGCACGCTGATCCTTTAGGGCAAGCCAACTAAATGCCCAAGTAATACGTGCACCAGGCCAGCCTTTTTCCACTGCTTCCCTAAAGGCACGGGCTTCTTTTGGAGAATGAATACTTGATTCATCGGGACCGTGAGCTTCATTACGGGATACTTCAATCTGCCGGACCCTTACTACAGTGTTAAAAGTAAAAAATCGATTTCCTAAAAGTTGGAGACCTGATTCTTCTATAAGCTGAGCTTTATTTTCTGCTTTTTCATTATGGCCGGGTGTTACTTTTTCCCAAACAGCAAAGTCATAGGTATCAGGATCAGTAGGTTCATTTTGAGTGTCCGCATTCTTTCTAAAATCAAAGGAGAAACTTAAAACAGTAAGTAGAATAATTATACTTGCGGCAAGTGTTTTACTGTACTTACGCATTTTGACATAAACGAAAATAAGCTGCCTGAACAAAATGGATTGTCTAAGTGATTGACGAATCATAAGTATTCAATATTAAGTTTACTATGGAAGATTTATATAATTTTCTGTTTACTGTATTCCTGGTCTTAGCATTGCTGTAATAACCAATGTTTATTGCCGTTCATGCTAAAAATTTCATTTTAGATAATTGATTATTTCTTGTTTTTTGGGATGATTTTAAATTCTTGTCTTGTGGCGATAGGTACGTACCCCACCTCCATGCCTTTCGGTGGAGTTACAATCAGCGCAGGATCAATATCCGCCAATTTTCCAATCAGGGGTGAAGGAAGATATTCACCATCCTTTTTCCAGTGCCGATGAAGCATTTCCACTCGTCTTTGCATTTCCTCACGCTCCTCCTTACTTAGATCCGCATTTAGCAATGCAGGCTGGTCGGCGAACCGGTACCAGTAATAAGTCACTACACTGCCGTCGCCCAACTTCGCTTCGAAAGGACCGGCTACCGGACCGGGTGTTTTCCAACAACTTTCTTTGTCATCAGGAGTTATGTAAGCAACAGGGGTTCTTTTGTCAGGATTGCTGAAGTCAACATCATGGAGCCCGGTTTCCTTAGGTACTTCCTTCCGTGCAACGGCCATCCACTGACCAATTTCATCATCACCGGTTTTAACCAGTTTGTAATATTCGGGAAGCGTTACCACAGACCTTTTATCTGTTTCTGTACTTGCGCTGAAGGCAGCATTCCAACGGACTCTTAACGTGGCCGTATCCGTTACATTTGCGTCCATAAAAGAAGTAATATTCAATAAGGCCCGTTTTTCCTTAGGAATATGGTCTCCATAAAACTTCCAGTTTGACCGAACACCTTTTTTAAACTTTTGCATGCTGGCGCCTTCCATATCTATGATACCATCAGCCGGTGCGCCTCCTTTAAACCAGGCGTCAACTTTGTTCCAAAGTGCCTTTTTGTTATATACCATCAGGCGGTGCAATAACTCCGAATTACCGTCGGGCTTAACGGGATATTGTGTTGGAGCTATACGGGAGTAGGTTTGCCCTTTAGAGTCTGTGGCTTCAAAAGAATGGATAAACTGCGTTTCCATCTGAAATGGCTTATTGGCTTGCGATGGCCGTTGATCCAAAAATAATCCGTTCACCCGCGGGTCCTCAACTGACGCCTGAGTCCAAAAATAGGGAGTAAAGAATGCAACGGGTCCTTTAAAATTTCCTGTATTAAGAAACAATGTCCAGCACTGATTGCCGGTAGTAATCTCTTTACCGGCTGTTGCAGATTTCGGATCAGTGAGCGGCAAGGGCAGGTAGCCGCTGCCAAACAATTCACCGCTGGTGCCTTGTTTCAGGTTCAATCCATCAGGGGGCCATAAAATCCAGGGGCTTAATTGTGCCACACCATACTTACCTTTTGGTTTGCTCCAGTCTCTGCCTCGTCCTGCGCCTGGCCCATTGGCCCATCCGGCAAAATCCCGCTGCACACCCCCCATTATAAATTTTGGAGTTGCTGTGGCATACTCGGTATCGCGCCACCAGCCAAGCCCCCCTTCAATATCTGTATATAATTTTTCTACCGGTAAAGGCCCATCGTGCTGTGGATGCATCCAGGTACCAAAAAGGCCCGATTGAAAACTCCTGCCGGGATACTCCTTCACCAGAGGCCAGGCCGCTGCATACATAGAGTACCCTGCGTCATACGAAGAATCCACTTTTTCTATTTGTGTAATCATATAACCGCCAATATTTCCCTTCCTCATTTTAGCTCCGTCTGATGATTGCTGCGCAAAAGCATTTGGTGCAAGCAGAATGATAAGGTTAACAGCGGAAAAAGCTTTTACGATGATTTTTTTTGTTTTGCTATTCATGTTTATTTCTTTTTCATTTTATTTAAATTCCTGTAAAAACTACTAAGTTGTTTCCAATGGTGGCACCTCTGTATTATAAAATATTAGTTTAATAAACTACCTCTTATTGTTTGAATCTGACCAGTTCCTGACGGAAAAGCTGATTCGAATAAAATGCCTACATTATTGTACTGCAGACTGTTCTTTTAGAACGTTTTGCCTGGCCAACTCCCTCACTCTTTCTATTCCCAGCGGTTGTCTGTTTTGCGGGGCACTTCTACCGCTTGATTTTAATTTTTCCAGTAATAGCTGCAGTGCTTTGCGTTTTTCGGCCTCTATAAAATATAGATTTGTCGTTTCTCCCGGATCATTTGACAGATTGTATAATTGTCCCGGCGCATCAATTGCCGTTTCAGTCAAAGCATATTTTTTTAAAAAGTCCTCTTCATAATTGTTCCCACCAGATCCCTTGTGATTGAGATATTTCCAATTTGCCTGTCGAATCTGAAATTCTCCCCTAAAACTCTGGGTCAGCATATAGGGCCTGATAGATTTGTTATTTTCCTGAATCCCAAGCATTGCAGGCAGCATATCATAACTGTCCCTGGCGTCTTCATCTTTCAGTTTATAACCAATAATGGAGGCAACGGTAGCAAATATGTCGGTAGTATTGATCATCTGAGAAGATACCCCTCCTGCCTGAAATACACCTGGCCAGCGAACAATGAAGGGAACCCGGTGACCACCTTCCCAGGCATCCCGTTTCATTCCTCTCCACCCTCCCGAAGGATCGTGTCCATAATCCTGACGCATCCAGTCAACATGAACTGTTTCGGCTCCATTATCAGCGTTAAAAATGATCAACGTGTTGTCGTCAATACCCAGTTCTTTCACCAACGCCAGCATACGGCCGGCCAAAACATCCAGTTCCCAAACAAAATCGCCGCGGGGGCCGGCATTGGTAGCGACATTAAATTGAGGGGCAGGAAGGACGGGAGCATGTGCAATTTGTGTCGAGAGGACAGCAAAGAATGGTTTGTCAGGGCTCTTTTTGCAGTGCTCTGTTATAAAATGGCGGGTTTTTTCATAAAATATCAGATCCGCTTCCATGAAATTATAACCTGGCGCCATCCAACCCTCATCATTGTCCCAAAGCCATTTTCCACCCGGATTAGGAAGATTGGCACTTTTATGTCTTTTGCTTGCCGGAATTGGTACCATGCCATTCTCAATGTAGATGTATAAAGGATCGGTATTCGGGCAGTTGGGTGTTATAAAAGACTCATCAAAGCCTTTCGCATTTGGACCATCAATCAAGGGAGTGCTTTTTTCATAATCAATCAGCAATGAGTTTTCGAAACCACCTTTCAGCATTTCGTTGTTTTTGTTGACCCAGGTAAGACCCACATGCCATTTTCCGAATACTCCCGTCCGATATCCTTTCTGTTTCAGCATTTCAGCTATTGTCAGTGTCCCGGGTTTCAAATAACTCGGACCTCCCGGCCCCTCAAAAGCACCACCTCCTCTTCCGGTAGAACGAAAAATCTGTTGTCCGGAATAGCATGTGCGCCGGATTCATCGACCAACGCATACTGATAGACCCATCCAAC
>JBBRCW010000329.1:0-7640 GCA_038204535.1 Chitinophagales bacterium | reverse complement strand
GCCAGAAGCACAAAGGCGATTAACCGTATTGCCCCCTACAGTTATTGGCAAGCCCGCTAATAAAGCTGCCATACGGGCCACATCCCTGTTGTCTTCTCCAGCCTGGTTGGCGGCGCCGACAATTACATCTTCAATTGCGTTTTGGTCTATTGCCGTATTTCTCTTTACCAGCGCCTTTATTACCAGCGCCAGCATATCATCTGGCCTTACGGAGCTTAACTTTCCACCATACCGGCCAACAGGCGTTCTCACTGCATCAATTACATAGGCAAATGCCATACATTCTAACGTTTTATAAAAAGGATTGCAATTTAGTAAATAGCCGCAAGCACCCGGAAATAAGCTTAATGCAGCTGATCTATAGTCACCAAAAATTTAGCTATAAAAGATTAGTGGTATAAAAGATGAAAGAGAAAATGCTGCCAGGCAAAAATTATTCAATATAATGTCGATCGCTTTTTACAGTAAAATAAAATCAATCTTGCTAAGATAAAAACAAAGGATGTTGTATTTTTCGGGTTAATAAAAACCACTCTAAAACAACCACCATGAAAGCCGACCTTATTCAAACCATGCATCCTGATCCCGCTAAAACAAACAAACAAATATCGGCCGAAAAATACACCGTGATTAGAGATAATATTTTGTCACTTTTAAAAAACCGGGAGTTGACACACACCGAATTGATGGAGCAGTTATATCAGAAGGTGAAAGATACATTTGAAGGGAATGTTCAATGGTATGGAGAAACGGTAAAACTTGACCTGGAAGCCAGAAAAATAATTGAGCGAACAGGAAACAAACCCGACAGATACCGTTTGATGCCCACTGGTAAAGAAAAAGAATAAGTTGATTGCCTGCCTTTCATAAAATCCCTTTTATCAAAGTGAAGGTAATGAGATGGACCTATAACCGGCATTTTCAAATTGCTCTCATTTATTGAATGCAAAAAGCACCGTTTTAAAAACTACCGCCGCTCAAATGAAAAAAGTATCTCATCCTCTAAACAATCCGGTTTGGAGTTCTTTAACCCAACATCACCAGGCGATTTCAATTAGCTATGAAGACATCAAATTTTATAATCCGGACTACTGTACTTTCGGAGGATCGGCAACAGAAAAAGACATCACCAGCCAGGTAATGGCCTATTCAGTTTTGGCTGACAGCTTCTATATTGTTGGTGATAAACCGGCGCTATCAAATGTTTTAGAAATAAAAAAAGAACTGGTCTGCCTGCAAATGATCATCGGTAACAAAATTGACTACAAAAACAATGAAAATATAAGGCCGCTCGATGCAGATAATTTTAAGGCTTTATTTGAGTTGGTTGACCTGGTGCAACCCGGCTATTTTAGAAAAAAGACCGCTTTACTGGGCAATTATTATGGCATTTTCAATAATGGTGCACTGATTGCCGCAGCGGGTGAACGTATGCAAATGAACGATTTTATAGAAGTAAGCGCTGTTGTTACACATCCTGCCCACACCCGTAAAGGACTTGCCAAACAGCTAACGGCTCATGTAGTCAATAATATTTTCAGTCAGCGCAAAACGCCTTTCTTGCACGTTTTAGAAAGTAATCTTTCTGCCATTGGTCTTTATAAAAAACTGGGTTTTACAACCAGGCGTGTAATAAGCTTTTGGCAAATTGCTTCATGATTTATTTTCGCATGGCAACACCCTATTTTATTATTTTTTTGATTCAGCTATTGATCTTCAGAAAGCATTGATCACTATTCCGTTTCCTCAAAGGGAGTTGCATGTTAAGCCTGATAGCGCCGGAATATTAGTAAAAAACGGATGATCTGTGCTCCATTTTAAAAATCAGGCTAAGGGATTTAAGAAGCAGTTCACTCTTATAGCTAGCTGCACGATAGCTCCATTACAGACCAACCACCTATTATTCTCAATATCCGCTCTTGCAATAGCTGTAAGTATAAATTGCCTGGCTTTTAATCCTCCCGTTGAAAATGTGTACCCGTTGGTTGAAAATTTGCTCGTATGCTTTGAATTTGCCGATTACCTGTCTTTTTACTGCAAACAGTATAAGTAACTTTATAGAGGTTATGAAAAAGTTTGCAATTGATAAAGCTGCTGCCGGGTATTGGTTAAAGGTTTTTGCATTGTATGCATTAATGGAGGTTTGCATACAGTTAACCTTCCTTTTTATTCTTAATAATTTCGGCACAAAACGTATCAGCATATTTGAATTTCACCTGGTCATGTGGATCTTCCAGTGCCTTCTCATTTGGCCGATATGGGGAATGGCCTGGCTGGTTAGAAAAGAAAATATCGCACTTCAAATAACTGTCAACCTGGTATTTTATGTCGTTTATTCCTATTTTTGGTTTGGACCGGTTCAGCAGGCAATAGGATATATCTACCAGGTTTTACAGGAATCCACCAGGCCCATAAACGATCGCCAAACCGCTTACCTTGACAAAGGCGACGATTCATCGTACCTGAATTACCAGTTGCTGAAACATGCATTCCGCCTTTCGTGGTATTACCTGGCTACCTATTTTTATAATTACCGCATTGAAGAAAACAAAAGAACAGCGCTTGCTATTGCCAACAAAGAACTGCAGTTAAAACTATTAAAGTGGCATTTAAACCCCTCGTTTTATTTTAAAACCATAACACACCTCCGGCAATTGGCCGCCGACATGCCAAGTACTGCTACCCTGCCTTTGCTGCAGCTAGCCAGGGTTATGGAATATGTTATTTATGAAGCCAAGGAGAAACTGATCGATGTAAAAAAAGAGATACAGTTCATTGGCAGCTACATTCAGTTAATTAATCAGCAATCAAACAACAAAATAGCGCTTTCGCTTAAGGTGGAAGGCGAGCATGAAACGCTTAAAATAGCGCCTTTGCTGCTGGCAGGTTTTATTGACAACATCACTGCTGCAAAAAATGGAAACGATGCCTTAAACTGTACGATTAAATTGCAGTTTTCAGACAAGCTGATGCAGTTTTCTGTCCATGGTATCCAATGCAGTTTCGATAGCCAAAATGCTATTCCCTTAAAGGAATTACATAACAGGATACAGGAACTCTATCCTCAAAAATTTGAATGGAACAATCAAAAAAAAGATCAGCCTTTTAAACTCAGCCTTTGGCTTTACGATGAATGAGCATACAAATATAGCACCCCGATTAAACCGGAAAAAAAGCGGTTTTGCTTTCTGGAAGGTTGCCTTTGTGGTATATGCGATTGCCGAAGCAGCTTACATTACCACAAATTATTTTATTACAAAGCGTATATGCGAACAATGTTTGTTGCGCCCGCCATGGTATGTGCTCAATTTTTTTAATCACCTGGTATTTACCGGCCTTTTGTGGTATAGTTTAAACATTACATACGGTCAGCGTATGTGGAAAAAGATCATTATAAATATCCTGCTCTTTGTAACCTATTATTTTTTGTGGATCATCTTGCAATATTCTTTGCTTCATTCGGGCAAGGCGTGGTTTTCAGGCAACCCGGAATCGGTGTTGTCCTTTCAAAGACTCGTTTATAATTCGTGGTTCGACATTGGCAAATATGCGATTAAGCTTTCGGCGTTTTATGTGTTAAAATTTTATGTTGATTATCGTAAAGCAGAAAAAGAAAGAATACAGCTTGCCATCATTAACAAAGACATGCAGCTAAACCTTCTAAAACAGCAACTGAGCCCCCACTTCTATTTTAATACCCTGAATAATTTATACGGTCTTGCCAGGATTAACAGTTCCAAACTTGCAGCAGCGCTCGACCAGCTCTATATAATTATGCAATATGTTATAACTGATTGCAGCCAGCCAAAGGTTTTACTAAAACAGGAAATAATGTTTTTGAAGAGCTATATAGCGCTTGAAAAATTAAGATACGAGCAAAACACGGTGATCGAAATGAACGTGGAAGGTAATGCAAACGGGCAAACGATCTTACCGCTGGTGTTAATACAATTTGTTGAAAACGCCTTTAAACATGGCATGAAGGAAAAGTCGGATGACAATTGGCTAAAGGTTAAGATGTGCATCACAAACAATGAAGTATTTTTTAAAGTGGACAATAGTTTTTACGAATCAAAACCGCACGAAGGCATTGGCATCAGCAGCGTAAAACGCATTTTAAACCTGCATTACGAAGGCAAATACCAGATGAGTACCTTACACGAAGAACATCGCTATTCCGTAACGCTTAAACTAAACCTGTCATGAAAAAAATAAGCTGCGCAGTTATAGATGATGAACCTATTGCCCGGGATATTTTGGCCGATTTTATTGGTCAGGATGAAAGGCTGTTGCTTCAGGGAAATTATAAAAACGCCAAAGAAGCCATAAAGGGTGTTATTAGTCAGCCGGTTGAGCTGGTTTTTCTTGACATCAATATGCCTGGGCTTACCGGTTTCCAGTTTCTAAAAACAATGACCCACCCGCCAGCCGTCATATTTACTACAGCATACCGCGAACATGCCATGGAGGGCTTTGAAGCCAATGCGATAGATTATTTATTAAAACCAATTGCAATTGAACGTTTTTTATTGGCCGTAAATAAAGCATGGCAATTTTTACGTTCTTCTGTTTCTGAAACCACTGAGCCGCAAAGAGTAAATGAAGAAGATGATTTCTTTTTTGTAAAGGCGGATGGCGGGCTGGTCAAGATAGCCTACGATGAAATATTATTTATCGAGGCTTTGAAAGAATATGTAAAGATCGTGACCAAAGAAAAAAATGTCGTCACCTACCACACCCTGTCTGGCCTGGAAGAGAAATTGCCGCCTGGTAAATTCTATCGCGTTCATCGTTCTTATATCGTTCAGGTAAAATCCATTTCCAGTATTGAAGGCTTTACCGTCAAGATCGGCAAACACGAAATACCTATGAGCCGCAACGAACGGGATGCCTTTGTGGAACTGGTATCTAACGGAAAGATAATTTCAAAATAGTAAAACCCTCTATCCTTTGGTTGATGGAGCTTTTGCTGGTTTTGCCCGTCATCCCCCATTATAGCCAACGCATTTTTTCTACTTCTGAATCCTGGGTGTACACCTCAAATTTCGTCATTAACTTTCCAGGTCGTTCGTTGAATCAAACTGGCATTACATTGAAGATAATCTCACACCGCAGATACCTGATGAAACCTCCATTCATTTAGTTGAATACTTCCTAAACACGGTTTTTTCTCCAATTAGTTTTATGGGTGAAATAAATAAACTTTTCAAATTATTCACCTAAAAAACTTTTTTATGAAAACGATTTTTTTAGCGCCGTTGTTATTACTGCCCGTATTAATAGCCACGCACAATCAAACATTGGGTTTCCTGGACGAATTAACGCCTGCCGCAGCGCCTAATGTAGCTATATCAGGTGTTACTCCGGTTGACGAAGCAAACAACCTGTATTACATTTCGTGTGCGCCCCGAACATCTAATGCGCAGGCTTCAGCACAATTATCAGTAAAATTTAAAATCAAAAACAATGAAAATAAACCGCTCACCCTCAACAATATCGCTTTCGTTTACATAAACAATTTGAATGGACAACCTGTTGTAAAAAAAATGGTGATGGATATAAATGATGCATCCGTTACAACTTTAAATATACTTCCGGGCGATTCGATTACATGGCAAAACAGCCGCGATTATCACCAGGTGGACAATGCGCTGCTAATGGAAAGCCCGATCCCCACTTTTGTAACTATCATTCTCAATTTTAATGAATATTCCAAGCCTTTTTCCTTCACACGAAATTTAAGGAAATACGACAATAAAGTAACGGGCGGCGCCTATTCATTTCCCGGCAAAGAGACTGAATTAGGCATCAACGAATATTGGTATGGCTACTGCGGCCACGGCGGTGGTTCGCAATTCTATGCCTACGATTTAAAAACCGTTGGCTGGGATAGTGAAAAAAATAAGTGGTCAGTTTTATTTCCTGGAACAGACGGCTCGAAAAATGAACATTACAGGGGCTATGGAAAATCTGTTGTTTCGATAGCCGATGGTGTAGTGGTAAATTTTAAAGATGGAGTTATAGAAAACGACGGCGACCAGGGAGGCGGCAGTGGTGGCGGCAACTGGTTTAAGATAAACAATGGAAAAGAAACCATTATATATATGCATATGCAACCCGGATCGCTAACCAAAAGTCTGATGAAAGTTGGCGCAAAGGTTAACAAAGGTGACAAGCTGGGATTGGTTGGAAACGCTGGTTCGTCTTCTGAACCCCATTTGCACCTGCAGGCAATTGATGATGCAGATGGTGATGAAAGCGGCGTAACGGTGCCTATCAATTTTTCAGGCATTCATATCATTGATAAAGACGTTCTTACAGAACCAAACCCGAATGCAGCCTGGGAGAAAGTAGTAAAACAAGGACTGCCCTATCAATCTGGCCGACGCTGCGTTATTTGGCCTTCGGCAAGTAAACCTTGCTGGTATCCCAAAAATCTGAGCGAATTATCGCATCATGCCATTCCTGAAAATGCATACCAGGCCGACTTTGATAAAATGGCAGGCTGCAATTATTATCCTGTTTGGGTAGATGCATACGACGTAAATGGCAAAACCTATTTCAATACCATTTTCAGGTATAACGCAAATAATTATCCTGTTCATGTACGCCACAATATGAGCGCCAGCAACTACCAGTCCGAATACAATACCTATGTTATGAGCAAGGGATATCGCCTGTTACAGCTTGATAGTTACCACGACGCAGGCATATTAAAATTTGCGGCGATATTTATAAAGAAGCCCGGTCAGTCGTTTGCCCAGCCCGCCTATCATGCGGTAACACCTCAAACACACCAGGATTTTTTTGAAAAGTTTACAAAACAAGGATTGGTACCGGTAAACGTAACGGTGACCTCTTTAAATGGCAAACTGTTTTATTCAGCTTTTTATGAAAAGAGAAGTGTGGGCGGCATGATATTGAAAAGCTTTTTGACCCAGCAGGAATACCAGGATTTGTTTGACGAAATGGCAGTCAAACGCTTTGAGCAAGCGTATATCAACGCTTATACGCACAATGACCAAACCCGCTTTTCCGCCATCTTTTACCAGAACTCAGGCCAGCAATCGCTCACTGCTACCCGCAAATCAAGTTCTGCAAACTATCACGATAAATGGGAAGCAAACACCGGAAATGGATTGCTTACACAATGCGTAACCGGCTACGACGAAGGCGGAAAACATTGGTTCGCGGCACATTGGTCTAAATAATTTAATCACCACAACATACACCCCGAGTCAGTAGCCATTTAAATAAAAAAGCAACTGCCGGCAAAACACCGGCAGTTGCCTTTTCATAAAATTCTTCATTAAAACTTTGTATAAATACTCGTAACCGGCTTTCACAAATTAAATGGCATTGCCAAATTTGCCGGAATCCAAACTCCCAATCGCTGAATCGAACGCACACCAAACGCTGTATTACCAGTATTGCCACATCAGGCACCCCAACCCATATCGACAGTTGCCTTACTATTCACTATAAATTCTTCATTTTTAACTATTCACTATTCGTTCTTCATGCCGGACTTGACCAGGGCATCTTCATAATTATGCCAGATGTTATCCAGGGGATCCCGAAATAAATTCGGGATGACGGCCATCCTTTAATCAGCATTAGTACAATGTCGTATCTTAATC
>JBBRCW010000328.1:0-7645 GCA_038204535.1 Chitinophagales bacterium | reverse complement strand
ATGAATTGTATAACTATACAAAGTATTATACTGATATGAGGGTGTTTGTTGGTGGTGTAAGCACCAAGGTATTAGCGGATAGCTACACTCCAACTAATCCAAATGCCAAACTTCCACAATTGGGCGTTGGTCCAACAAATGGTTATACTTCATTTACAACCAGTACTTCAAACTCATACTATATTGAAGATGGTTCGTACCTGCGTGCCAAAACCGTGCAGTTAGGTTATACCTTACCAAAATCGGTTGTTGACCATCTTAAACTGCAAAATATAAGGGTATATGTTCAGGCCCAAAACCTGTTTACCATTACCAATTATACTGGTGCTGATCCGGATTTAAACCTTATTTCACGCGATCCGGGTGGTGCAAGAGATTTTTATATTGGTGTTGATCTTGGTGGATTTCCAAATCCAAAACAATATTTACTTGGTTTGAACGTAACATTTTAATTAAAAAACTTTTTCGATATGAAAGCTAAAATACTAGTGTTTTCAATTGTTACGGCTGCCTCAGTCTTATCATTGAATTCATGCAAACAGGATTTTTTAACACAGCTGCCGCAAGGGGTTTACGACCTGAACTCTCTAACTAATAAGAAGGGCCTTGATGGTATGCTGATAAATGCCTATGCAACCCTTGACGGTCAGGAAGGCACCCAAAATGCCGGAGCCAGTAACTGGCTTTGGGGAAGCATAAGAGGTGGTGATGCCTACAAAGGCACAGAACCTACTGATATGGTGGATGCCAACCCGGTACAGCGTTTTGAAATTTTACCCGGTGGTAACAGCCAATTAAACAATAAGTGGATTGGTATATGGGATGGTGTTGGTGAAGCAAATGTTGTTTTAAAAGTGTTACCTACTGTAAAAAATATAACACCCGCAGAAGCCAAGGTTATTGAGGCAGAAGCACGGTTTATAAGGGGTTTCCAGCATTTTGAAGGTAAAAAGGCTTTTGGTAATATCCCTTTTCTTGATGAGACCGTTACTGATTATAAAGTTCCCAATACCGACGGAAGTAATAATTACTTAAATATTTGGTCTAAGATAGAAGCCGATTTTAAGTTTGGATATGACAACTTGCCAGAAACGGTTGCCAACATAGGCAGGGTAAACAAGTGGGCTGCCGGTGCTTTTCTTGCTAAAGCGTATATGTTTCAAAACAAGTTTACTGAAGCAAAAGTGATATTTGATGCCATTATTGCAAATGGTAAAAACAGCAGGGGAACCAAATACGATCTAACTCCTAATTATCATACAAACTTCAGGGCTCTAACCGAAAACAACCTGGAAACAGTCTTTTCTATCCAGGCTTCTTATGGTGATGGTTCAAACACAAACGGTAACTACGATAACACTTTGAACTACCCGCATGGTGGCAGTGCAACAACCGAAAAGCCAGGCGCATGCTGCGGTTTTTTTCAGCCTTCTCAAAGCCTGGTAAACTCGTATAAAACAGATGCTGCTGGTTTGCCGATGCCCGGCACCTTCAATGCAACCAATGTTACCAGTGACGAACTATTGGCCTCAAACCAGCCTTTTACGCCATATGCGGGAACATTAGACCCAAGATTAGACTGGACAGTTGGCCGCAGAGGTATTCCTTATTACGATTGGGGTGTTCACCCAGGTAAAGATTGGATTCGTAAGATTGACTATGGCGGACCTTACAGTCCTAAGAAAAATACCTATTATAAAGCAGATATAGGATCTATTGCAGGAACGGTGGGCTGGGGTTTTGCCAACAACGCGTTAAACTATACGCCTATGCGTTTTGCAGATGTATTGTTAATGGCGGCCGAGGCTGAAATTGAAATTGGCAGCCTTACAAAAGCAAGAGAATACATTAACAGGGTAAGAGCACGTGCTGCTGCATCCGACGTTTTAAACGGAGCCGCTCCTGCCGCCAATTATTTGGTGGGTCAATACAATACAGAATTTGCAAGCAAAGAGGCTGCTCGTACTGCAGTAAGGTTTGAAAGGAAGCTGGAATTGGGTATGGAAGGACATCGTTTCTTTGATCTGGTGCGCTGGGGAATAGCTGATGTTGAGATAAACCAGTATCTTTCTGCTGAAGGAACAAGAAGGGTAGAAGCCTTAGGTGGGGCCACTTTTGTTAAAGGCAAACATGAGTATTTACCTATGCCTGATTTTGCTATTCAAACAAGTATTAAAGATGGTAAACCTACATTAAAACAAAATCCCGGATACTAATTTTAATTAAAAAGGTTTAAATAAATGTAAAGGCTATCCAGTAAAATGGATAGCCTTTAATAATTGCAGTATATTTTGCCTGACTTTTGTACGCAGTATATTTGATGCCTTTTTTAATAGTACAAGTAAGTAAAAGTAGGCTGATGGCTGACAAAAGAGGTAGCAACGGTGTTAACAGGAAAACTAACGGCCGGTTACCACAATATGAATATTATTGCCATGTATAAAAGCCTTTTTACAAGTAGAAACCCAAAATAAGTGAACCTGATATGCAGAAATCTGTGATTTTAGTGGTGCTGGCAGCGGCATTGTTTGGCTGTAAAAAACCAACAATGTTTCAGGAAGTGAAATCAGAACATACGGGCGTTCATTTTAATAATATTATTGCCGACAACGATACAATGAATGTACTGGATATTGAAAATATATATAATGGCGGTGGCGTTGGGATAGCCGATTTTAATAACGACGGTTTGCAGGATATCTATTTTACCGGTAATACAGTATCTAATAAACTGTATTTAAATACGGGGGATTTTAAATTTAAAGATGTAACGGATGCTGCAGGTGTAACAGGCGAAGGAAGGTGGAGCAGGGGCGTAACAACCATTGATATTAATAACGATGGGTTAATGGATTTATATATTTCAGCCACGTTGCTGCACGACGGTCCATCAAGAGAAAATCTGCTTTACATCAACCAGGGATTGGATAAAGAAGGCATTCCACATTTCATAAATAAAGCGGCAGCGTATGGATTGAATGACACAACGCATTCAACCATGGCAGCTTTTTTTGATTATGATAACGACGGTGATCTGGATATGTATCAACTGGTAAATAAGATCACCAAAAATGTATATCCCAACCAATTCAGAGCCATCTTATCACATTCAGAAAATCCCAATACTGATAAATTGTATAGAAACGATTGGAACGCTGAACTCAATCACCGGGTTTTTACTGACGTATCGAAGACGGCAGGTATTACGATGGAAGGTTATGGGCATGGCGTTAACATTTGCGATATAAATAATGATGGGTGGAAAGATATTTATGTTACCAATGATTTTCTTCCCTGCAACAATCTTTACATAAATAACAAGAATGGCACATTTACCGATCAATCGGCAACTTACTTTAAACATACCTCGGCTAATAGCATGGGTCAGGATGTGGTTGATATTAACAACGATGGGCTGGCTGATGTAATTGAACTGGATATGAATCCCGAGGATAATTTCAGGAAGAAAATGATGATGGGCGCTAACAATTACCCGGCTTATCAAAACTTTGAATTTTTTGGTTACCAATACCAATATGTAAGAAATGTGTTGCAGGTAAACCAGGGGCCCCGGGTGCTGCAGAATGATTCAATTGGCCCACCTGTTTTTAGCGAAATGGCTTACCTGGCCGGCATTGCAGAAACCGACTGGAGCTGGACCCCGCTCGTTACTGATTTTGATAATGATGGTTTTAGGGATATTATTATTACAAATGGATTTCCAAAGGATGTTACAGACCATGATTTTATTCAGTACCGAAATAAAGTGGCTTCACTATCGTCAAAGCGCGAAATTTTAGAACAGGTTCCCCAGGTGAAAATTTCAAATTATGCTTTTAAAAATAATGGTAACCTCACCTTTTCAAATACTACGGCAGACTGGGGAATAACGGCAACGCGTTTTTCGGGCGGCGCGGCTTATGCCGATCTTGACAATGATGGTGACCTGGACTTTGTAGTAAATAATATTAATGACGAGGCACAGATATATCGCAACAACAACCGCCAACAAAATGAAGGCAGCAGTCATTACCTGAAAATTCAGTTTGCAGGCGATAGCTTAAATAGAAACGGCCTGGGGGCCACCGCGGAAATTTATTATGATCATGGTAAAAAGCAGGTTTGGGAACATACCCCTTACAGAGGTTATATATCAAGTATAGAGGGTGCAGCTCATTTTGGCCTGGGAAAAGTGGAGTCAGTAGATTCTTTAATTGTTCGCTGGCCCAAAGGCAAGAAGCAGGTTTTTCAAAATGTGCGAGCCGATCAAAACATAAAGGCGAGCCAGAACCAGGCTGTAACCGATTATGAATTTACACACGAAGCTTTTGCGTTAAACAGCTTGTTTAAAGAAGTGACGCGGTCGCTGGGTATTGATTTTGTTCATAAGCAGACAGATTTTGTTGACTTCAATATACAGGAATTGCTGCCGCATAAATTTTCGGAATACGGGCCGGCCCTGGCAGTGGGAGATATGAATGGAGATGGCCTGGACGACTTTATTTGCGGAGGTTCAATCCATTACAGTGCTCAATTGTTTTTTCAACAGCAGGATGGCCGCTTTAAACAAAAAGCCTTATTTAATTCGATAAGCCCCCTGCAAAAAACTGCTGAAGATGAAGGTATCCTGCTTTTTGATGCGGATGGCGATGGTGACCTGGATCTTTATATAACCAGCGGCGGATATGAAAATCCTTCTAATAGCCCCTCTTATGCCGACCAATTGTATGTGAATGACGGCAAGGGAAATTTTACAATGGAGGCTGCAGCGCTTCCAAAAAATTATACCAGTAAATTATGTGTGCGGTCCATTGATTACGACAAGGATGGCGACCTGGATCTGTTTGTTTCTGGCCGTGTTGACCCATGGAAATACCCAAAACCTGTATCGAGCTATATTTACCGGAATGATTCTAAGAATGGGCGTGTTGTCTTTAGCGATGTTTCGGATTCCGTTGCTAAGGATCTGAAAAATGCAGGTCTTGTTTGCGATGCGCTCTTTACTGATTTCAATAATGATGGATGGCCTGATCTGATTTTGTCAGGTGAATGGATGCCTCTGACGTTTTTAACGAACAATAAAGGCATTTTTAATAATGTTACCACCCAAACGGGAATAGGCAGCCAGGTTGGATGGTGGAATACCTTAACCGCCGGCGATTTTGATAATGATGGTGATATGGATTACATAGCGGGCAACCTGGGAAATAATTCATTTTATAAAGCATCCCAAAAGTACCCGGTTTCAGTTTATGCTGCTGATTTTGATAACAATGGAAAGTACGATGCAATTCCCTCAATTTATCTGCAAACCAGCCAGGCCGATCATTCTTTAAAGGAATACCCCGTATACACCCGCGATGATGCTATAAAACAACTGCTGCCTTTACGTAACACATTTATAAATTACCATTCGTACGCTACAGCCACTATGGATAAAGTACTCACAAAAGATCAGGTAAAAAATGCAATCATTTACAAAGCCAATAATTTTAATTCGTATTATCTTCAAAATAATGGCGGCGGAAAATTTTCTCTTCATCCATTGCCTTACCAGGCGCAGGTTTCCATGATAAATGGTATGCTGGCAGATGATTTTGATGGCGATGGGAACCTGGATGTTTTATTAAATGGTAATGATTATGGAACCGAAGTTTCAGTGGGGCGCTACGATGCATTAAATGGTTTGTTATTAAAGGGCAATGGAAAGGGTGCATTTTTACCTCAATCAATTTTACAAAGCGGAATTTATATACCGGGCAATGGAAAAGCGCTGGTTAAGCTTCGCGGAAAAGAGGGTAAGTACCTGGTTGCAGCATCACAAAACCGGGGGCCTATAAAAGTTTTTGAGTTTAAAAACCGGCTCAACAATATTGCCCTGCAACCCGACGACATTTATGCTACCATTCAATTTAAAAATGGGCTTGAACAGCGCCGCGAATTTTATTATGGTTCGTCTTTTCAGTCGCAGTCTTCCAGGTTTTTAACTACTGATAATAATGTAAAATCGGTCACTATATTTAATAATAAGAAGGCGGCCCGCAGCATTAGCTGGTAAGAGGAAATACGTAATTGTTTGAGTTTTGGAGCCGGCTTTTTGTTTTCAATAGGCTTTACTTGCCCGTCCGCCCGGATGAACATCCGTTCGGGCGGGCCCATCCGAATGGTGGGCCGGGCGGACGTCGCACTTATACGTTTGTACAAGTAGGAGCCAGCAATGTCAACCAGAACAATGAATGTAAATATCATAGCAATTATTACAATGCATTTTAAACCCTCATGGTATTAATGAATAGCTACAGCTGTTATTATTTGAAGATCTTACTGGTTGTATTTATTACCATAGGGTTTTATTCGTGCGATCAATTCAGGAAAAACAGCTCACACCAGCATGTTTCTAACACCAGCATTAAAAACGGAAAGTCATTGGCTATTCAATATTGCGGATCGTGCCACCTGTTACCCGATCCATCACTATTAGACGCCACCAGTTGGGAAACGGGGGTGCTGCCTGCCATGGGTCCCCGCTTAGGCATCTTTACTTATGGTTTTCAGCATTATTCCTCCTACAAAAACGATAAAGACCTGGATACGGGTTACTATCCCGCAAAACCACTTTTAAATAATATTGAATGGCAGCAAATAATTGACTATTACACCGCCCTTTCGCCAGACACATTGCCGGCTGCCATACGGCCTGCACCAATAAAAACCAGCCTGGCAATTTTTAAAGTTGAAATGCCATCCTTTTTATACCCTTCGCCTGCTATTAGCCTCATAAAATTCGATACTACTGCAACTAATCAAACACTTTTTGTTTTTGATCTGGCAACACAGAAAGCCTATACGTTCAACCATCAATTGCAGTTGACGCAATCCATACAAACCAATGCTTCGCTTGTTGATGCGGATTTTACACAGTCGAACATAATGACTTGTAACATTGGTATGATCAATCCTAATAATGGAAAATATGGCAAGGGGCAGTTTATACAGAAAAAGGCAAATGGTAGCCTGCTGCCGGATACAGCTTTTATGGTGGGAAACCTTGCCCGGCCTGTTCAAATTAGTTTATGCGATCTAAATAACGACCAGCAAACGGATTACCTGGTTTGCGAATTTGGGCATTTAAATGGCGCCCTATCGTGGATAGAAAATAAAGGAAACGGAAATTTTGCCCGGCATGTTTTAAGGGCGCAGCCTGGTGCCATTAAAGCTTATATAAACGATTATAATAAAGATGGGTTGCCCGATGTATGGGCATTGTTTTCGCAGGGTGATGAGGGCATTTTTTTATTCACCAATAAGGGAAATGGACAATTTGAGCAGACACAGGCGCTTCGCTTTCCTCCGGTATATGGCTCTACCTATTTTGAATTTGCCGATTTTAATAACGACGGTCATGCGGATATTGTTTACACCTGTGGCGATAATGCTGATTTTTCGATGGTATTAAAACCTTATCATGGTGTTTACATTTTTATGAATGACGGCCTTAATAATTTTACGGAAAAATATTTTTATCCTACAAACGGGTGTTATAAAGCCCTGGCAAGGGATTTTGATAATGATGGTGATCTTGATATTGCAACCATCTCTTTTTTTGCAGACTTTGAGAAACAGCCTGAAGAAGGATTTGTGTACC
>JBBRCW010000327.1:0-7648 GCA_038204535.1 Chitinophagales bacterium | reverse complement strand
CCTGTTAGGTTTATTAAGTTATTACAGTGTTACCAACTACCAGCCTGCCTTAAAAACCTGCCAACGGATTGGCGATCTTTTATGCCGTACGTTTGGCAACCAACCTGGCCAGCTAGCCATTGAGCAATCGGGTGGCCACGTGGGCATGGCTTCCACAAGTGTGTTGGAAGCGATGGTGGAATTGTACCGCTACACCGGTAACAAAAAGTACCTCGATTTTTGCAACTACATTATCGCCGCATACGATGCACCCAAAGGGCCACATATTATATCTACCCTAAATACGGTGGGCAAGGTAAATAAGACCGCCAACGCCAAAGCATACGAAATGATGTCGAATTGCACGGGTATTGTAAAGTTGTACCAGGTTACCGGCAACCAGGTATTATTGTCTGCCATGCAAAAAGGGTGGAACGATATTACTGCCAACCGGCTGTACATTACCGGCACCAGTTCAAAGGGTGAACTGTTCCAGGACGATAACGTGTTTCCTGCAGACAATTCGGTACACATGGGCGAAGGCTGTGTATCAACCACGTGGTTGCAGTTTAGCCAGGCCATGTACAACCTTACCGGTCAGCCTAAATACATTGATGAAATTGAAAAGACGATTTATAACCACTTGTTTGCGGCAGAAAATCCAACTACAGGTTGCGTTGCCTATTACACGGCATTGCAGGGTGCAAAACCTTACCGTTGTACCATTATGGCACACTGTTGCCTGGCCAGTGTACCCCGTGGTATAGCCGCCATACCGGAGTTGGCATTTACCAAAAATGCTACTGGTGGTTACAACATAAACCTGTATTCTTCGGGTGGTTTTAACGATAACATCATTACAAAAGGCGGTGCATCACTACCCTTTAAACTAACCATGGTGTCAGGTTTTCCGGCAAAGGGAAACACAGAAATAACCCTTGATCTTCCGCAACAGGCCAATGTTTCGCTGGCGCTTAGAGTACCGGTTTGGGCAAAAAATTATGTGGCAACCATCGATGGAAAAAAGTACAAAGGCATTCCCGGCCAATACCTTGTGTTGAACCGAACATGGAAGAAGCATAGCAAAGTTTCTGTTACGATGGACATGACTGTGCATTCGCTCGATGGGGGCCAAAGCTATCCCGGTTATGTCGCCATCAAGAGCGGTACTCAGGTGCTGGCGTTTGTCAATACGCTTAATCCTGCAATAAAAAATATCGACGATCTAAAACTCATCAATTCATCTATTGCGCCTTTGTCGTCCGTTTCGCTGCCAGCCAATTGGTTTGGTAAAGAAGTGTTTGGTACCAGGGCTATGTACGAAGGAAAACCAGTGGAAGTAAAACTGGTACCTTTTGCCGAGGCCGGGCAGAATGGTGGAGAGGTAAGGGTTTGGATAAAGAAGCAATAGTTTTTTACCGCAGATAAATTAATGCCTTTTGGGTAAACTGTACGCAGTTGGTGGGTGGGCTGTTAAACTTCGGTGTAAGAAAATGAAGCCGATAAGCTGATTGTAAAATATTTAAAATCAAGGTTATGAAAAGTATAATAAAAAGTTTGATCTTACTGCTAATCGGTGTGCTTCATTATAAATATATTTCAGCGCAGGCTGTTTCCAATAACCCGCCAAACGCTCTAATCCAAATACCTGCCGAAACCATTGTTGATAAAATACGTGGTGGATTGCTGGGCCAAATGATTGGTAACCTCAATGGGCTTCCCCACGAAATGCAATACATTGAACAGCCGGGCAATGTAAAAAATTATATTCCGTCGTTACCCGATGGTGCACGTACAGACGACGATACCGATTTTGAATGGGTGTACATTACTATGATGCAAAAATACCGCAACGCCTACCTGCCCGTCGATACCATTTACCAACTTTGGAAGCAACGCATTAACCGCAACATCTGGCGCGCCAACCGCTATGCCCGCTTTTTAATGGACATGGGCATTAAGCCACCCTACACGGGTAATACTGCTTTTAACCCATGGTCGGGTTTCAATTTATCGGGCCAGTTTTTATGCGAAACCTATGGCCTTATCGCCCCAGCCATGCCGCAAACGGCCGCTAAGATTGGCCTGCATTACACTACGGTAGCCATTTTGGGCGAGCCTGCGCAAACCACGCAGTTTTTTACCACCATGGTTTCAAGGGCTTTTATAAACCATGATATCAACAGTATTATTGATGATGGACTGGCAGCCATTGACCCCGCCAGCGAGTTGCACAACATAGTGAAGGAGGTGCGGATGTTGTATAAAACTTACCCGGCCAATTGGCGACAGGCAAGGCAATTGATGAAAGAAAAATTTACCCGTAGCAACAACGATATAACCGATAAAAACGGGTATGTATTGAATACGGCCTGCATTATTGCCGCCCTGTTGTATGGAGAAGGCGATTATTCGGAAACCATGAAAATGGCCTTTAACCTGGGCTGGGATGCCGATTGCAATGCGGCTACCGCCGGTACCATTGTAGGCGTTATTAAAGGGTATAAATGGATGATGTCGCAGGGTTGGCAAATAACGGACCGGTACAAAAATACCACCCGCGATTACATGCCTTTGGATGAAACCATCACCAGTTTTAGCGACCGGCTGATAGAGCTATTTAAAATGATCAACCACGACAATGGCGGATCAGAAGCCTTGGTCAATAATACCGTGGTATTTAATATTCCAGCCGAACAGCCGGCGCCGGTAATGCAGTTACTAAACAACAGCGATGAAAAAGCACGGCTGCAAAAACAACTGAAAGAGGAATTAATAGGTGCTTTAAAAAATGGAAGCAGGGACGAAAAGGCCCGTGCCGCTTACATGGCAGTTTGCATAGATATGGGCTATGAATTTCAAAAGAAGTATCCGGCTCAATGGAAAGAAGCTTGTTACGATCTTTCGGGCTACTGGAAGGCTATGAGCAATATGCTTACCGGTCAATACAACGATCACTTTGAAGCCCTCAACAACCTGAAAGCGAAATTTATAGCCGCCGGTTTCAAGGCGCCCAAGAAAGCTTATAGCGACGACGAATTGTACAACGACTTGGTGGTGTGGAAAGACCCGTCAGTCATTTATTAAAAGTAAAGGTATATACGCTTAGGTCGCCTAAAACTCATTACAGCTTAAATTAGCGTTCCTTATTCACTTCGTAATGAATCTCCGAAGATCACAGATAAGGAAAAGCCTAAAATGCGAATGAACTATTAACTTTTATCATCAACAAAAACAACCGGGCGACCAAAGCGTATATACCTGTAAAAGTAATTTCAGGTGATAAACATTTCTTGTCACCAAAGAAAAACCCGATGAAAAATTTCGCCTTCTTTACTACTCTAATTATTTCTGTTCTCTTGTTGGCCTGCAGCCAGCAAAAAAACGAAACGGTACAGCGAGTACCGCATATCATATTCGATACCGATATTGGCCCCGATTACGATGATGTTGGGGCCATAGTTTTACTGCATGCCTTGGCCGACAGCGGCGCATGTACCATATTTGGCACCATAGCCAGCAATCAAAGCCCCTACATAGCTGCCAACCTGAGTGTTTTAAACACGTGGTTTAACCGGCCCAACCTGCCCATAGCAGTGGTGAGCGGCAATGCTGTAAACCTTACCGCATGGCAAAAATGGGACTCCGCTATTGCGGCTGATTACCCGCATTCAATAATACTGAGAATAAGGTGCTAAACTCATTTTAGAAGTTACCTATCTTATTTATTTGTTTTTTACTAATTTTTGTCCCTTTTACCAATGCATTTACAAATTCACCTTCCTGTACCTCTGCCAACCTACGCCATGGAGTAGGACAAGGATCGTCAGGATCAAATCCCCTGAACCTTACCGGAATTTCAAGACCAACAACGCTCTTTAAGATGCCAGTCTCATTTCTTTCACGCTTTATACTACTAACATCAAAAACACGCGTATCAAATCTCGACTGATTTTCTTCATCCGTTACCCTTAGGGTTACCTGGCCTGCAATACTGGCCCCAGCCTGCGTAGTTAACTGTAATTGTTCGGGTAAAAGCTGGTATGCAACAGTTTGCCCATTGATATTTATATTGCCCGAACCCGCACTAATAGGTGTGCTGTTAACCGACCATTGGCGACGAATTGTACCAAAAAAGTTATACGTATTTGAACGAAAAGTGAGTGTATTCGTCACTTCAAATTCGCGGTATAACACAGGCTTCATTCCGACCTCCCGAACTTTTGTAATTGTTTCTGTTTTAGAAGGGTAAACCCTGGGCAGCACCTGGTTAGTGAGTACACCACGTAGGCCCAGGTCGTCAAGTATTACGCTTTGACATTGAATTTGTCCTAATAGTCTTTTTAAGGCTGGCGGTAACATCCTGTAGCCGCTACTTACTGCCGTTTCAATTGTTGAAATAATGCCCGGTAAAGTTGAACGAATCAGCGCATTAATGATAGCACCAACTATGGGAGAAAGCAGTGCTACTACTATAGTAATAATAAATGCCACAAGAGTTCCTAATATTGCGGGTAATATTGCTGCGATAGCAAAACCAGCCAGATAAACCCACCATGCAAAACTTACACTAACATTGGTTACAATACGGCTGCTGTCGAATACAGGAAATATTGTACCATCAGGTCTGCAACTAAAACCAATTGGTGCCATAAAAGTACCTGTTGCTGAATAACCTGTACCCGATGCAGTCACAGAACCTGTTAATATTATTTCGGAGCCCACCACACAAACAGAAAGCGCTGTGATGGTAACGGGTGTTCCCGGAATAGCTCTTGTTCCTACAAGCGATCTACAAGCACCTGCAGACGAAAATGTTGCACCAAGTAATGGGCTTGATGGATCCATTGAGGCAAAGCATGTGGCCATGGCCAATAAGGATTCGTTGGCGATTAATAAAACTGATTCACTGGTGCCGCGTAAACTAGTAGTAAATGCTGCCCGGTTGGTAACCGGTGTGGGCAAGCCACCACCAGAAAGCTGCACTAAAATGAAAGCAGAATTATTGATTGTATGTATTGAGAATTCCCTGATTACCGGTGCGCAAAGGTGAGTTGAAAAACTTGTTCGTACAGGCAAGGTGGGCAGTGAAATAGCGCTAAGAGCACTCATTAATGCGCCTGAAGCTTCGCTAAGAAGGCTGCTGACTGTAGTACCCGATCTTCCCGGTATGAGTTGAATAAGTGATACCAGGTTTTGAATAACTGTATTATTAGCCGCTGTATCGCCAGTAATAGATGCCGGGGTTGGAAAACTGAGTATAAAACTTCCGGACGGGTTTACATTTACAACTGCTGTAAGATTTCTTCTAATAATAAAGTTAAAGGAAAGCACCCTCACCCGTCTTACTGCTGTAATAACAAATTGGTTACCCGCCTGAATTTGAACTTGCATGGGCCTGCCTGCTATACTGCTGGTACTAATATTAACGCCGCTTACGCTTACATCAAAAGGGTCGGGAATAAAACTGTTGATAATAGGGGCTATCCTTGCGGCGCTTAATTCCAGTACCACATGGTAGCCATTGGTTTGTGATATAGCCATAAAATTATTTTTATTGGTTAATGTTTTGATTAAAAGGAAAAAAATGCCAACCACCCATTACTTCGGCATATCAAATTTGTCAGCATTATCCCCTTTGTAAAAGGATGTGGTAATTTTTTGATAGGTAAGACCGGGTATTGCCATTTTTTGATCGGTTTGCATTTTGAGTTCCTTTGTAAAAAAGCTTTCTATTTCGGGGAGATGGTTACTTTTTTTTCTTTACAAATAGCTCGGAAACATTCTGCTGGTTTGGCAATAAACAGCGCAGTGTTGGCCGGTGCTTCCTGTAGCCACTCGCTAAACCATTTATTATTTGACATGAATTCTTCTAAAAATTCAGGAAGATTTTCGGTTAAACTCTTTACGCCGGCGAGCCAGGGGTCTTTGTCGAATTTGTCGTTAAATGCCATTTCAGACCCGGTTAAGCGAATGTGCAGTTTACCGGCAAGCTCAGTTCTTTGCCATCATTAAAATTGTGCGGCGTTATTGAGGCACCAGTTTCCTTTTGGGCCTTTGCTATTAGTTTAACCAGGTTGTTAAGCTGATTTGTAATGCCTTCTTGTTATTCGCCAGGTACTTTACTGGCAGCTTCAGCAATTTGTATGATTTCATTTTTGTTGTACATAATAAGATCGGTTTTTTTTCAGAGAAAAATTATTGTTATTTGGAAAAATGAAATTATTGTTTAAAAGTGTGATTTGCAATACCACAAAGCGGTAATACTTTCTTTATTCGGAGCAATGTCTCCGGTAAGAAACGCTGGCGGTAGATTCACGTATAAATGACAGCTCTTTTTACTTTTAGCTGTGTAGTTTGCGCCAAACGTTTTGCATTGCCGAAGGTTAGGAAATTTGTTACTGGGTCGACCAGAGCATTTCAACTTTAGCCGCTCATGGAACCGTACCTGAAAGTCTCCCTTCAAACGGCTCTTCTCATTTAGCTATTGAATATTCGATAGCACTATTGGACTAAACTTGATCGTCCCGTATTAAAAACGGTTGTTGCTCTTAGCACAAACCAATGAGCTAAACCCTTCGTTACATCTCCATTACAGAAACTTCTTCCCCTCCTCTCTGTAGTGATCCGCGAGACAACACGAAGGCAAATTAAAACCCAGACTGCTTCTGGTATCTGAAACCAACTGTTCATTTACTTTAACCGGGTGCTTTTAAACCTCAACGTCCGGTTATTAAAGTCCCGATACAACCAAGTTTTCTATTTTGATCCGTAGTCGCAGACATACCGATAACGCCGATGTATCCTGATGAAGTCCCCAGCTCTCCGTAGTGTTCCGCAGGACAACTACGGAGGTAAATGAAAACCCAGACTGCGTCTGGTATTTGAAAACCTACTGTTGGTTTACTTTAAACTGTTGCTTTAAAACCTCCACGTCCGGTTAACAAAGTCCCGATAATATCGGGCTTTCCATTTACATCCGTAGTCGCAGATATAGCAGCGGTATAACTGCTTTCTTGTAAGTCCTCAGTTATAACCATTGCTTTTTCAGTTGTTAATGTTGTCGCCTACGACAGCAGGGTTGGCGGTTCGTCTATGGTTAATTGCCCATCGGTGCCCTTGTCCCGACAATCAGGAACAACACCCTCCAACGGCGCGGCTGCAGCGAACACCCAATAGGAGCGAAAAAAATGTTGAAATTGACCCCGTTAAATAAAGCAACCAATTTTTGCTATATGCCAACAGTTTTATTGTTTTATAAATGGTAACGATTGCGTACTGCCTGCCTGTACCCATTGCAAGCTGTAGTACCCCGGTGTAAGGTTGCTGGTATTTACCTGCACCTGATTAGCACCAACAGGTACCGGCTGTTGAAGTATCATCTGCCCCATTTGGTTAAATATTCTTATAGTGCTAAGGGCGGTAGTTTCGGGTAGCCAAACCATCAGTTTATCTTTTGTAGGGTTTGGCGCCAGTAACACAGGCATTGCCTCTTTTCTATATTGTAACGCTACCGTTTTAGAATAGCTGTATTTGCCGTCTCTATCCGTTTGTTTGATGCGGTAGTAATTAATACCCTGCTTTGGTGTGGTATGTAAGTATTCGTAATGGCTTGTACCACTACTATTGCCTGCTGCAGGTAAATTGTTAAGTGCCGCAAAGGCTATTC
>JBBRCW010000326.1:0-7709 GCA_038204535.1 Chitinophagales bacterium | reverse complement strand
GCAGGTGTTACAAAAATAATGATTGAGGCCTGGGGCGGCGGCGGTGGCGGCTCGTGTGTTGGAGGTGGTGGTGGCGGAGGCTATATCTGCGGCTACATTACCGTTACTCCCGGATCTTCTGTAGCGTACAATATAGGTGCTGGTGGGTCGGGTGTTAACTGTGAGGCAACAACATCAAACAATGGAGAGTCCACCACCGTAACAGTTGGCAGCGTAACCCTTACCGCCGTGCTGGGAAAGGGAAGTTACCGTTACAGCACCAATAGTTATTGGGTTGGAAGGGGCGGAAATTTTTATGCATCATCCTTAACGTTTAGAAATTTTATGGGTGCAGCCGGCGAAGACGGCACGCCTAACGATGTTGAATACAAGAGCCTGTCAGCAGGTGTATCAAGAACAGTTACGCGGGGCGGAAGGGGAGGCAATGGCGGCAACTCTGTGTACACCGGCGGTCTAGGTGGCTACGTAGAACATTCAGGTTCAACAGTACTGCGGTATCTTGCTGGTGGGGATTCTAAATCACCCGGCGGCGGCGGCAACGGTAACACCGATGTAAGTACCAGCTATTATGGCGCTCCGGGCTCCGCGGGATTGTTTATTGTTCACTATTAACCTGGAATTATGGTGTAAACTTTTTAAATCGTAATTGTGTTCGTGCTGCCAATCAGTCTCCGAAACGTTTACAGGCAAGCATGAAAATTAAAAGTAAAAAGGAGTATTACCAGGCAAAAGCAGAGATAGAAAGCTACCTTCAAAAAGGATTGGCCAATTTAAGTACTAAGAAAAATAAACAACTTGATTAGTTATCAAAAGCTGCTGACGCATGGCAAGCAAATGAATATCCCTTGCCTTTAAAGCCTGTTTTATCGTCGATATTTAACTTCATCATGTATTCATGCCAGCTAAATCAAACCCAGCTTTCTGAAATGCCCCATATTTCCAAAGGAAGCTTTTTGAAAATTATAAACGGCAAAAAGAAGCCTAATCTTGAAATTGTTAAACAACTTCATCAGCATTTCCAATTAGAGGGTAATCTGATACTTGAAAGCGTTTAGAGCGTTCGATTTCCCATCTAATTATGAAGATTGAGGAATGCCGCCATTTGTATTGCTGCTAAAGGCTGGTGGCAGGGTGACCGGGTGTTTTGCTTTTTGAATATCTATGCCTGCGCCGGGGTTGTAGGTGGCAAGATCATGTAACTGCCCGGCTACTGAAATCACCTGCACCCAAACGTTTTTGACTTAATTTACATAGTTCATCCTTAGTACTGTTTTGGTTCAATGCTGGTTTGCCGTACCCTTAAAATTCGTATCTCAACGGACGAAACGTGAAAAGCAATTCTGTACCTATGCAATTCAAAGGCCCGGTAATTTCCGTTATTTTTCAGTTTAAATTTATCAGGTGGATGTATTTCGGGATATAATTTCAGCCTGTTTATTTGGTTAAGGATTTCTGCCATAACTTTTTCGGCATTTTGAATAGAATCCGAGGCAATATATTCAATGGCTTTATTAAATTGGAGGAGGGCAATTTTGTTCCAACGAATTGTTCTATTTGCCATTGAGCCATTTTTTACTCATTGCTCCCACTTCGGCATGAGTATAATATTCTCCGGCATCCATTTGCTGCATAGCTTCCTCTATTTCCTTATTGTATTGTTCAATGCTTATAGGATGTTTTTCTTCCCGTGAATGGACAAAAGTTTTTGCCACAATCAAAAGGGATTGCTTTTCTACAGCGGAAAGTTTTGACCAATATTGGTCAAACTCATGTTGTATCGTTTGTGCTTCCATGTTATTGCGGTCTATTTCAAATTTACTTTATTTGAAACAGTATTGAAAAAAATAGGGTTTTGGTTCGTTCGGGCCGCTCTACATTTGCAGGTAACAACACCATGCAATGGCGTTGCTGCGGGAAACACCAAAAAGGGCGAAATACCACCGGCGAAATTAGGCTGGATGAAAATCTGGGAAAAGACTTGCTGATCGATGGAAATAAGGCAATGGCAAAAAATGGTATGGTGGTGTTTCCGGTAGATGCAGGCAGGCATGTGGTAACCTTTCGTAAATAAAAATCAATAACACCAAAAGGTATGGGTACTAACAATTCGCTACTCGCGGCAGGTACGTTTTTCGTTTGTATGATGATACAGGCTGGAGACGGTGTTGCCCAAAAAATTTCTTCTTCACAAAAACCAAACATACTGGTTATACAATGCGATCAGTTCAGGTACGATTGCCTTGGTATAAACAATTCGCAGGTAAAAACGCCCAACCTCGATAAGCTTGCGGCGGACGGTATGGTATTCACCAATGCCTTTACACCCATACCCACCTGCTGCCCTACCAGGCAGACATTCTTAAGCGGTTTATGGCCCGAGCAACACAAGGGCCTGTGGAATTACGATATTACTTTACCAGTCGCCACCTTTGCTTCTCCAACGTTTACTGAAGTCATGCACCGTGCCGGGTACAACCAGTCGTACATAGGTAAGTGGCATGTACATCCCACAAAAACACCGCTCGATTTTGGGTTCGATCATTATGTAAACGAACAACAGTACAACCAGTGGCGAAAGACTGAGCAGTTGCCTGCCATCGTTCCAATAAATAAAAATTTTGTATGGTTGGGTGGTACCGATCCTGCGCCGCTTAATACAACGCACACCCATTGGCTGGCACAGCAGGCTATCAACCAGGTACAACAATATGCCACTGCACAAAAACCATGGCACATGCGCCTCGATTTTGTAGAGCCTCATTTGCCCTGTAACCCGGTACAACAGTTTATAAACAGGTATCCGTTGAATAGTATGAAGCCCTGGGGCAACTTCCCCGACAGTTTTAAACAAAAGCCTTACATACAAAAGCAACAGTTGTATAACTGGGGCATACAATCGTTTACCTGGAGCGATTGGGCGGTGTACAAACAACATTACCTGGCCATGATCTCCCAAACAGACGACGCCATTGGTCGCGTGTTGAACGAACTCGACCGCCTCGGACTTTCAAAAAATACCGTCATCATTTTTACCGCCGACCATGGCGACGCCGGTGGCAGTCATGGTATGATGGACAAGCATTACGTGATGTATGAAGAAGAGGTACATGTGCCCCTGATCGTACAGTGGAAAGGCGTTGTGAAACCCGGTAGCAGGTGCGATAAATTTGTGATCAATTCTCTCGACCTGTCGGCTACCATTCCGCAAATAGCGGGGGTGGATTTCGGGCAATCGCAGGGCGCATCGCTGGTGCCATTGTTGCAGGGCCGGCAACCCACCACCTGGCGGCAATATGCCTTTAGCAATTACAACGGCCAACAGTTTGGTTTATACGTGCAGCGAATGATACGAAGCGGACGCTGGAAATATATTTGGAACCTTACGGATGTAGATGAATTATACGATTTGCAGAACGACCCTTTTGAGATGAACAACGTGATATCCTTACCGGCAAACCAACAGGTGGTAGCAACGCTGCGAACGGATCTATATGCCGATTTGAAAGCACGCAATGATCCTATGGCGAACAACTGGGCGGGTAAAGCGCAATTGCTACAGGGAAATAAGATAGGGCTTTAACGGCAATGTCATTTAGTTAAGGATATTGTTTTAAAATGAGGCGCTGAGTAATTATTGCCTTTCTGCTGAATCACCCACAAAGGGGACTCAGGAAAAATTGGGAATGACAGTGAGATCGATCGGCAATTTGATTGCACTCTCTTTACTTTTTTTTGTGGAAAAAAAAGTAACAAAAAAAGCCAGTCGGGAAGGATTACATCCCCTTCCCGACGAGGTTTTTCAATTTGGCTTTTATACTACTGTGGTGAAAAGCATTGGGGCCTTGATGTGTTGACTAGTTTTCTAAATAAAAAAATTTGAATGTTAAGTGTATCGATTTTTAAATGATTACGAGCACATCATTGTAAGCTCTTTTCGTCCTGCTGGGGTCTCCTTCAACGGCCATGTGCGTTTGCCAAGGGACCCCGGCTTGCAGCGCATGGTCTCACCCAACACACAAAGCTTTCCGCCTTTGCAGGTGTTCTTCACCTGCAAATATATATGAACAAAGGGCTGTTGGTATCGGACACGCAATAGCGATAATCATGGCAACCGCATCAGTAAAAGCCTACAAGGCTTAGACAAAGCCGTAGACTTCTTTTCGTCCTGCTGGGGTCTCCTTCAAAGGCCTTGTGCGTTTGCCAAGGGACCCCAGCATGCAGCGCGGGGTCTCAGCCAACACACTAAGCCTAGCTATGAAAACCTCGCCTGAACCAAAGGAAAATCCGGCCGATCCTGCTTTTGGTCCTGACCATGTATGGCACTATTGCGATTGCCGTCGCTAGTATTGTCACCAACGACATAAGAAAGGGATGCTCATCTTTAATTTCTGGCTCGTCTACATCCACGCTACAGTCGCTGGTCACAACTTGTCCCGTTCATGGGAAGACCATGCTACGGCTCGGCTGCGGGAAACAGTCGAATAGGCAAGGGCATTTCAGCCCAAGCCCCTCACAGAACCGTGCTTGAGACTCTCACCTCACACAGCCTCCCCGCCTTTTGCGGGGGCTCTTCTCATTCAGTTTAAAAAGAATTTTACGCTTCATTGAACTAAACTTGATCGTCCGCAGATTTCTCCATTTGGTCTTTCTTAGTGCAAACGAATGAGCTGAACCCTTCGCTCCATTTCCATTACAGTCCCGATAGCTATCGGGATCATCGCTTCTATGATTCAGTCCGACGCTTCCTGTTGCTTCTCCTGCCTTTTGGCAAGACTGAGTTGCAGTTTGAACTGTAGAATTTCAATATTTACAATTCGCAGTTAGCAGAGTCGGTTGTCTATTGAAAAGCTTCTACCCTTAAATAAAATCTCGGTTTTTTAGGGACTGCACAACACAGATGCGGAACATCGGAAACACCGGGTAAAGGGAAAAAATTTAGATAAGTTACTGTGCAGATTTAATAAACCTGGAACAACTTTATTCATTCAAGCGGAATGTTTTTTATTGCTGTATAATAATTCATTTAGTCGTTAGCTATGCTTTTCCCATTCCGCTGAGTTGCATTAGCTTTTACTAATTTTAGTGGATGCTGCAAAGAAACTTATGGATTCTTATTGAACCCTCTTAAGTTTATCTATATAGGATGACAGGTATATTTTTTTAGCAGCGGGCGATAAGAATGAATTTTGTATAAAGTGAATAACTGCTTCTGACAGAGTTGTAAAATGGTCCAGTATTCTCAAGGCCCTCTTTTCTATTATACCCAGCCGCCTGGCTAACTCCATAAAATTTTCGCGGCCATAATACCCGTGGGCAGCATTAAAATCTGTGTTTATATCATCGGAATACAAGTTCATGGCTGTATCGGATTCGTGGGGCGTATGTATAACGGTACTCATCAGATCATAGGCGGGTGCTAAATGGTATTCACCTGTATCATCCCGGATAAGAGAAAAGTTTTTTAAATGTGCATCGCCATTTGAAATAATGTAGTTGAATACAATTAAACGGGAGAATTTTTCGAGGGCGGGAGCCGAGGCCGCGACAAATCTTTTTACCAGCAAGCCTATTTCTTCATAACTGCCTTCATACTTAAAGGTTTCGCCATGTGTATGTTTTGTACGGTTGGTTAACTGGGCAAAATCTTCCTGCATAAATTTGCGCTCATCAGGTTTTACGTCAAATCGTTTTGTAATATAAGCGGGCTGTCCATCTCTGAAATGTATAAGCGCATTTGCTGCGGTGTTTATACCAAAAACCTGTTCGGCAATCTGCATGGTGAGGTGCTCATTTTCAGGAGCATCGTCAATATTTAATAACTGTTTGGCCGGAGAAACAGGTTTTAAAATGTACTGGCCATGCTCAT
The DNA here is from genome assembly GCA_038204535.1 of Chitinophagales bacterium. GTDB lineage: Bacteria > Bacteroidota > Bacteroidia > Chitinophagales > Chitinophagaceae > Segetibacter. Next base: position 1,843 of record JBBRCW010000326.1, on the reverse strand, counting down.
CCTCAAGCGTAAGCGCTCCGTTTTGGAGCCTTAAAGAGTATTTTAGCTGTACTCCCGAGATTGAAAGCCGCCTTGAATGTACCTGGAAAACTGCGAGGTTATCTGCCTTAGGTGCATCAAATAATAATACATCCGGAACCTTTGCTTTGTCAAACAATTTTTTGCGGCATGCCACGCAATAGCCTTTTTTTACTTCAGTATAGCATCCTAAGCATTTCATCATCTTCCGGTTTAACAGTTATCGCGCCTATGGTATCTTTGCTCAAAGGGTCTCGCTCCCAAATGTATAAATTCGTTTTGGTTCATGCAGCATCAAAAGTGGACGGGTGTAACTGTGTAGCCCATCTTGCGCAGGCCTTCTACCATGCCGGTTGATCCGGTAAGGTGTAGCGCGCCAACAGCTATAAACAGTGCTTCCTTTTGCATCATGCCGGGCAGTTGCTTAAGCCAGGCATTGTTCCGGTCGTCCAGCAGCACCTTTATTTCGTTGGGGCTATACGTGCCCCGGTACATCAGCGCTTCCAGCGTTTGCAGGTCTTTTGCCAGGTAGGCATTGTACATCAGGCGCATGCTGTCTTGCAGTTGTACTCCATCACTTAACATTTCGGCAAGCAATTCTGTTTGCCGCTGGTAAGATATTTTTTTAAACAAAGCATCTATTTGCACTTTCACATCTTCGAGCCCGGCCACGGCCTTGCCATCTTTTTTAGCCGATTGCTGAAACCAGCTATCCAATTGTATAGCGCCTGATGGATTGGGAAAATGTTTTTGCTGTGTAATGGCCATTGCAGTGGTCATTATCGCCATCGGGTTTAGTTTGTCAAGTTGCGAAAGTTCTATACCTGCTTCGGTGCTAAACCATTTTGCCGCATTTGCATATGCAGGTGGGGGCATCAATTCTTTAAGGGTAGTGCCTTGCAGCATGGCAGCTTCCATCATAGGTGCCTGCGGGGTTTCATCCAGTACCAGCTCACCTATCACTTTATCAGCCTGCCGGTACGCCTGCAGCACAGCGGGTATAGTGTCAGTAAAAGCATTGGTAAGCAGGTGAAATGTGCCAAACAGGTACGAAGGTTTTTGCATGTCTTTACCCGATACCTTCCATAACAATGCATTTTGAATTTTGGGTGGCTGTGCCTGTACATTCAGGGTTACAAGCAGGCAATACGATAGCGCCAGAAACAGTTGTTTCATGTTTACATGTTTTTAAAAGTGATAAAATGGCTTATTAGAAAATGAGGAAGCAAAAGCCAACCAGCAGAATGGCCAGGTGTACCAACATCCAGGCACGTTGCCAGAGCGGCCGCTTTGCCCACGTTACAGTTGTATCAAAGGGATCGAAAACGAGGGCAATGCCAAGATTGATAATAGCGTCGGAATATTGGCCGCTAAGTGCAAAGTAGGCTACCAACATAAGGAAGGCACCGTAAGCCCACCGGTTAAAACCTTTCCATTCCCTGGGAGGTGAAGAAGTAGTTTCTTTCATAAACTTTTTTTTATGGTTAGTGGCAGTGGGAAGGAAAGTATTACAAGAAATTAGAAATTTTTTTGTGCCGGCAAAGAAGCGGGCCGAAGAACATCACGATGATTAACTAATTGGTAAAGAATATTTGTAGTAAAACATATCAGGTGAATAAAGTTTCCTGATGCTGAATTGTACTAAATGATAAATGGTTAGACCTGCTCACTAGAATTCCTACACCACAAGGTCTCATGTATGAGAAAAGGGTCCTGTAAAAAGTGTAAATTGAAGGTTGAGTTAAAAATCAATTAATCACTTTATAAACAGAGACCCATGACACAAGTTAAGAATTTAGATTTTACCGGTTCTACTATTTATTGC
>JBBRCW010000325.1:0-7783 GCA_038204535.1 Chitinophagales bacterium | reverse complement strand
GGTTTTTGCTTTATTAATTTTGTTTCGCACCAGCAGGATGATGGCGGTCGAAAATGCCACCAGAACTACAGCCAGGGCAACAAGGTATCCATAGCCTTTTGAAAGATCGGGCGTTACGGCAGCAACAGACTGTGATATTTTATGGTATTGCGGAATAACCCATGTAAACGCGTATGCCTGAGCCAGTACTATAACACATATGAAAAGTAACATGATGAAGCTGTGCTTAACCGTAAACCTAAACAATTCAGACTCATGGCCTACCAGATGCCCGGCAGCGGCTGCTACTGCTATGGATTGCGGTGAGATCATTTTACCAACTACTCCACCCGATACATTTGCCGCAACAGTTATTACAGGATCCACGCCGATAGAAGTAGCTGTTGCCGCCTGTAATTTTCCGAACAAGGCATTAGCCGAAGTATCGGAACCAGTTATAAATACCCCAAGCCACCCAAGCACCGGTGCAAAGAAAGGAAACAACACCCCTGTATTGGCAAGCGCCTCAGCCATGGTAATGGTCATGCCCGAATCGTTTAAAATATAGGCAAAACCTAATACAGCCGCAACGGTCACTATAGGAAACCTTAATTGTTTTAGCGTGCTTCCAAATATCTTTAATCCTTCCGAAAACTTCATACCCATTACCGGGATAGATATAATGGCAGCAAGGAGAATAGCAGTGCCCGAAGCAGACAAGTAGTTGAATTTATAAATATGCGGAAGCGCAGTGCTGTTTTGATCAATAATTACATTGTGCAATCCCGGAAATTCAAACTGCACCATTCCAACTGCATTCAAAACTTCCTTAATGGGTTGCATTCCCCATGCAATGATCATGATGGTCAGCAATATAAATGGTGACCATGCTTTGATGATTTCTCCCGTTGAATATGAAACGTCGGTGTGGATTGTTGGTTCAGGTTCGTTGGCAAACCGCCAGGTAGTCTTTGGTTTCCAAAACCGCAAAAATATAATAAGGATGATGATAGAACCCAGGCCGGCAATAACATCGGGCAACGCCGGACCTAAATAGTTTGATGACAAGAATTGCAGCAGGGCAAAAGAAAAGCCGCTTATCAGGACTGCCGGCCATATTTCCATGGTTTTTTTAAAGCCTGACATCAATACAACCAGGTAAAAAGGCAACATAATAGACAGTATGGGCAGTGTGCGCCCTACCATTTGAGAAATAGCCATCTCGGGTATTGAAGACACCTGCGAAGCCACTGTGATGGGAATACCTATGGCGCCGAAAGCAACGGGAGCCGTATTGGCAATTAAGCAAATTCCCGCGGCATACAAAGGATTAAAACCCAGCCCCACCAGCATGGCAGCGGTAATTGCCACTGGTGCGCCAAAGCCTGCAGTACCTTCTAAAAACGAACCGAACGAAAATGCAATTAACAATGCCTGTATCCGCCGGTCGCTGGTAATACCCGCCATAAAATGCTTGATGATCTCGAACTGGCCGCTTTTTACCGTAAGATTAAAAAGAAAGACCGCCGAAATAATGATCCAGCATATGGGAAACAACCCATACAAAGCACCATTTGCCGTAGAAAGCAGGGCAAGCTTAACAGGCATTCCATAAACGGCTATGGCTATAATTATGGCCACCGTGGTAGCAAGAATGCTTGCCTTGTAACCTTTCATTTTTTTGATGATAAGCGCCCAGAAAATGACGAGAATCGGAATGACGGCTACCAGGGCCGAAAGGCCGATATTGTTAAAAGGATCTATTACTTGTTTCCAGACCATAAACAGTTCTTGGTTTAAGAGTTGAGTGATTTAAATACCTGAAATAATGTTTACCCAAGGCAAGGCTACGCTAATGTATGCAAATAGGTCGGGTTGCAGAAAGTTTGGTAAAGGGGGATCTTGCCAATCCCCCATTTTTACCACTCTCAAACTAAAACGAACCTGCTATGCGAAAAAATTATGCAAAATCAATTGCAACAATTTCATGTGTCTCAATATTTGGAACCTGCAGTGTTATGGTGCCATTGTTGTTCTGAAATGCAGGTTTCGTTCCCGCCATTAACAGGTGTACCCCCGCTACCTTTGCATTGGATGGCACTTTAATGTCCACCGCCCCGTTAACCGGAAAAATATCCCTGAAAGGACCTTTCATCATCATAGGGTTGGTTAAGTTAACCAGGTGAACGGTCATCGAATTTTTTTGCCGCCAAACCGCAACATCTACCACGCCTTTGCTTTTTATAGTAACGATCGGTGTTTCATTTAAGGCCCAGCGAATTGAATTGCGCATCAGTTTAGAATGATCTGAACTTAGCATTTGCCAGAACGTACGGTCGATATCGGCGGGTATGTACACCACCCTGCCTTTACCAACTTGCCGCAGGTAAATTTGCCTGTCGTCGGTTTTTGCGATCCTTGGAAATACATCTTCCATAGGTAAATCCGGATACGATGGTATAAGCGTTACCGGATCGGGAAAGGCCATGGTTGGCTTGACCTTTGCGCGATAAACCGTGTTGATTACGCGGGGCGTATTTTCAAGTCCTTCAAATAATTGTTTATAGGCAATGTTGGATTCATTGTTGTTTAAAGTAAGATAGCTGTTACGCATCGGCCCTTCTACCCCATTGTCGTAATCCACCCCAAACAAATCGGCCAACGCGAAATTCTTTCTTGCTTTACCATTTTCATCGTACAGCGATGTTTCGAAAGTTGCAACCAGGCTGCCGCCATTTTCGACAAATGCTTTTAACTGGCTGCATTGTTCGTTGGACAAAGCAGCAATGTTTGGTAAAATTAAAAGCTTGAATGGTTTTAGCTGCTCCTTGTCCAGCATCTTGTCGTTTACCATTTCAAAGGGCATACTGTCTTCAACCAAAGCGTGATACATACCGGTCTCATGGTCGCGGCTGTTTTGCTGCCAGGGCTGACCGCCATACTTTAAATTGGTTTGCTCAGAATATAATACCCCAACATTTGCTATCGGAGCCGTATTACGCAGGTATTTTTCATTTTTATAATAACCCTGGTACATTGTAGCTACGGCGTCCATCCAGCGCTTGTCATAAATAACGCCGCCAAATTTTACAAAACATGGCTTCATGCCGCCTGCAACACCTTCGGCAACCCAAATTCGGATTTCCGCGTCGTTCTGCACCGAATCCTTCCAGCGGTATTCCTCTTCTATCCCGATACTAAATATGCCTATCAATGGTTTCATGCCCAGGCCGGCCCTTAACTCTTTGGCGCCACGTGCATTGGCCCAGGGCGGAATTACTCCCCTGCGTGCCTGCTGGTCTGCAAAAAAGAAATCGGAATGTTTGCCTGTTAAAAGCTTATCGGGAAAACCATTGGGGATGAATCGTGAAGTTGATTTTTGCTTCCTGATCTCACCATCCCACAAAAACCACAATTCTTTTAACCGGTCGGTTTGCCATGCCACCCATTTTTGGTAGGTGGGATCCAGCCGCTCTGAGGTGGGTGGCAAGTCGAGGCCGGAAGCAGCTTTAAAGTTTTTTTTGCAGTGCTGGCAATAGCAAACACCATGGCCGTGCCAGCGGTTAGAAAAGATGGCATCCGGCTGATAGCGATCCATGATCTCATGATTGACGGTGGTCATGAAATCAAAATTATAGGGCCCCAGCGCACAAGTGACCCATAAATCGGGATTGGCCCAGTGGCGGCGCTTCTGCCCATCGGCCGTTACGGCTATATAGTCGGGATGCGCATCATACATATCCTGCCTGGTAGCATGCGGATCCGTTCTTAACACTACCGACATATTCATCTTACGGCATTCTTTTACAAGATACCCTAATACATCTTTGTTATTCAGCCAGTCGCTCCGGTGATGAAACGGTATATCTGTAGGGTAAAAGGCAACAATACCACCAGCGCTCAACAGCACGCCATCAGCATGAATTTTTCTAAAATAATTTAACCAGAAATCGGGATCGTAATTGCCGGGATCACTTTCAACAAAAGCCAATTGAGCCCAACGCATGCCTTTATCAAACCAGGGTGCGTCATTGGCTGGCATTATGCCGGCCATTGCTTTGGGGCCCGACACTGCAACCGCACCACCTATTAACCCGCTGTTTCTTATAAATTCTCTTCTGTGCATGGTATAACCTTATTAATTCTTTTAAATAAATAGTGACTTATATTATTTTTTAAGCACCGAATAATTTAATTGTAACCGGTATTCTGGTTAAAAATTGTTGGATTATTCATTACCTGCACCTGGCTCAAAGGCACAGGAAAAACAATCATATAGTCTTTCATTCCAACAGGAGTTAAAGCATTTAAAGCTTTGCCTGTTCTTACCAGGTCAAACCATCTGTGGCCCTCAAAAGTCAGCTCAAACCTGCGCTCCAATGCTACTGCATCCCTACTCTCTGCCTGTGTTAAGTTGGAATAGTTGGGCAAGCCGGCGCGGGTACGTACTTTGTTTAACGGGTCCAGTGCTTCCTGTGTTTTACCGTTCTCGTTCATGGCTTCGGCCAACATTAGTAATACATCTGCATAACGAACTACTTTCCAGTTTGCCCTGCTATCACTTCCGGTATTTACAGGGGTGATGTATTTTTTGGTGTATGACTGAGCGGTAGTTGAGTTGAAGGTTACCACTGCACCGGTGGTGGGATTGGTCCACGTGCCACAACATTGTACGGTAACATCTTTACGCTTGTCGGTAGGGTTCCACAAATCAACAAACAACCTGGTGGGCGATAAGGATTCGTTAAAGCCTCCTCTTATACCATAATAGTTAAGCATGGCAGTAACATTGGGCATAAAAAAATTGGTAAATACGCTACCTAATCCGCCCATTCCTTCTTCATATTCAATGTCGAAAATGTACTCGCTGTGGTGTTCATTTTTGGTGTAGTCGTACAGGTCGTTGAAGTTTGGCAACAAAGCATAAGTATACGGTGGTGCGGTTAATTCCTTTAACACAGCCTCAGATTTCTGAAAGTCCTTTATGGTCAGGTACACTTTTCCTAAAATAGCTTTGGCTGCACCACGGGTTGCTCTACCAACTTCAGTACCGGTGTTGGAAACCGGAAGTTTGGTAGCAGCATCTAACAGGTCTTTAATAATTACTTCTGAGTAAATGGTAGCAACGGGAGTGCGGGGGGTTTTAAGCGTTTCCTCTATTGTGGGTACACCGGTAATCATCTGCACGTCTCCAAAAATGCGCACCAGGTCAAAGTAGGCCAATGCCCTTAAGAATTTTGCTTCGCCGATGTACCGGTCCTTGTTTTTTACCACGGCTACATCTGTACTCTCGATACGGGTAATCACATTATTAGCCCTGTTGATAGCAATGTAATAATTGGCCCAGGTAGAATTCAACAAGCCATCACTGCTGTTAATAGAAAATACATCCACATTGGTGGTACTGGGTTGGTTTGAAACCTGTATAAATGCATCATCACCCCGAATATCACCATACTGCCACATATTGGCATAAGGAGTTCTAATAGCGTGGTAAACGCCAATTACTGCATCCTGAAAATCTTTATCAGTCTTATACAAAGCATCTGTTGTAACTGCCGAAACCGGTTTTTTTTCAATAAAGCTTTTACTGCATGATGCAATCAATAGTATTGATGCCATGCATAGAAAGGTGCGTATCTTTTTCATTGTCTATTTCTAAATGTTTATAATAAAATCTTTCTTAAAACCCTACGTTTAACCCGAACATAATACTTCTTGGTATGGGATAGTTATTGGCATCAATTCCCGGGTTGAGCGAATTACCACTGTTACTTACATCGGGGTTGAAAGAAAGATTTTTAGTGATGGTGAAAGCATTGTTTGCACTGGCATACACTCTTACGGAAGCTAATGACAAACTTTGGGCAATATTAGCAGGCAGCGTATAACTAAGCGTAATGTTATTCACCCTTAAAAAGGATCCGGTGTCCATATAACGGGTACTTGGTAAGCGGAGACCTCCCTTTGGCAGATCATTAGGGCGTACTGTGTTGCCATCGCCTGGGTCAGCTTCGGATTTCCAATAATTGGCTTCGGTAGCAAGTGTTCTGCTGCGCGACCGGATGAGTCTGTAAATGACCATGGCGTTGCTGTAAATCTGGTTGCCCTTCGAGCCCGCGATATTTACGCTTAAGTTTAAGTTCTTGTATCCAAACCGGTTGGTCATACCGTAATAAAAATCAGGGTAAGGCGAACCCATAATGGAAAGATCAGCGTTCGTAATTAAACCATCAGGTTTACCATTTGGGCCGCTTATATCTCTAAACCTGATATCGCCCACTCTTGTTGCATCAGCAAGTCCCTTGTTGTAGATTGGACCGGCGGCAAGTTCGGCAGCATTCTTAAAAATGCCATCTGTTATATAGCCGTAAAACATTCCAATGGGCTGACCAATGCGGGTGATGTTGTTACCCGAAATGATGGGGTCGCCTGAAGGGCCTAACCTAAGCACTTTGTTTTTATAAGCGGTAATGTTGAAGTCGGTTGACCAGCTGAATTTACCCTCTGTGTTTATGGAATTCACCACAAACTCCCAACCGGTGTTTTGCACTTCACCAATATTTTGCAAAGCTGTTGAGAAGCCCGAGGCCGTAGGCACATTTACGTTCAATAAAAGGTCTTTGTTACGGGATATAAACCGGTCAATCGTAAGATTTAAACGGCCTTTAAACAAACCAATGTCAAGGCCACCATTTACCTGTTGTTGCGTTTCCCAGGTAAGGTTTGGGTTGGGGATAACACCCGGTGCAAAGCCGCCTACCGCTACACCACCTGTTGTGTATTTTATATAGTTGATGGTAGATAAGGAAGCATAGTTGCCTATATTATTATTTCCTGTTTTGCCATAGCTGATCCTGGCTTTTAACAGGCTCAACACGGGCACTTTCTGCATAAAGGCTTCATCGCTTATGCGCCAGGCAACAGCAGCCGAAGGGAACACACCGTATTTGTTGTTTGCACCAAAGCGGGAGGAACCGTCTCTTCTTATGGAAGCGGTTAAAAGATATTTTCCATCAAAACCATAGTTTATCCTCGCCAGTTCTGATACAATAGACCACTCGGCACGCGTAGCAGTACCGGTAGTTATAATTCCACTTACAGCACTTAGTGTTGGAACAAGATTATTTGGAAAATTATTACTCGTCATAGTATTTGCATCCACCACATCTTCCTGAACGGTATAACCTGCAAGTGCTGCGATACTATGCTTACCAAAGTTCCTGTTATAGTTAGCAGTATATTCTGCAATCCAGTTATATCCTGAAGAAGCAAAGTCAGAACCTTCAGCAGCCCTGTTATGGAACACAGGAAGTTGCGGCCAAAAATTAGACCCTTTTGAATTGTTGATAGTCGCTCCCAGCATCACATTTACTTTCAACCCTTCTAAAATTTGGTACTCCGCATTCACATTGCTGAGTATACGGGTTAATGAGGAAACGTCTGTTTTTTCCAATGCAAGGGCCACCGGGTTATAGAGGTCCGTAGAGGCATCGATGTTCTGGTACACGAAGTAGCTACCGTCAGGATTATACAATGGATAATATGGTTGAGCGGAAGTGGCAGAACCGATGATACTGGTGGATGCACCTGCACCTCCACCCTGTGCAATTACATTATTGTTTCGTATGTAGTGTCTGCAAGAAAACTACGCATCCTTTAATGGTAATGGATTTCAAGAAAATTTAGTGTTTGAATATTTGTTCACAGGTGTTGATAATGCTGCATTGTAGCTTTTTTTTGTCCGAGATTCGCATATAAATTCTTCAATATGCGCCAAAGATTCGAGCAACAAATGAACCTT
>JBBRCW010000324.1:0-7785 GCA_038204535.1 Chitinophagales bacterium | reverse complement strand
ATGCGTACCTTATTTGAATGGATTTTTAAGACGGCATGTTTTCACGCAAAGCCGCCAAGAGCTTCACGCAAAGATGCATAAGTATATTAATTTTATTATTCATAGATTTTCCTTTGCGTCCTTTGCGTGGTTTTTCCTTTGTGTCTTTGCGTGAAAAATCGACGGTATGTATAATTACCGTGAACCATAAATTAATCAGACTAAAATTGTGTCATTGGCAGACACAGCCTGCCCCGCTTCTTCTGGCGGGGAAGCAATCCTCAGATGCAAGCCAGAGTCGTAATCAGGTTGACGAATGGCAGGGGAAGCGCTTATTACCTGCGAAAACTTGAAATGCACCCTTGTGTTCCTGAAACGCTTATTCTCAGCTTTTGTTAATACATTCACACACAACATTTACCAATCATTATTTTATTGGCCCCACCTTTAAAATTTATCTATTATGAAAAGGTTGATCATTGTATTACTACTGCTTAGTGCTGTTAAAGCAAAAGCGCAGCAGCCGTACGTAACAGAAAAAAATATTCCCTACTATTCGGCGGCCGAAAATAACACCGATGCCTACAAGGCATCTCAATGCCTGCTGGATATTTATTATCCGAAAAATGCGAAAGACGTTGCCACTATCGTTTGGTTTCATGGGGGCGGCATTACCGCAGGCGACAAAGAAATACCCGAAGCTTTAAAAAATAAGGGCTTTGCAGTGGTGGGTGTAAAATACCGTCTTTCTCCAAAAGTGAATGCTCCGGCCTACATTGAAGATGCCGCCGCCGCGGTAGCCTGGGCCTTTAATAATATGGGCAATTATGGGGGAAGCAAACGGCTGATTTTCGTAAGCGGCCACTCCGCCGGTGGTTATTTGGGCATGATGATCACCCTCGATAAAAAGTACCTTGCCAAATATAATATCGACGCCAATTCTATTGCTGGTTTAATTCCTTTTAGTGGGCAGGCCGTAACACATTTTACCGTTAGAAAAGAACAGGGTATTCCAGATGTTCAGCCTACGATTGATCAATATTCTCCGCTCTATTTTGTGCGTGCCGATGCCCCGCCCATGCTGCTGATAACAGGCGACCGCGAAATGGAACTCCTGGGCCGGTATGAAGAAAATGCCTACCTGAACCGCATGATGAAACTGGCAGGCCATAAACATACCACCTTATACGAATTGCAGGGTTTTAACCACGGCAACATGCCCGAGCCTGCCTTTCCGCTTTTAATTAAAGAAGTTAACCTGCTTACGAAAAAACTGAACAACAATTAATAAATAGGGGCAGACCAGAAATATCCCGTTGGTAAATACCTGTATCTGCATCCCCGGAAACTAAAGTCCTAAAAATTAAATGCAAAGTTTTAACGCAGTATAGTATGGATCTGAACGAACCGATCTCAAAACCAGCAACTCCCTCGCAAAAACATCCGCGTCAGTTATACCTCTTGTTTTTTACCGAAATGTGGGAGCGTTTTTCGTTCTATGGTATGAAGGCCTTGCTGCTGGCTTATATGGTTACTGAGTTAAAATTTGATGAACCAAAGGGCTATGCCATTTTGGGATCGTATGCCGCCCTGGTATATACGATGCCCATGTTTGGCGGCATGCTGGCCGACCGTTTCCTGGGCTATAGAAGGGCCATTACTTTTGGCGGCATCTTAATGACCATTGGGCATTTTGTTTTAGCTGTTCCGCAAGACTGGAGTTTCTTTCTGGGTATGGCATTTATAATTTGCGGCAATGGTTTTTTTAAACCCAACATCAGCAGCCTGGTAGGTACTTTGTACGATAATAACGACCCGCGCAAAGACAGCGGTTTTACCATTTTTTATATGGGTATAAATATTGGCGCCGCGCTGGGCGGTTTGCTCTGCGGTTACGTTGGTCAAAAAATAAACTGGCATTATGGTTTTGGGCTGGCTGGCATTTTCATGGTGCTGGGGCTCATTGTTTTTACCTTAGGCAAATCATCTTTACAAGACAAAGGGCTACCGCCCGATATTTCATTGTTAAAAAAACCGAGGCTGGCATTTATCACCACCGAGCATCTGATCTACATCGGTTCGTTGGCATTAATACCTTTAGTGGTGGCGCTTTTTAACCGGTATCATGTAATGAATTATATTATGTTTGGCCTGGGCATTGCCTCTTTGGGGTATATTATTTTTATAGCTTTCCAGCTTGAAAAGATCGAAAAATTTAAGCTGCTGGCGGCATTGGTAATGATCGTTTTCTCCATGCTGTTCTGGGCATTTTACGAACAATATTCAGGGTCGCTAAACCTTTTTGCCATGCGCAACGTAAACATGCACGTAGGCAACACGGAATTGCCTGCATTAGCAGTCAATAATTTTCTGCCACCAGCCTGGGTAATCATTCTAAGTTTTCTGTTTGCATGGTTATGGCCCTGGCTCGCTAAAAGGGGAAAAGATCCGTCAACACCTATGAAGTTTGCGCTGGCACTTATTCTTTTGGGTATTGGCTTTTACGTTTTTTATCTGGGTAGTATTGTCGGCAACGATACGGGCCTGATACCGTTGAGTACTTTTGTTGGTGGTTACTTTTTTATTATTGCCGGAGAGATGTGCCTTTCGCCCATTGGCCTGTCAATGATCACTAAATTGTCGCCGGAAAAAATAGTTTCAATGATGATGGGCATATGGTTTTTTGCCAGTGCGATTGGCGAATTTCTGGCTGCCAAAATTGGCGCTTTAATGAGTGTGCCGGCAGAAATTGCTGCAGCCAATAATCCGGTAGAGTCTTTGCCTTACTATGCAAACATTTTAAACATGATCGCATTGTGGTCAATTTTCCTGGGCGTTGTATTTATTTTATTTGTCCCTGTATTACGCAAATGGATGGGCAATATAAGCTGAAAAACGAATAATGAATTATGAAGAGTGAACAGTGAAGAGTGAATAGTGAAAAATTAAGAGTGAACAGTGTGAACAATGAAGTATGAGGCAGATATGATTTCCTAAGACTGAAAAGCATAAATATGAGTAGTTGTGGATAAATAATAAAAAGCGAATAGTAAACAACGAATAGTGAATGGCTTAATTAATTAAAAATATACCCTGCCATTCGGTTTATCCCATTTTAATTTGGCAGAGAAAACAACAACACTCCCTTATGAAAAAAAATATTTTTGATGAAGCGGCGAAACAGGAAATCCTGAATAGATCCCTGCAATTAACTGAAGAATCAGCGCCTTTGTGGGGCACAATGAATGCGGCGGAAATGCTGCGCCACTGCAGCGAAGCCCTAAAAGCCACGCTGATTCAGCAAGACAGTTACAAGCCCACAACTATCAAACAGAAGATAGCACGATTTGCCATGCTCAATTTCATAAAGGCATTTCCCAAAGGAGCAAAAACAACCAAACAGCTTGACGTCAAAAAAAACAATATAACCGGCTTATTACTGCCCGTAGAACGGGAGAGTTATAACTCCATGGTGCAAACTTTCGTTGATTTCAAAGGCGACTTTAAAACCCATCATCCTTACTTTGGCAATCTTACGCGCAATAAATGGGGCACATTTACCTGGATGCATCTTGATCACCACTTAAGGCAATTTGGCGTTTAAATGCGGCCTTAAACAAAATTGAGATGAGCATGCCTGCTTCCCAATATTTGTTCGTCGTTTACCTGTAACCATTTATTTAATATGGTGGCATATACCTGCTTAAAATCTACAGAAAACTTCAAATCGCCATCGGTTAAATTAGTAAGATCGGGCAGGTCGTTGATCAGCCCTTTTTGCGTTAAACCTCCGCTTACCATAAACATATTATTAGCAGTGCCATGGTCGGTTCCGCCGCTTGCATTCTGTGCCACCCTTCGTCCAAACTCGCTGAAGCTAAACAGCAGCACATCTTCAAATCTGTTGTTTGCTTTCAGGTCTTTTACAAACGCTGAAACCGCATCGTTCATTTCGGTAAACAATCGCTCCTGCTGGTTTTGCTGGTTTACGTGCGTATCAAAACTGCCCAGGCTTACGTAATAAATTTTTGTATTGATGTCGGATAATATTAACGACGAAATGGTCTTTAAGCTATTTCCCAGCTCGCTCTTGGGGTATTCCGTTGCAGAAGGATGAAGACGACTTTGCTGAAAAATGTAATCGGCACTGCTGAGTGTACCAGCCATGGTTTTATACAGGTAATCTACCGGTTGTTCGTCGTGATGGTTTGCATGACTCTTTGAAAGATTCTTAAAAAACTGCTCGTTGCTGGTGCCATATAACCGGCGCGGATCTTTTAAGGCAAGCCCTTTTATTTTATCGCCTTTTAACGCAAGGCTTAATACATCATCTATTTCCAATGCCTGTGTCGGTTTATCACATCCGGCACATTGGGCATCCAGGTAACGCCCCACCCAGCCGGTATTCAGATACTCGCTGCTTTCACTGGCGGTTTGCCAAATATCCATGCTTCTAAAATGGCTGCGGTCGGGATTGGGATAACCTACATTGTTTATAATGCCCAGGCTGCCGTCGTCGTACAACGTCTTAAATCCGGTTAATGCAGGATGAAGGCCGGCTTCATCGGTAAGGCGCAAGGCGGCTGATCTTTCAATGCCCAGCCTCGGCCTTTGGCGGTAGTAAATATCATTACTAAAAGGGATGACGGTATTCAATCCATCGTTACCACCGCTTAACTGTAATACCACCACTACCTTGTTGCCCGGAGGAACCATCATGGGCCTTTCAAAGGCTTTTAAAAATTTCGGCATCATTAAAGAAGCCGACGCTAATGACCCCAATTGTATGAATCCCCTGCGTTTAATTAACATACCAACTCACTTTTAAAATAGCGTTATAAAAAATTGTCCATTCCGGCTAACCACATTGAAGCCGATTAGAAAGCGACTCCATAGCATAATCAATGTCTTTTTCCTTTAGGGTGCGTTATTAATTTTGCCAATTAACCATTTCTCTTAACACCTCTTATTCACAGGAGGCACCTACGGAGCCTAAAACCATTATTTGTTATTCTTCCTACAAACAGGTAGCTCCTACGGAGCTAAAGAACAATGAAACTCAACAAATCAGGCAATCCGTTACCAATCTCCACCATCAATGCCCCACTGCCCTTCAAAAGCCTGCTCTAACCACATTCCTTCCTTATGTCTATTACCTTACACCTTCTACCTAAAACCTTTTTCCTCAAGCATCACACCTCACACCTCACACCTCAAACCTCAAACCTTACACCTCAAACCTCACACCTCAAACCTCAAACCTTCCACCTCATTCCCCCACTAACAAAGCTGGTATTCAGGCGTACTCATTAAAGCCACCGCCGTCGATTTTATGTATTCTTCACGGCTGGTTTTATTGGCCACGCTGTCAATTAATCCACTTGAAATGGAACCTGGTGCAGTTTGTAGCATCACTGCCTCCAATACACTCAGCAAATGCTGTTTGGGAACCGAATCAAATTGCTTTACAAAAAGCGGCCAGTTTATATCTGCTACAAACTTATTGCGGGCGCCTATGGCCATCATTATTTGCTTTTTGCGTTTGTTTCGCAATTGAGTGGCCTCTTCCTGCATTCCCATTTGCTGGTCGTCGTCAGTTTTTGGGTTAAAAGAAAAAACATCGTTACCGGCAACTAATTGCGGAAACCTTAGCCGAAGCATCAGGGCTGAACTGTCAATCCAATTTGTACCGCCTGGCCACCCGGCTACATTGGGCGGGTAAAACAATATCTGCCCCAGGGCGCGTTGCAATAAAAGTTGCGATTCGTCATTTTGTAACTCCATCGGCAAAATGCGTCGCACGCCTGCCATTAACTCAACCGGCGACTTAATATGGCAACCTATATTTTTAGCATCGTAAAACCAGGCACTGGTAAAAATATCTTTCATTAAAGCACTAATATTATAGTTACCCTGGTAAAACCGGCCGGCCAGCCATTGTACATTATTTTCGTCGGGCAAATCGTTCACAAAAAAGCGGTACAGTTTTCTCGTAATAAACACAGCTGTTTCTTTTCTTTCCAATAACATGCGGATAATATCCTCGCCATCAAAATTTCCTTTTCGGCCCAAAAAGGCTTTAATGCCATCATCGTGTTGAAATCTGCGAAAAACAAATTCGCCCTGCAGGTCAAAGCTCCACCCGGTAAAAGCCCGTGCAGCCTCTTTTACATCGGTCTCAGTATAATTGCCTCGTCCAAGCGTAAAAAGCTCCATTACCTCCCTGGCAAAATTTTCGTTTGGATGTGATTTTTTATTCTGCTGATTATTAAGAAATGCCAGCATTGCGGCGTTTTTACTAACCGCCATTAAAAGGTCGCCGAAATTTTCAAGGGCGTTGCTTCTTATGTCGTGCAGTAATTGTTGCTGAAAAAAAATATTAATATTACGGCACGCAAAATGCCCATGCCAAAAAAGCGACATTTTCTCCCGTAGTTGTGCCTGCGATCCCACCATTTCATCCAGCCACTGAAGGTTCAAACTCTTTAATCGTTCGCGGCTTTCTTTGGCAAATTGCCGTTTCTTTTGCTGGCTGGCTTCTGCGTTTTGGCTATTGTTTTTAATGATCTCACCTACTCCCATAACAAACCCTTGCAGCAGGTCGTTGGCTACGTCTATATAGGCGGGTTTTTTCTGCGACGATTTCATCATCGCTGCAAAATGGTCAGCCGGGTTTATTTCGGCAAGTTTCTGAACTTCGAAAATATCGGGGCCAAAGCCAGCCCGCCATACCAAATGTTGATTTTTAACCTGGTTAGTAACGACCATTAAAAAAAATTTAAATAAAGACGGGCAAAGTGCATGTGAGTTTAAAAACAGAAAATAAAAATATTGAAAGTAAAGCGTAACCTTTTGCTAATTGGCTGACAACAGTAGTATGGCCTGCCTTTGCAGCCTGCTTTGGCGGTAACTTTCAAACCGCTAACAGCAAAATGCTTAATTTAGTATTATGCAGCTCAGCGCCTTTAAATATGCTTCGCCGTTCATTCTTTTTTACCTGGCCTGGCTATCTTTCACACATACCGGCTTCGTAACCTTTTTGCCCGTTATCTGGTCATATACATTCATTCCGTTAGCCGAATTGTTCATTAAACCTAACCAAACTAATCTTGAACAAACAGAGGAAGATGCTGCAAAAAATGATAAGCTATACGATTATATTTTGTACGTGATTCCGCCAGCCATGTATGCGGCCCTTATCATCTTTTTGTTTTCTTTACGGCAGCCTGGCCTTAACTGGGTTGATTATACCGGCAGGGTTTTTAGTATGGGATTGCTTTGCGGCGTTTTTGGGATAAACGCGGCACACGAACTGGGGCATCGTTCAAATAAGTTTGAACAAACGCTGGCTAAAAGTTTGCTGCTAACTTCTCAATATCTCCATTTTTTTATTGAACATAACCGCGGGCATCATAAAAGAGTTGCCACGCCCAACGACCCCAGCAGCGCCAGGCTAAATGAGTGGCTGTTTTCTTTTTATGCACGAACAATTGTATATAGTTACATCAGCGCATGGCATATTGCCAGCAACGATATGCGAAAAAAGAACCTGCCAATTTTTAGTCTGCATAATCAAATGGTTCAGTTTACAATAGTCCAGCTGGTTTTAATCGCGATGATATTTTTTGCTTTTGGCTGGCTGATCACCCTTTGTTATTTATCAGCCGCCTTTATTGGAATAGCCTTACTGGAGACCGTTAATTATATTGAGCATTATGGATTGCAACGCAATGAAACAGCACCCGGTAAATATGAAAGGGCACTGCCGCAGCATAGCTGGAATAGTAATCATATTTTAGGTCGCCT
>JBBRCW010000323.1:0-7826 GCA_038204535.1 Chitinophagales bacterium | reverse complement strand
AATACCACCGCACAAATACAGCAAGAACCAACAGAAGAACCAAATTAGAGGCAAAGCAAACCTTAGTAAACGTAACCCCTAATAAAAGCTGTTGATGTCTTCAGAATTGAGCTGTATAATATCAGGGGCTTTTACATAATTACTGTTATACCTAAAACGCAGGTTTGCCCTGAATGTAATTTTAAAGGCATTGTTATCCTGAACCGTTCGGGGAAAATAAACGAGCCGCAGCTCCATTGTTCCAAATACCAGGTTCTCATTTCTTATTCTTATGCCACCGCCTATGCCCGTATATACATCAGATTTAAAAAAATCCTGTTTTCGGGGCGTCAAAACAGTGGCATCCAAAAAAGCGAACGGCGCCAATTGAAACCCCAATAATTTATAGCGGGCAAAAAAGAATGTTTCGCTGTACAGGCTTAGGCGCTGGGTGCCTTTTAAGGAATCTGCATTAAAATAATGCAATCCCAATGTATTATCAATTCGCAGGGGGTCGTTCGCCAAATAATTAAAAATTCTGCTGTAACTAGCCTTCATATATTGGCGCATTTTAAAATGATCGAACAAAAATAAACGGCTGTACAACGAGGTTCCGGCAATAAAACTGGCATCCTGTAACCGGCGTTTGTTCCAAAAACCTCCTGCCCGCAGATAGTATTCCATAAAATGGCCTTTGGCGGCAATTGTATATCTGCTGGCGCTAAAACCAACATAGGGCCGCCGAAGGCTCACCTGTTGATACCAGCCGGCCGTAATTGCCACGTTATATCCGTAGGGCACATCTTCAGTAGTTCCAAAACCATATATATAATTGGTCTTGTAAAAATTTTGTTTAAAAAACGTCAGCTCGCCTAACAAGCCCTTTCGCGTGTTAAAAAACGGATTGAAGTTGTTGCCTACCTGGTAGGGGATTTTATCGAATACTGATGAAAAATACCTGGCGGCAATAAAACTCCTGCTTCGTTCCGAATTGTTTTGTATAAGCTTTGCAACGCCCATGTTGTGCCCGGCCCAAACATCAATATTAGTGTACCTGTAACTATAGAATAAACTATCGGGCTTATTATAGAGATTTCTATTTTGGTTAAAGCTTAAATTGAGTGCGCCGGCAAAATAGTTGTAGGGCGAAATGAGCGGTTTATCCAGTTGAAGAAAAAGTGATTGCTCTGCCTCATTTTGCGTTTTATCGCGCTTTATCTGGCTGTACCCTGCCGATGCATTAATAAAGCTGTGGGCAATATTGGTTTTCTTATACAAAAAATCATATCCAAATACCGGGCTTCTATCAACATCGCGCAGACCGGATAACTGTACCTTTTGCCCCGAGCCTGCCAAATTAATTTCTGCTATCGAAATTTTTTGACGGGTAGTACCACCCAAATCCAATGAGCCGGTTAAACTGAACAGGTCTTTTGTAATCACCACCACATCAACACTATCGGCATTGTCCTTTATTGGTTTTATAATTATGCGGGCATCCTGTATAAATTCAAGCCCGCGTAAATACCGTTCATTGTCGGCAAACACATACGGGTTTACCCTGCTATCCTTCTTTATAAAAAGATTGTTTCTTATAACCCAGCTTTTAGAATCGGCGTGCAGTGCATTTAAAATACGGGTGCCAAAATAGTTAACAGATTTTGAAGTGTCTAAGAAAGTGATTTCAAAACCCAGCTCCTGTGTAGATATAGACCTGATCACTTTGCCCTGATACGGCAGGAAAGTACTTTCGCTGCGGGTGTTTTCGACAGACAATTTAAGCGCGGTGGTATCGCCGGGGTTTTTGATTGTTACCGCCTGGCTAACCCGCTCGTACATTTTCTCTAAGAACGTGGTCTTGTTTTTTTGAATACTATCTTCCTGGGCATTAACATAACCGGCATTCAAAAGTAAAATGCCCAGACTCACCATCCTAACAAATGCAGATCCTTTCATACCGCTCTTGTTGCCAGTTAACCTATTGCAGCAAATACAACAGGTGAAGGTAAAACTAACTTTAGTCTTTTTTCAGGAAAGCTGTTGCAAGGGTGCATTACAAATTGACACTTTTTAGTTGTTGGAACGTGTTTTCAAACTTCATCGTGATTGCGGGTGATTAATTTTTTCCCAAAAAAGTTCTTTGACCGGCCAGGCTTATACATTCCCCAAAAATTGAACTTTTACCAGACAGTAAACCTGCCTGCAAAAGTTTCCCCGCCTTTTCAAGGATGGGGACAGAATGTTTTTATAACTCGTTATAAAAACGTTCAGGGGTGGTTAAACCGCAGCTAAGTAGAAGATCATTTTTGGGAACCGGGCATTGAGAAAAAATTAAAGCGGAGTTTAACCACCCCTGATTTTATGCTTATCATAAAATCGGTCCCCTCCTTGAAAAGGAGGGGAAACTTTACAAGTCTGTAGCAAGCGCCATGACCAACGCTTGTTTGTTGCGACAATTAGAAATGCACCCTGTTGCATCAGCATTAAAATAGCCACAGCAATATTTTTACACGCCGTTGATAAAACCGTGCCATCAATCAGCAACGCCTGTCAAACATTTTTATTTTTTGAAATGGAATATAACCGGCGGTACATTTTTTATTTAAAGACACCAAATTTTATTTAAAGACACCAAACCACCGCATACGTTTTATGCCCCCTGAATATCGCATCGGCGTCAACTTAAGAATTCAATAATTTCGCTAAAACCTTTACCAGGCAATAGTTTGACGCGAATGAGTTGTAAAAAAAGAATTAGAAATTGATATAAATCGATCGGGTAGAAAACCTTCAATAGAACAACTAATTGGACCCTCAATTTCAGACGCATATAAAATCGTCATTGTAATTACCAACCAAGGGAACTTTTAGAATTTGGTTTTCGCGGCTTATTTCCAGCGCTTCCAAAATGTGCCGATGCTACGCATCTCGAAAATCGTGTTGTCACTTTCCCCAACGGATTGAAATCCGTTGCTACCATATGAGTCGATGCTACGCATCTGCAAATAGGCGGTCAAAATAGAAACAGAAATAGAAGAGCCATAAGAGATCCATATAATAGCCCACGTTTTAATCCGGAGGTAGAATAAACGCCGAGCCGTAGGCTCGATCAATATGGTAGCCCCGGGGTTTTAACCCGGGGGAAAGACGAAATAAAAAATTGGTGAGAGCCGTAGGCTCGATTCATATGTTCAATAACATAATGTGGTAAAACATGTCTTAATTTTTGTGGCTAATTCAATCCCATAAATTTAGACCCTCTTGATACCATGCCACAAAATCAATGATTTTGCTAAAACCATTACCAGTCAATGGTTTGAAACGAAAAGATTGCTTAGGAATTAATAGAAACCGATATACGGCAGCTTGTGCGGAAATAGCCGCCATAAAAATATTCGGTACAAGCGAGTTCCAATAAACCCGAATTAAAATGACACCTGTCCGAACGCCAGCCCAACGAAGTCATTCTGGCGGGGCGTCTTCCGGGCGGACCCGTCCGAACGGATGTTCATCCCCGCCTGCCCGCCCGGATGACCTGGTCGGACGGGAATGATCAGATCGGGCGGGCCCGTCCGAGTGAAGTCAGCCGGGCAGGCTACCGGAACAGAATAAATGCATTCTGTTCGTTCAAAAAAACAAATTAAGTTGACGCCAATGCTGAATACCGCGGCAAACTGTACAATTACTTACTCAGGTCCAAAACAAATTTATCGCGACCGGGGCGTTTAAAATTTGGCCAGTCTATACTGTAAACTTTTTTTACCACAGACAACATTCCATCAAAATCGTGCGGTTTTACCAGGTAGAGGTCGGCGCCAATATCGTAGGCCTTTTTTATGGAGGTTTTATCTGCAGATATAGAGTAGATAATAATAAATATGTTTTTGTACGCATCGTTCTCCCTTATATCCTCCAACGCTTCAATACCATCTTTATAGGGCATGTTTATATCAATCAGAATAATATCGGGAACCCGTCCGGTCTTCAATTCGGTAAGTAATTGATTACCATCGTGGGCACGGGTTAAAATAATTGGAAGTTCTGACTGTTCCAGCGCTTCATTAAACAGGTACGACTCGTCAGAATCGTCGTCGACAAATAATACTTTTAAAATTTTTGTAGAAATCATTTTCATAGATATGTTGAATAGAATTGCAAATACAGATTAGATGCAAAGTAAACCCATATTAAACCTACAAACAGCGGTACTTTGTAAAAAGTCAGTAAAATAATTTTATAGACAAATGATTTTTATATTACAAACGCTTTGTACTGGTTTATAAAGACCGCCCGGTTGCTGTGAGCAAGGCGGGCGAAGCCATTGAAATAAGCGTTTGTGAAGCATTCAATTTTTTATGGCTACTTCCATCACGTACAAACTGGTAAACCATTGTGGCGAAAACCGCATAGCCATTGATTTTGAATATAACGCAAACCTTCACCAGCGAATTAAAAAGGTAGTGGGCAGCCGCTGTAGTCAGACGCCCCGAAGCTGGCATATACCTGATACGGCAGAAAACAGGCTAAAATGCAGATTGCAGGCCGCTTAACCGGCTTTTTCGACAAAAAACATTTCGGGCAGGCAGCAGACCGTTATAGTTCAAAAACCGGATTTGCAATTAAAGGATGACGGATGACTATCCGCAATTTGGTTCTTACATTTTGGA
The DNA here is from genome assembly GCA_038204535.1 of Chitinophagales bacterium. Taxonomy (GTDB): domain Bacteria; phylum Bacteroidota; class Bacteroidia; order Chitinophagales; family Chitinophagaceae; genus Segetibacter. The sequence goes on along the minus strand of JBBRCW010000323.1, from coordinate 3,180 downwards.
ACCCAGCTTTATAGCTGTTTTCACCAGCCGTTGCTGCCTGCCCCGTCATTTTTGCGGGGTCGCACTCGTGTACTCTTCGTAATTTCATTCAGCCTTTTTTTATTATCATCTGGTATTCAGCATTGATTATACCAAATAGCGGATAATTAAAGGATGACGGAACTATTAAGGCTGATAAAACCTTGCAGCAATACGACATTTTACAGGGTATAGCGCCGAAACACCCGCTCATGAAACCAGCGTTCAGCACCTGAACATATGCAAAGATCTTAGGTTTTAGCGGGCTTTGAATGTGTAAATAAACCGTTATTACAGCCTGCAAATAAAAAATGAGAAAAAGCTTCTTAATGTAAAGCCGAAATATTATTTTAGATACTTCTGCGCAACATGACTGCTCACAATCTGTAAGTGAGCTGGCGAAGCTATTCATCACCATTAAAATTATTGGTATGCCCGAAGCAATACAATACAGCCTGGTAAGCCATCGCGGGCAAAACAGGATAACTGTTGAATTTACTTACAACAAAAATTGGCACCAGCGAATTAAAAAAGCGCCCGGCGCCCGATGGAGCCAAACCATGAAATGCTGGCACCTGCCCGATACGGAGGAGAACAGGGTGAAATGCAGACTGGCCGTGGTTAAGCCAGAAACCCCAAACCTGCCGCCTGTTTTAGATAAGCCAACCTTCCATCCGGTTATTTATGCTGAAACCCATAAGCCGCCAGCCTTTACGCAAACCGTTACCCTGATACAAAAACCGACTTATTCGGCGGCTGTACAACTGCTACCTTGCACGGCTGTAATCGTTTTAAAGCCCTTTTTTCACCGCAATAGCGAACAAATTGCCCTGGCTTTTGCGCCATGTGCCGCCCTTACTTTGGCAGTAAAAAAAATTGAGCATATAAAATGGAGCAGAACGCACAGTTGCTGGTACGTGCCCTGCAACAGGTATTATTATGATTGTATTTGCCGCGACACCCGGCATTTGGCTGTTGTTGATAATAGTTTATTAAAGAATTACCTATGTCAAAAACAGGCTTTGGTTTGCGATGTAAACACGGCGTTGCATCAAAAAACGGTTGACCTGCTGGTACAACACCCCCTGCATTGGCATAACCTACAGGCGCTTACTGCGTACAGAAATTTGCTGGTTACCATGAAATATAGCAAAAGCACCCTAAACAATTATTGCAACGCTTTTCACCAGTTGCTGCGCTTACTGGGGCCCACCCCTGTTGATACGTTTACCAAAGAAAGAATTATAAGATACATGGGTTGGCTGGTTGAATTTAAAAACTACAGCGAATCCAATCTTAATACTACCATAAATGCGCTTAAATTTTATTTTGAAAAGGTGCTGGGCAAAAGCGCCGAATACTACGATTTGCCCCGGCCGCGACCAACCCACAAACTGCCTGATGTGTTGGCAGAAGAGGAGGTGGTGGCGCTGATAAAAAAAATTGACAACTTAAAGCACCGCGCCCTTGTAATGACCAGTTATTCGGCTGGCTTAAGGGTAAGCGATATGGTAGGGTTAAATGTTAGAGATATAGATAGCAAACGAATGTTAATTCACATACGAATGGCGAAAGGCAAAAAAGATCGGTTTGTACCCTTATCAGTAAAAGTGCTGGAAGTTTTGCGCGAATATTATACGGCTTACCAGCCAACGGGTTACCTGTTTGCCGGTCAAAATGGCGGTGCCTACAGCAGCCGCAGCGCCCAGGTTATTATAGCCAAAGCCAAAAAGCTGGCGGGCATATTAAAGCCGGGAAGTACGCATATGCTTCGCCATAGCTTTGCCACCCACCTGCTAGAAAATGGCACGGATATACGCTATATACAGGAAATGCTGGGCCATACCGACATACGCACCACGCTGCGTTATACCCATATAGCAGTAAAAGCTATTGCCAAAATACAGAGCCCAATAGACCGGTTAAACCTTTAAGACAAACATGCGTTTTTAGATAGATAAAAAGCGCACAGCAGCCCTAATTAAGTTTGAGCTATTAAAAAACGCAACAAAAACAGTATGGCAATCAATGAGTTAATAAAATTGGGATTTATTGGGGGAAGGAATAACTTGCGTATATTAGTACGTTGTGCGTCACTTTAACAAACATTCCGTATGAAAAGAAAAATTAAGAAATGGACACTTCGACTGACAGTAACAGGACTACTTATTGCAGGACTTTTGCTCGTTATTATTCTAAACCCAATTTTGACTTACGCAAACAAAACGACACATAATAATTATACAATCTTTCACAACAAATCACTTGACCCAACACTAACAATCAAACTCGACCAAGCGACAGACCTTTTAATAGCCAGCGAATTTTATAACTCGAAACTTCAACTTGATATTTGCTTTAATGACGGCTCAAAATATCCCAAACTAATACAAGTATTACGTGGACAAGCTTTTGCGTGGGGCTTCTATAACAAAGTGGTTATGCAGGGAAATACAAACTTTAAAAATAATTTTGTTGAATTAAATGGTTACAAGTGGAATTTTACACAACTAATAGCACACGAAATGACACATTGTTTGCAGTTTGACAAATTAGGTCTTGGGAAATCAAAACCAATTGCAAATATTCCAAATTGGAAATGGGAAGGCTATGCGGAATACATTTCCCGACAAAATACCGACCAGAAAGACCTTTCAAAAAATATTGCTCGTTTTCTTGCGACAGACAAAAACAATTGGGCAATAACTTTTGCAGACAGCACAATTGCTCCAAGAGAATATTACGACTATTGGACTTTGGTACAATTTTGTATGGACATCAAAAAAATGACTTACAAACAAGTTCTTACAGACATAACAAGTGAACAAACAATTAGACAACAAATGATGAGTTGGTTTGATAGAGTAGAATAAAAGCGAACGCACAACAAAGGTATTGCTGCAAGCAGGGCTTGACGTTGTTATCTTCGGCTGCGGCTCGCTGTCAGCTTCGGTTTCGGCAGGACGAGCTTTGTTGAGCTTTTGTTTGTTATCTTTTACTTTTATAACTTTATTCAGCAGCGGTTGGGGGTGGACACAGCAATGAATTCCCTGCCTGCAGCAATACTCAACGTTGTGTGCTATTTTACATTAAACTTGTAGGTCAAACCTGCGACATCTAAAAATAATGACAATCATATTATACATACTTGCTGCTATAGTG
>JBBRCW010000322.1:0-7904 GCA_038204535.1 Chitinophagales bacterium | reverse complement strand
AACGATTCACTCTATGCAGGTAAGATGATTGCTACCTGGGTAAAAAGATATGTGTATACTGCTTAAGGGATAAAAAAGTGACTTAAATTTTGGCGGGAGAAAATATCATGCAACGGCATTTCGAGTGATTAATTTTTGAGGTCCCCCCAAAAAAAGTTCTGTGAAAATGACACAGCAGAAAGCGTCTAATTTCGAAGCGCCTTTTTTGATAAAATCATCATTAATATAAAATCTTTCTTCACATAAAGTACATTCCCAAAAATTGAACTTTTACCAGCACGTGAACCTGCCTGCAAAAGTTTCCCCTCCTTTTCAAGGATAGGGACAGAATGTTTTTATAACCTGTTATAAAAACATTCAGGGGTGGTTAAACTGCAGCACATTAAAAATGTCGTCTTTAACAACATACCCGAATTAAAACCTAACGGCAAACAGCTCCGTAACCACAGCACCTGCGCAGAGGCCACCCTCATGACAAATCTTCAAAAAGAGCCAACTGCAAAACCGTAAATTTCGTCATCAGCATAGCATCGGAAATTTTATTGCAGTCATCTACTGCCCATCTAAAAAGTTAGTGATTGAACTGTAAGGTGAAGATCATTTTAGGGAACCGGGCATTGAGAAAGATCGTATTAAAGAAAGCTAGGCGTTTGAAGGTATCGCCTGGATGTTAGAAAAAATTAAAGCGGAGTTAAACCACCCCTGATTTTATGCTGCGCATAAAATCGGTACCCTCCTTGAAAAAGGAGGGGAAACTTTACAAATCGTTTACAAATGTGTCATTGGCTGTAGGTACGACGAAGCAATCCTCTATGTTTTAAGCGAGTTTCCTTCAGTGCAGGGGATTGCTTCGTTCCTCGCAATGACGAGGCTTAATAGTCATCATTTTACCCCTTACTAAGTATAATTACTACTTCAATACTTCTTGCTAATTAAGGCATCGTTCGGGTAAAAACAAATATGATCTAATAATTATTGGATAGCCGGAACAAACAGGCTTCCACAAAAAAATTGTTTTACTAACGTTGCCGGCCTTGTGCCCATACTAAATAAAGGGAAATATTCTTTGGGGCACACCGGCTGCCATCAACAAAACGATAAACCAGAAAATAGAAGCCCGGTAACCTTTTCAATTTCATTTAAAAAATGAAGACCAAAATGTTTCAAAAAAACGGGTATGGAAAAATTTCAAAAAAATGTTAAGATAACACAAGTCTGTAAGGATGGAGCTGCGTTGAGGTCTTTACAATAAAAATATGCGTGGTAAATTTTTAATTGCAGGTTTGTTGATAATTGTGGTTGCAATTGTATTTGCTTTTAAACAAAAAAATAAAAGCGACAATGAAAGTGATAAAATAACCACCCATGCTGCTGCCAGCCCTGGTATCCGTTTTATAGAAGCTGACTTTAGCAGGGCTCTAGCCGAAGCGAAGAAGCAGCATAAACTTATTTTTCTTGACGCCTATGCATCGTGGTGCGGCCCTTGTAAACTATTAAAGAAAAATACTTTTCCTGATAAGGCTGCCGGCGATTTTTTTAATACCAACTTCATAAACGTAGCCATCGATATGGAAAAGGGCGACGGCCCTGCATTAATTGAAGCATATGAAGTGAATGCCTTTCCCACACTGATTATTACGGATGAAGATGGCAACCTGTTAACTTATACAAAAGGTTACATAAGCCCGCAGCAATTGATCGACTTTGGCAAGCATGGCCTTTTACAAATAAAAAAATAAAATTAGCATGTCAGAAACATTAACCCGCCCAAGACTTTACACTTATGAAAGTTACCTGCAAACGTTTAAAAAATGGGTGCAAACAGGCACTACCAGTTCCGCCAATCTTTCGCCCGTGCTGGCGGAATTCACAAAGTTAAATTGGGCAAGAACCCAACGTCTGCATAAGACAATTTCGCTGGAGCCGGCATTGAAAACAGCAGCGGAAAAAATTGAACATAGTTATCATTGAATAGTAATTACTGAAGCCTGGTGCGGAGATAGTGCTCAGAACCTTCCTTTAATAGCGGAGATCGCAAAATTAAATCTTCAAAAGATAAAGCTGTCTATACTGCTCAGGGATGAAAACCCTGACTTGATGGATAAATATCTGACCAATGGCGCACGGGCCATCCCCAAGCTTATCGCCACAAACGAAACATTGGATGAAGAGGCTTTTATCTGGGGACCCAGACCGGCACCCGCACAGCAACTGCTTGTAAACTGGAAAAACAATCCAGCAAACAAAACATGGGATGATTTTGAAAAAGAACTGCATGAATGGTATGCAAAAGACAAGTCCAATACACTGCAGTCAGAATTTCTTAAAATAATCAGGCAGTTGCATTAATAAATAATTCACCACACAAAGGCGGCGCAGGTTGTCAGGTATTTGACAGCAGCCCGTCTAAAAAAATAAAACACATGCAAACAAAAATTAAACAATCAGTTATCAGCGGCATAATCGCCACAACAGTAATGTCTCTTTTAATGATGCTTGGCGGCGCAATGGGTATGCCTAAAATGAGCCCGCCAGATATGCTTACCGGAATGATGGGTGTACCTGTTGCAATAGGATGGGCATTGCATTTTATTATTGGTATCCTATTCGCGGCTTCTTACATCTTTCTATTCAGCCATTGGTTAAATAAAATTTCCAATAGAGCGATCAGAGGGGCTGTCTTCGGAATCATCGCATTTATAGTGGCACAAATTAGCTTTCCGATAATGGGCGCCATGTTTGGCAATGCCGCAATGCCACAGCCACAGGGATCACCTGCCTTAATGATGATCGGCAGTGTTATGGGGCATATTGTTTTTGGAATGGTGGTTGTGCTTACCATCAGACCCGCATCTTCTTTCACAAAACAAATATTAAGATGAGCAGCAGTTCAAATTTAAATTGTTATGCCTGTAATAATCCTAAAAAGAAAACCTTCTGGACTTTCTGTAATATCAAATCGATTATTGCATTTATAATTATCGCCTGGTGGATTGCAGATTCGTTTATCTGACAATAAGGTTTCTTCAACTTAAAAAGCATTCAATTAAACGGCGAAAATAAATGTTAATGACATTGCAACCAGTAAGGTTTTCGCTTTCAAAAAGTCAAAACTATCAAATCAATAATTATGACTATTAAATCAACAATTATGAAAAAAATCATTCTATCTATTACGGTCACATTGATCGCAGTAGCAAGTGTTAATGCCCAAATCAAGTATGTATCCAGAACTGGCCAGGCCACTATCTATTCGCATACCGTTGCCGAAGATATTTCGGCCACCAACAACACTGTTACCGGGGTCATTAATTCTTCGACCGGCGACTTTGCCATTTCGGTTCCGGTTCAAAGTTTTCAGTTTGAAAAAGCACTGATGCAGGAACATTTCAACAATACCAATTTTATGAATTCAAAGCAATTTCCTAAAATTAGTATGAAAGGAAAGATCACTAATCTTACTGCTGTCAATTTCTCGAAAGATGGAATCTATACTGCTATCATTTCAGGCGACCTGACCATTAAAGGGGTTACTAAACCCGTAAGTGAAAGTGCCCAAATAACCATCAGCAAAGGAAAAATATCTGTCAAGAGCAAGATCGTAGTAAAGGAAATTGGATCATATGGAGTAGGCAAACCTATGGGGAAAAAGAAAAACAATGTGGCGGATGATATTGAAGTAAGCTATACTGCCGCTTTCGAAAATGAGGCTGCATAAATTAATGGCTGTATTCATTTTTGAATAGTAATAAAAATGAGCTTCACACATGGTGCAGCTCATTTTTATTTTAAACAAAGTGATTGGTAGTGTAAGGATAACAAAAGGCAAATCTAATACCTATCTTTTATTCACTTCGCCGCATCGGGCAGACTACCCCGCCACGCCTTATTAAATTGAACTATAATTTTGGATACCGTTTTCGCATCATCTTTTGCTACGATGGTGGTTTCTTTCGGATCTTTTTTATGATCATATAGTTCAATGAATATTGACTTTTCGGAGGGGTGTTAGAAGAAGGGAGTTGTCTCTTTGTGTTCTCTGTGAAAGACTCCTGTATTTTCTCTGTGGGAGATCAAGAAATCTCCGCTAACATTCAACCGTAGCGAACAGCCAGAGTAAAGCCTCTAAGAGATGAATGGAGTTGTTTCTTTGTGTTCTCCACTGCGGCCTTTTACTTCAATGTACCGTTTCAATTCTTCGGGGCTTATAGAGGTGGCACCCGACATCGCCAGAAACGTTTTGCAATTTCTGGACAACGTGCATGCAACTGCCGGGCAGTTACTACTTTACAAGCAAATGCCGGAACGCTCCACCGGACAACATGTGGTTGGTCTGTTGCTACATTACGTGGACCAGGGAGGGTGGTGGAAGTGTTGGTTCAATAATAATGATAGCAACAACCTGTTGCAATGAACGCGAATTTGGATTTATCACGGGCGATTATTTGTATCCTAATCAAGTTGGCTATAGATTTGACCTTTGTGGACAATTTTTTAAGATGAATGAAAACTGTAGAATTAAAAGAGCTCAAAGGCAAGACAAAAAAGGCTAATAACTGGTAAACATCAGAACTAAACCGCGGATGTGAACAAAATGGGAAATAATGTTATAGGGCCGAAAGATAGAATAATGGAAAGCCGGATCAGAATATATCCCAATTCAATTGTGTTTATCAACCATGGCGGCCCCCATCGTTCCATCCAACTGCTGTCGTTCAATACCGGGCAGGTACGTTCCAGAAGATACCGCGACCGGAGATTGGGTAAATTTTTGAAAGAATTGGAGCTAACCGAAGGCCGGGCTACAGGAATTCCTACCGTTTTAAAAGCCTTAAAAGATAATGCTTTTCCGGCACCCGGTTTTCATTCAGATGTAGACAGAACTTTCTTTGAAGTAAAGCTTTTTATTCATCCTGGATTTGCCCAGAGATACTCCATAGTGGTAGATCTGAACCAAGTGAGCTGGGATATAAATGGTATCAATAAGGTGCTCGATTAATTGATTGAAATGGCAGGTGGAGCAGGTATAACTGGTGTACAAGCTGGTGCCATAGCCGCAGATATACCTGAACTGGCAAAAAACATTAATAATGGAGCTATTGCTAATTTTATTTCTAAAGATAGAGATATAGCTGGTGGTATAGCTGGAGGCATAGCTGGTAACCAGGCAGATTGGATAGAATTGATTGATAGTCACGCTATTGATATAATAGATCACCTGGATAGTAACCAAGCTGGTACTATAGCAGGAGGTTTAGCTGGAGGTATAGCTGGTAAACCTATTAAATTGATAAATGATGCCATCATTGCCAAAAGCAGGAAAGAATTGCTGACCGGTCTTTCACTTGTAAATAATGCAAACAACTTTGAAACCTACATACAAACCCTTGTAGCTATCAACTGGCTTACCATGACCATACCCGGTAAACCCACCAGCCCCATCCAAAAATATTTAACTACACTAAAAGGAAGGTTGATACTGGAATTTTTAAAACACAAAAAGAAATGAGTAAGCAGGAAAAAATATATGCCCTGGCAAAGAATTTACCTCCGTAGAAGAACGCAGGGAATACTTTCGGAATGAACTGCGAACCAAAATACCGGAGTTAAAAACATAGAAGGCTTTCCAATTAGGGAAGACAAAGGCATCATTAACCTGAGCAACCTCCTTTATACGGCCTTCCCAAACCCCCGGCTGAATGATTTTATGGCTGAATGGGAAAAGGAGAAAGAGAATATCCCAACCAGAAAAATAGACTTTCATTTATACGAACCTTTTGCAAGTGATGCGAGTGTAGGGAAAAATAACCCGATTTACAATGCACATAGCTATCATACAAAAGTGCATTTCAAATGAAAGAAAAGTACACAACAATTTGGACTCAAAGTGGAGTCGCAGAATAGGTTGTTGTTTAATGGGCAAACCATGTGCCGTGGCAAACCGCCCGAAAGCCGGTAACACTTGTTCCGCGGCAACCGCCTGGCTGTTTTTGTTTGAAGAAGTGGTTGGAAGTAATAAATGGAATAAAATATGATACAATAAAATATGATATATTGGGGCCTGAAATTAATTTTGAATGCTTGCCATCAACGATAGCTCTAAAATGCTATCCCAAGATGTGATGGATGAGCAATGGTTTAGCGGTTTGGTGTACAGTACATGTTGAAATTGCCTTCGTTGATAGAACAGAAGAAAACCGCTACTCCCGTCGTGTATCAATGGAAGAAATTGAGAAAAACGACTTCAACTTAAATATTTCGCGGTATGTTAGTACGGCAACCTCGGAGGAAATAATTGACTTGGAGGAAGTCCATGATAAGTTGGTTGATATTGAAAAGAGGGCTACCGAGGCAGCGGATAAACATAACCAGTTTTTGAAAGAGTTGGCATTGCCATCAATTTAATATTTTCTTCTTCCGAGCGTGTCCTTGAGTATAATGTAGTCGATCGAAAAAATAACGTTTGATATAAAATTATAATTATGCCATTAACGGCACAAGCGTGCCTGCGCCTACCGTAAGATGATATGAAACATTCATAAGCTATAAAATGAAAGGACTGTATACTGTTGGACTTTTAATACTCTCAAACATATTTATGACCATTGCATGGTATGGGCATTTAAAATTTAAACAATTTCCGTGGTTTTCTAACCTGAGTTTAATAGGGGTAATTTTAATCAGTTGGAGCATTGCATTATTTGAATATTCAGCCCAGGTGCCTGCTAATAAAATCGGGTTTATAGAAAACGGTGGGCCGTTTACCCTATGGCAACTAAAAGTAATACAAGAAGTTATTACCTTAATTGTTTTTACGGTGTTTACGCTTGTTGCTTTTAAAAATGAGACATTCAGGATAAATCATTTAGTTGGCTTTTTATTTTTAATACTTGCAGTGTACTTTATTTTTAAAAAGTAAGCACCTGAAGTGGCCAACTTACGGTACGGATTTTTTTCCGGCGCTGGTGATGGATACAGATCGCCGCCAAAGGAAATTTCTCAGCATTTATTGGAGTTCACTACCTTGGCGCAAGTGAGGTAAAGCCTGCAATTAAACTTTCATGTGCCTTCAACCAGAAGATTATAAATGTCATCTGCGAAGTTCTGTGAAAGTGCGGTGGATGAATTTAAATTCCTTACACATTAGATGAGTTAAAGTAGATTGCCGGATGGCTTCTAACTGATGTTGGTGAACTAAGACCACAATGCCATCGGCACAAACACCAGCCATCGGCGCGCTTTTTTATATTACGTCCTGCCGGGATCTCAAAGCAAAGCCTGGTGCGCAATGTACCCCGGCATTGGCAAGTAGCACACTGCGGGTTCCCCTGGCAACGCGCTAAGCCCGGCAAGTAGAACCCCACAGTAACGGAAACCCTTTATTAACAGGCGGCACCTACGGAGCCAAAAACCTTTCTCCTTCTATTTTTCTATAAACAGGTAGCTCCTCCGGAGCTAAGAAATTGTTGATAGTTGTTTAGTCCTGCCGCGGTCTCAAAGCAAAAGCCTTGTGCGCACTGGACCCCGGCATTAGTAAGTAACGCGCTAAGCCCAGCAAGGAGAACTCACGGAGACGGAGAGCCGGTCCCGCCATCGGACCTATCGTGTTGACACATTCGTAAAGTCTTTTTTTGCTCCATTAGGAGCATCCTGTTTATAGAAAAATTCATGGTAGTGTAGGATTAAAGCTCCGTAGGTGCTTCCTGTTTTGATGAATTTAGGAGGCTCCTTAGTCCTGCCGCGGTCTCAAAGCAAAGCCTTGTGCAGTGGACCCCGGCATTGCCGGGCTTAGCACACTGCGGGTTCCCTTTGCAACGCGCTAAGCCCAGCAAGGAGAAACCATAGAAACGGGGGCCTCTCAGAGAAGAAAGTGGTTGTTTCTTTGTGTTCTCTGTGAAAGAATC
>JBBRCW010000321.1:0-7909 GCA_038204535.1 Chitinophagales bacterium | reverse complement strand
TAAAGGAGTGGTAATGTCAGACGAGTTTTCACGGATGTAAACTTCAATATACTTTAACCATCAGTTTACATTACAAAGCTGGCAGCCGTTTTCTGCAACCCTATCTTATTCTTGTGAAGCAGAAAATTAGACAGCGGACTTGCTGGTAATATGCCATTGGATCCTGCATTAAACCTGTCAAAGATGAGCTGAAAAAATATGGATAATGGCAACTTAAAATGCGTTCATGGCATGCAAACAGCTACGAATTATTTGGATGATCCGATAAAATAAAAAAAATTAAAAAGCCGCTAAAAAAATTTTGTCACATTAAAACCCTGCCCCTATATTTGCACTCCCAAAGCGAAACTGGTAGCAGAAAGCGAAATGGAGCATAGCTGAGTTGGTTTAGAGCATTCCGTTTTAAGACGGAAGGGACCGCTGGAAAATTGAAAATATTGGGAGCATAGCTCAGTTGGTTTAGAGCATTCCGTTTTAAGGCAGAAGGGACCGCTGGAAAATTGAAAATATTGAGAGCATAGCTCAGTTGGTTTAGAGCATTCCGTTTTAAGACGGAAGGGACCGCTGAAAAATTGAAAATATTGGGAGCATAGCTCAGTTGGTTTAGAGCATCTGCCTTACAAGCAGAGGGTCCGCGGTTCGAACCCGTGTGCTCCCACAGATTACCTCGTGAAAATTCACGGGGTATTTTTATTTTATGTACTCTGTTGTTTACATTTTTTATTCCTCCCTTCTCAACTGGTATTATATTGGTTTTTCCGGAGATGAACGCTTAAGAAGGCACAACAGTCTTCATAAAGGTTTACAAGAAGCGAAACAATTTGGTAAAAGGTTTGGACAGAAACTTTTACTTACAAAAAGAAGGAGCACGGGCAATGTAATTACCGCTACTTAAAATAACAACAAGCTATTTCGAAGGGCAAACCAACAAACACCTTCATAAAAATTCTATTTTCTTCAACGTCTCAGGAAAAACATCTACAAAATCAGTTGCTTTTGCCAACATTATTTTGGATTTTGTTCTAAAAAATGATTTTCAGCAAAAACAGATGGCTTGGCTGGCTATTGCTTTTCATTTATATATTGATTGTGGCCAAACTTGTTTTTTATAAAGTAAGAATTGGAAATATAGATTACCACTACGAATCTGTAGCGCCAAGGCTAACCTTGCGGCATAATTTTATTTTGGCAAATTTTACTCCGTTTAGGGGGATAAGAAATACGATTTTATCGGGAGAGTCTGCATCATTTATTTTACAAAACTTTTTAGGCAATATTGTGCTGTATATGCCTTTGGGTTTTCTTCTTCCTGCATTAATCCCTAAATTATCAAACTACAAATCGCTGGCAGTGGTAGGTTTTTTGCTAAGTCTGACTTTCGAGCTGATCCAGCTTTTTGGCATATTGGGAAATTTTGATGTGGATGATATCCTATTAAATACCACTGGTACTTTGGCAGGATTCTTATGTCTTCAAATTTATCTGGAGTGGTTTAAAAAGGATAAATTGTCTGGTTCGGAATAAAATCGCTGAGTTTTATTTGCTGTAAACCGCCCGCCAAATGGTGGTGCAAAGTAAAGCGGCGAATGTTTTGTAAGCCTACGGATTTTTGATCGTTTATTCCATTTTCTCCTACATCTTCACGTTCAGTTGTGGGTAAATTCGGATAATCGGGCATGCCTGTCACACCCTCCGTAAGCGCTGACAATACTAATGGCGAAACCGGCATACTATAAACCTGAGCCGATATAGCGGCATTTTTCATACATATTCCCTCAACAAATATCGCAAGGCCCAGGATGATAATTAACCACCTGGTTAAATTCCATTAGTAGTTTGACCTTTATGTGTACTTAGTAATTGTTTCTTTACCGATAAATACGATCCGCCATTGTAAACGGTGACCCCTGCGGCTTTTAAGGTGGATTGTGCCATAACACTTCGGCTTCCGCTTCTGCAAACGGTTACGATGGGCTTTTGCAGTTGCTTAATCTGGCCGATCTCTGGTTTTATCCGGTCTAAAGGAATGTTTCGCGATCCATCAATATGCCCGGCATCGAATTCTGATTTGGTTCTTATATCAATTATAATTGCGCCATGTTTTAAGATTTCGGCTACTGAATTATCGGTGGTAAAATGTTATTTTAAAAAGGAGATCATCGAATTTATTTTTTAATGAGATAGCTGATGCCTAACAACTGAATGCACTAAAATTCAAGGAAAATTTTACGTAGATCGGTAACAAAAGTTACCTAACAAATATTGTAGGAATTATTTTACCTGAGGCCAGGTATAAAAACATCTGGTACCAATATTCATGGGAAACGCCGGGTGCCGATTTTTAGATAGCAGACGAATTATTGGGCCGGGATAATTGGAAGCGGTTAATTCATTTGAAGTGCAGGAAGACGGTAAGTCTGGCCATCGTACACAAATAATTCATCTATCTGGTAGGTCCAGTAGGGGTATAAAGGGGATTTTTTCAAATAGTCTGTTATCTCGGCTTTAGTCCCGGCGGTCATCATGATCCAGGTGCGGTAACTTTCCATACTTACCGCGTACGAATCTATTGCACCTTTATTAATGAGGTAATTGATATAGGTGCGGTGCGGCTGCACCAACGCCATAAAATCTTCATCCATAAAAAAATTTATAGTTACGATAAATTTTTTGAGGTTGGGATTTTCTATGCTTTCCATATTAACATTTAAATTCTCCATGGCACAACCTGGTTGATCCATTCTTGCCTGGTAGGAGTGGTGATTTTGATATAATTATCGGTGTAGCCTTCCATCATACCGTTCTTGTTTTCTCCTTCAAACAGCACTGGCCTGGTTTGCCCGATATGCAGCCGGGTGTGTTCGCTTAATTTTAAAAAACTCAGATTTCTAAGCTTCTTATTTCTTTCATGCCTTACATTTATTGATACAGCGCCTTCCATTTCTATTGCCGATGTGTTAGGGCGTTCGCTGTATGTAAAAACGTGCAGGTACGATACATCAAGGTCGGTTAAAAATGTCACTGTTTCATTAAACAGTTCGTCCGTTTCGCCGGGAAAACCTACAATTACGTCCACACCAATCGCACAATGCGGCATCAGTTGCCTGATCAATTTTACCCGGTCGGCATATAATCCACTTTTGTATCTCCGTCTCATTAACCCCAAAACGATATCGCTGCCACTCTGTAAAGGAATGTGAAAGTGTGGCATAAATTTTTTGGATCCGGACACCAGCTCAATGATCTCGTTGGTCAGCAGGTTGGGTTCAATGGAGGAGATGCGGTACCGTTCAATTCCGTCGATATTCTCCAGGGCTTTTACCAGGTCGTAAAAAGTTTCTTCATGTTTTTTACTGCCATCGGGCCCTTTGCCAAAATCGCCCAGGTTTACCCCGGTTAATACAATTTCTTTCACTCCTGTTGCGGCCAGTTTTTCTACATTGGCAATCACATTGGCCAGCCGGTCGCTGCGACTTTTACCCCTGGCCATAGGTATAGTGCAGAAAGCACAGGTATAGTCGCATCCATCCTGCACTTTTAAAAAAGTACGGGTCCGGTCGTTTATAGAAAAAGAGGAGTGAAAACCCGTAACGGCCTCAATATCGCAACTGCATATTTTTGTGCTGTCTCCTTTGGTAAACTCCCGTAAATGTCGGGCAATATTAAATTTTTCGGCTGCCCCCAGCACCAGGTCAACACCTGCAATTTCGCTTATTTCTTTGGGCTTTAATTGGGCATAGCAACCGGTTATCACCACGGTGCTTTCTGGTGCTTTACGTTGTATGCGCCTTACCAGCATGCGGCATTCTTTATCTGCATTATCGGTAACCGAACAGGTATTAATCACATACACATCGGCTTTGTCAGTAAAGTCTTTCTTTTCAAAGCCTTCCGCCTCCAGTAAACGGGACAAAGTAGAGGTTTCTGAAAAATTTAATTTACAGCCCAGTGTATGAAATGCAACAGTTTTTGTTTCGCTCATAAGAGGGGCAAAGATACAATAGGGGAGCGCAGAATGAAAAATATTGCATTCTGATGAATTTAAATGAAGGCCATTCGTTCTTTTGCCGGAGGTTGATCCCTCTAAACAAAGCCGGTTTTTGTTTTGTTAAATTTCGCCTATAACTTTCAGTCATGAATACAAAGAAGATTTTGCCGTTCATTCTTTTTGCAGTTTTGGCGGTGCTTGCCATTGGCTTAAGGCGTTGTAATAATGAGGCTTCTGTTAATACCATCCCTAAAAAATCGTCGTCGGTTAATAAAACTACGGAGCCTGATACCCGGCTAAAATTAGACAGAAACGCAACGGATATTTATTTCACCAAACATGCCAAATGCCGCATGCAATGCCGCCATATTAGCCAGCAGGAGGTGAGAGATATTCTGCTCAATGGAAAGGTTAACTATGATAAAAGCGATTTAAACGAATCGAAAGGGCCAACTTATGCAGTAGAAGGCATTACAAAAGACCGCCAGCATGTGAGGATAATTTTTGCGCCGAAACAGCGGCATCTTTCGGTAGTAACAGTAATTGACCTTGATAATGATTACGAGTGTGATTGCGCCTGATGCAGAAAGGACGATATTTAGTGATTGGGTGATTGGGTGATTGGGTGATTTGGTGATTTGGAGGTATTGGGGTATTGAGATATTTAGTGATTTTGTGATTGGGTGATTTCTAATTCTGATGACTAATGGCTTGGTCGGGATGCTCCCTCCTCCCTTTAGGGCCGGGGCGACTGGGTTTTCTCTCTACTCCCCTTTAGGGGTTGGGGGCGGTTCTTTCTATATTCTTCAACTCTTCAATTGCTTTGTAAGGATCGGCTGCTTTAAAAACACTGCTGCCCGCTACCAGTACATCGGCGCCTGCATCCACTATTTCCTGTGCATTATTAATGGTTACACCGCCATCAATTTCAATAAGTGTTTTAAGTCCCCGCTCATCGATCATTTTGCGTAGCTGCTTTATTTTTTCAAGTGTGTAGGTTATAAAATGCTGGCCACCAAAGCCAGGATTTACGCTCATCAGGTTAACCACATCCACATCGGCAATAATATCGCATAACAACGCTATGGTTGTATGCGGATTAACGGCAACCCCGGCCTTCATGCCCAAACCTTTTATCTGCTGAATATTGCGATGCAGGTTGGGGCAGGCTTCAATATGCACGGTTAAAATATCAGCCCCGGCATTTTTAAATGCTTCCGCATACTTTTCGGGTTCCACGATCATTAAATGAACATCGCAGGTTTTTTTTGCTACTTTTTTAATTTGTTCAATTACAGGCAGGCCAAAGCTTATGTTCGGCACAAACCTACCATCCATTACATCCAGGTGAAACCAGTCGGCCACACTTTGGTTTAACATGGTGCATTCATCGTGCAGTTGCAAAAAATTGGCGGCTAATAACGATGGGGCTATAAGGGTCATTTTAAAAACTGTTTATAATTTGTGATGTAAGGCGAAAGGTAAGCTAACGAGGCTGGTTTTTGTGGCGTCGGCTATTGCAGCCTTATAATTGCCGTTCTGGCTTCTGTTAATTGATTATCGAGGCCCAGCGCTCTTTCGTAATTTAGTAATGCCTGGTCTTTTTTGCCCAGGGCTTCATAGGTTTTTGCCTGCCAGTAATAGGCATCGGCATAGGTATTATTTACAGTGATGGCGGTCTGAAAAACCTTGAGTGCTTCCTCATATTTTGTTCCTTCAAAATAAGAAAAACCTTTTTCCATATAGGCCTCCATAAGCGTGTAATTGTTGTTGATAGCGCGGTCAAAAAACGCGATTGCTTTTGCCCGGTCGCCTTTTCGGGCATGGTAAACGCCCGCAATAAAATCGCAATTGGCATCGGTTTCTCTGCCAAGCCCCATCTGGCTCACGTTTTGACAAATAGCCAGCGCTTTAGGATTTTTTCGCTCAGCAAAAAGATTGGCAAGGTTTAACTGCGCCTCAACCGATGGATAAATGGACAATGCTGTTTCGTACGATGCAATGGCTCCGGCGGTGTCCTTTGCGCTCTCCAATAATTGTCCCCTGGCAAACCATAGTCCATTGTTTGCACTGTCGCGGGCAATCATACTATCTGTTTGCGCAATGGCTTCTTTATACATTTGCAAACTATCAAGGGCATTAACGTATTGCATGCGTGCCGAAGCGCTGTCTGGATATTTTTCAACTATTTTTTCAAGTATTTCAAGTATTGCCAATTTAGCCTTGTCAGGTTTATTTGCCTTGCTCTCATTATTTTGACAAGACCAAATTGAAATGACACCTAAAAAAAGAACGAACCATTTTTTCATTGTGCAAAAATAATGGCAGCAAGTTGTCCTTTTAAAGTTTTTTGCTTTCGTTTTGCAAACAAATTTGCCGCCAATCCTGACGGTAAATTAAAGTCTTTAATTTAATGACAATACTACGGCATGTTTTCAGCGTAAGTTTTAGTCATCTAATCTATAGTACAAAATATCAGTTTAATGAAAATTTTAATAAGGCTCTTTTTTCTTGCTGCCATTGTCAATACAGGCGCATGTACCAAATCAAATTCGGGTTCTGCCTCCAACAATGGCGGGTCTCCACCAAACAATAATGAAAATAATAAATCAGTGGGTGCATCGGCAAAGGAACTGCTGGTTGCTACCAAACCAAAGCTGGTTATCGAAATAAATTACATGCCCGGCTACCAACTGCAGCCGGCATCCGTAACCAACCTGGTTGTTTTTTTGAAACCTATTTAAACAAACCGGGCGGGGTGCAGGTTTTAGAAAAACAAATTTCCTCCTCATCAAAAGATCACTTGTCCATCGCCGATATGATCTTCTTAGGGATTTCTTCCCGATCAAAATCGGGATCGGACAACCCATATATCATCCAGGAACGAGGGGATCCTTTGTGGTTTTGGGAGGGATTCCTCCTACGTCGGAATGACAGGAGAAATCGGACAATAGAATTTTCCTTGTAATTGATCGATTTTGAAACAAGCGCCATTCCCATTTTATCCAAGACCCGTTTTTGTCGGTAATTCAGCATGACGGCACGTTTAAATAAATCTCATTGCTTTAGTTAATGATATTGCCTGAAAATCTTTGAATTTTCAACTTTTAAAAAATCGCCATATTAAATTTTTAAAAAAAAACTTTAAGATTTTCACGGCTATTTCAACTGCCAATAGATATTATTCATATTTTAATAGTTGTTTAAAGCGCTTGCCGGTATTCCGCAGATCCATTAAGGTACTTTATAGTAATCTCCGGCGATCCTCTATTCAAATCTATTGTTTCCGTATAAAAGTTTATCATCACCCTAAAAAAATAAAGTATGGCCTTGTACAATGTTACCCGCCGCAAATTTATTAAAGGCGCTGCCGCCACCGTCACCCTTTCGGCATTGGGTGCAAGCGGTATGCATTTTACGCCAGCGCCTAAAGAGTGGCGGGTTGGGCTGATAGGTACCGGCTGGTATGGCAAGAGTGATCTTTTCAGGCTTTTGCAGGTGGCGCCCGTAAATGTGCTGGCCCTGTGCGATGTGGACAGGCATCAATTGGAAAAAGCGGGTGAAATGGTTAGTAAACGGCAAAAATCGGGGAAGGTACCCGCTTTGTATAACGATTACAAGCAAATGCTGAAAGAACATGCCCTGGATATTGTGCTCATAGGAACGCCGGACCACTGGCATGCGCTTACGGCCATAGACGCCATGAAGGCAGGCGCCCACGTGTATGTGCAAAAACCAATAAGCGTTGATGTGCTCGAAGGGGAGGCAATGGTAGCAGCGGCCCGAAAATATGACCGGGTGGTGCAGGTGGGTACCCAGCGAAAGAGCACGCCGCATTTAATTGATGCCAAAAAAAATATTGTGGACGCAGGATTGTTAGGAAAAGTTTCGCAGGTGGATATGTGCTGTTATTACCACATG
>JBBRCW010000320.1:0-7943 GCA_038204535.1 Chitinophagales bacterium | reverse complement strand
GTAATTCTCATGACGTATAATGTTACCAGGTTCAATTCGTAAAAACCTTGCCACTCAATAATTTAACTTCAGAAATCAAATATATTTAATATCAAATTGGTAATTCTTTGTCTAAAATGCAAGCAATAAATAACATATTTTAAATCTTTAGATCGAGGTACAGCTTCATTGGAAAATTTCCACTGTTGCCTTTTTATTTCTATAGGGGGAGGTTTGCAAAATTGAATCTATAAAAGAGATGAGTTGAAAGTAGATAATTGAAATACAAAGTACAAGTGTTTTGATTTATACTTTCTAATGGAAGGGATGCTGTTCGGCACTTAAACGTTTTCTGTAAAACTTATATAGGAGCTCCGCCTTAGTTTTGCAGGCCAGCAATAATATTAATGGTTAATGCAACTACAAAGGTGTTAAGGCCAAACGATAAAAGCGCATGTGCCAGTGTAAGTCGCCGGATTAGGTGGCTATTAATCGCGACATCCGAAACGGCAAAACTCATCCCCACGGTAAAGGCCAGGTAGGCAAAGTCTAAATAATCAGGTTCTTTTTCGCCGGAAAAAGTGATATCCTTTTGCTTTAAGTCATTTATATTTTGCGATTGATTGTAATAAATGTGTGCATAGTGAAATCCTAAAGTGGTATGCACTACAAGCCACGAGATCAGCATGCCGGTAAAAACCACCGGCAGATAGAAGCCTCCCAGGTTGGTCGACAATTCTTTGGAAACGATCAATAACAGAGCAGTAAACATACTGGCGAACGACGAATCCAATATGATCATAAAAACAAATAACCTGCTGCCATCTTCAATTTGGGCAATTCGTTTTATCTCTTTGGTTGATCGTTTAAAAAAAACTACCCAACAGGTAACCAGGTAGGCCAAAGAAAAAACATCCCAACATACTACCAGCTCTATCAGCCAGGCTAAATGGTAAGGAACAATGAACAAAAAAGCCATACCCGACAACGCCAAACTAATGACCAGCCGTTGCACAGGATGCTTTGTAAGAAAATTTGCTCACCAGACTTGAATTTTAGCATAAAGAGAGATAGCAAATAAAGATACGGTTGACAAACCACCATAAAAAACTACATTTCAAAATCGTGCATGGAGTCGTCTTCCAGCAATTTAGAATCGTTGCTAAACATATAAATTGCTATTGCACTGGCTATTCCGGCAATTGCCGCAAAAAGAAGAATATTTTTCATTTCAAATTATTTTGACTGTATAAAATTCAATTTGTGTGCCAGCATGAGGTAAAGATAATATCAAAAAATAAGTGAATGCGCTTGGACAAATACCTGGCTAGCAAAAACCCAATATATCCTTTTAATCTGCGTTATCTGTGTTCAATTCATACTTGTGTCCGCTCGAAAGCCTGAACCCCCGGAGGTTTATTATTTGGCTGTTTTCTTAACGGCCTTTTCCTTTCTGCTATCTTTTACTACCGCTTCAAAAATTTTTATCCAATCTTCCACGCTAATTTTTTTTATTAGTTTTCCAAAGAGTTTAATTGGCACCTGGTCTATTTTTTTAAATCTTATGCAACTCTGTCCCATATCGGGCTTGCCAATGTTTAAGGCGGCATATTCATCTAAAAACCATTTGAGCAATTCGGGTTTTGCATAAATACCCATGTGATAAAATGCGATAAAATTTTTTTGCGAGGCGATGTTGGCAAAAGGAAGCGGTTTCGATGGATCGCAGTGATAACCCCCGGGATACAATGTATGCGGCACTACATAACCTATCATTCCATAGCCCATTTCTTCTTTAAAACCTTTGGGCAGGTTTTTTAATATTTCTGATCTTAATGCAGATATGACCGTTTTTCTTTCGGCTGGCAATTCGTTGATGTATTGCTCAACAGTGGTTGCATTTGATGTCATAGGTGATCATATTAATTTTTTGAAAAAAGATTTGAAGCGCTTGCAATGTAAATGTATAAAGTTGCGTTCTAAACTTACAATAACAACAGAGGGGATTATAACAATGTTTTTTATGTAAGTGGATAGTGAAATGCATCAGAGTTGTAAAGGCGTTTTTCTGTTCAGCATTAAAAATCGGTCAACAGCGGTTAATTGCACGGAAATATGCACTTTTGCAACTTTTAAAGACATTTTTACATCAAATAACATACAAGAGAAAGTATGCACCTCTTCAAAAACATATTAATACACTGGCAGATCAGCAGCCTGCAGCAGAAGATCAAAACGCTACATCACAAAGGACAAGACATAAAAATTTACCGGGCAAGAATTGCGGAATTGAATCGCAAAAAAGGCAAGTAATTTTATCTGTACTTTAAAGCGGCGTTTTATTTTCGGTTAAACACATGCCAGTCTCACTGGCAACGGGAAGGTTCTTCTCAAACTGCTCCTCTTCTTTACTTATTGCCTGAATGAATTTCTAACTATTCTCCATTTTTGAGTCGGAATTTTAAGTCCTCCTGGAATTTTAGAAACATATTATTTTAAATCATATTAAAAACGTGGCGCAAACACCCCACTTTTAATTATTAACATTTACGATAATGTAAATTTTAAACGCCTGGATATCAATTTTTTGCCTGCACATACCGCAATAAGGTAATCCACATTTTAATTTTTTCCCTGAATTTTGGCAGCGATACCCCTATTTTTGCGCACATATAAAAATTATTGGTAACTCTCAAATCTCTCAAATGGTACAGAAGACATATTTCAAAACAAAAAATTATTGCAAGGTTAAATTTTCATATAAGGTTGAAGATGCAGAAACAATTGAAATATTAGGATTGAACAGCGATTGGGAAAACTCGATAGTTATGAGCAAGAAGAAAGACGGAAGCTTTACTTGCGATGTATCTCTGCCTAAAGATTCTAAACACGAATTTAAATACCTGGTTAATTCAACCGAATGGATCAACGAGCCAGAAGCAGATGAAGCCTCTGTAAACGAATTTGGCGGTACAAACAGCGTGATCATTATAGAATAAAAGATTTTGCTGGGAGACGTAAAGCGTCGGTCATTCAGATAGCGTTGCTTTCAATCTCAATAGTTTGCCCGACAGAAACCGTCCCTCTGCCTTTTAGTAACAGGTTTTGCCCAAAATTTATTTTGTTACTGAAAGTTCGGTACGATGAAAGTGTCTTTAATGGCTCGGCAGACTTGTGTCCGGTTTTTTGGTCTATTGTAGTTACCAGGCAACGGCCGCAAAGTTTTACGCCCATAAATCCAACGTCATTTATGGTAAATGCTTTAAAATCATCTTCTATATAGGGATGGCCGCCGGTAAACACAATATTCGGCCTAAAGCGGTTCATTGGTACCGGGGTTATAAGCCGGCGGTTCAGGTCGTTGATCGATTGCTGCCCTATTATCAAAACCGGGTACCCGTCTGATAAACTGGTAATGTCGCTATTTATTCGATAGGCTTCGTCAACTGCTCTTTTGGTTGTGTCGGGCATATAAACCAGGCGGCATCTGGCAGAAAGCATATCAGAGAACCATTCATCTATGGCGGGTTCAGTTAATTGAACTTCGCATTCATCGTCCCATATTTGGGCATTCACCTTTTGCTTGCCGCCGGTTTGCCTATCTATGGTAATACTGTTGCCATTTATTGTGTGGTAAACGTATAGGCCATTAGGGGTAATTTTTACAGACAGCAGGGCCATGGCTGCCAATTTGCGCTGGGTTAAGAAAACATTGTTTTCGTCCACCAGCATCCACCTGCGGTCGTTTTCGAAGCCGCGATCTGTAACATTTACGGTTTGCATCGCCATACCCCCCAGCGACTTTATCGGATAAACATATAGTTCACTTACTGTTAGCATAGGTTTCAAAGTTACCGCCCGGGTTGCCTTTCTCCGCTAAACATCCGGCAAAAAATAATTTTTTTAACTGTTTTGGCAAGTTAAGATAGACGTGTTTTAGGTTGCGCTTTTTACGGGTATGCAAAGGTTCGCCCAAGATTCATTATTTTTAAAATTGCAACCGGTACCAAACGCTGCTTTTTTACAGCCCATGATTTCTTTAACTAAACAGAACCCCGCATTGGAAGGTTTTATAAATGGCTATCATTCGCTCGAAGAGCTTTCGGGCGGCAATACCACCCTTGAACCGCATTGGAAGACATTTTTTAAATCGTTGGCGCAGTTAGGACATTCCGAAATTCTAAACCGCAGCCAGGACATGACCCGTTTTTTAAAAGAAAACGGCGTGACTTATAATATTTACGGCGATCCTTCGGGTATGAACCGAACCTGGAATTTGGACATCATGCCCTACATGATAAGTAAAGAGGATTGGGCCATTTGCGAGGCTGGCCTGTTACAAAGGGCTACTTTATTCAATCTTATCTTAAAAGATATTTACGGTGCCCAACGATTGATAAAAGAGGGGCTGCTGCCAATGGAAATCATTTATAACCATCCCGGGTTTATTCGTAAGTGTTATGGCATAAATTTATCTGGCAAAAACAATCTGGTAATTTATTCGGCTGATATTGCACGTAGCGACAAGGGCAAGTTCTGGATATTAAACGACCGGACACAAGCGCCATCGGGTGCAGGTTACGCGCTTGAAAACAGGATGGCGATGGCGCGTATAGTACCGGAGTTATTTGGCGGGTTACGGGTAAAAAAATTGTCTCCTCATTACCACGATTTACGTAAGGCGCTCGTAGAAATTGCCCCCAAACAAAAAGGTGACCCCCGCATTGTAGTATTAACGCCGGGCCCCGGCAACGAAACCTATTTTGAGCATTCTTTTCTTTCGTCGCATTTGGGTTTTACATTGGTGCAAGGCGATGACCTGATGGTAAACAATAACTGTGTTTGGCTAAAAACATTGGGCGGCCTTGAAAAAGTAGATGTCATTTTGCGCCGCGTTGATGATGAATATTGCGATCCGCTTGAGTTAAGAGAAGATTCGCAATTGGGCGTGCCGGGATTATTGCAGGCGGTACGAAGCGGCAACGTAAGTATTGCCAATCCATTGGGCAGCAGCGTGGTCGAAAACCCAGGCCTAATTCCGTTTTTGCCCGCCATTTCAAAATTCTTTTTGTCGGAGGAGCTTAAGCTGCCTACGATAGCCTCATGGTGGTGCGGCCAGCCAAAGGAGCTGAGGTATGTGCAGGATAATTTACATAAACTGGTTATTAAACGGATATACAGGGAGTCGGAAAAAAGAACTTCGGTTGACGCAACGGCATTAGATATTAAAAGCCTTGCGGATCTGCGCCTTCAAATAGAAGCACACCCCGCTTTGTATGTAGGGCAGGAAAAAGTACACTTCTCTTCAACGCCGTCGCTGGTGGATGGAAAACTGGAACCCTGCAACGCTTTGTTCAGAAGCTATGCCGTTAGTTGTAATGGCGGATATGTGGCCATGGCGGGCGGACTAACCCGCACATCGAATGATAAAGATGACATTGTTATCTCTAACCAGGCAGGCGGATATAGCAAAGACACCTGGATATTAAGTAGCGAAGACCAGACAGCCATCAATGCAAAAAAGGAGCAAGACAGTCTTCAGACAAAATCAGCAGCATATCGAACAGATATTTTACCCAGCCGGACCGCCGAGAATTTTTTCTGGGTGGGCAGGTATGCCGAACGTGTACTTGGTAACGCCCGTTTTCATCGCACTGTTATGCAATATGTAGATGAAGCCAACAGGGCATTTTTAGACAACGATCAAATCCTAAAACAAAGCCTGCTTATTTCGCTTATTTCCTATACGCATACCTTTTCGGAGCTGGATGAAGATGAATTTGAAAAGAAGCTGAAGGATCCCTGGAAAGTTTTGTCAGAATTATTGCTGGATGAGAAAAAAGTGGGCAGCCTCAGCTTTAATATAACCCATTTTGCCCGGTCGGTGCATGGCGTTAGAGACCATTGGTCAACCGATACGTGGCGTGTGTTGCGCGAAATGGAAGATGCCTGGCAAAATGCATCGGAGGTGCGCCACAGGGGACATTACAAAATGCTGTCTAAAGTTGACAACCTTATTACCTCGATGATGGCTTTTATAAGCCTTAACAGAGAAAGTATATCACGCGAACAGGGCTGGATTTTATTGGACGCCGGCCGCAAAACCGAACAGTGCCTTCTGCTGATCAATATGCTGCGGTCAACATTGGTATTCAGGCAAGACGAACAAGTTGAATATATAATGCAGGAAGCCGTTTTAAAAAGCAGTGAAAGCCTGGTGAATTACCGCTATAAATACCGGGCGCACCTGCAGTTGAACCTGGTATTAGACCTCATGCTGCTCGATCCCAATAATCCGCGATCGCTGTTATACCTGCTTGAAAGGTTGAAAGCCTATGTGGAAGTATTGCCAAAGAGCCAGGCAGGCCATGTACTGTCTGACCAGGAACGCTATGCGCTACAGGCATATACCCTTTTGAAACTTGCTAACAGCGCGGAGCTATCTGCGCCCGACGAAAACTCGGGTATCTATGATAAGCTCGAAGAGTTTTTGTCGAACCTGAATGTGCTTATTCTGGGTATTTCCGATGCTGTTTCCAAAATGTATTTTAAACACGCGCAAAAACAACAGCAGTTGTTTCGTACCGATAATTTGTAGAAAAGATGCGATACCAGATTACGCATACCACCGAGTACACATACCATCAATCGGTAAGTTTGTGCCACAACATAGCCAGGTTACAAATGCGGGATACGCCGGGGCAACTTTGTTCGGCATCCAATGTGGCGATTATACCACATCCTGATGTGACCAATCAATACGAGGATTTTTTTGGAAATAAAGTATTATACTTTGCTATTCAGCGCGAACACCAGCATTTGGCCGTAACAGTTCAATCGGTAATTGAAAAGAGAAACCGTCCCAGTCAGCTCATGAATATATACGATAATGTTTCATGGGAAGATTCTAAAAAGATGACACGGCTGCCAGGCGACGATAATTTTGAGGCCCGCCAATACATTTCGTTTACCGAAATTACGCGTCCCGATGCCGACATTCTTGAATATACCCTTGAATCATTTACACCTGGCAGATCAATCTTTGATGCCTGTAACGACCTGACCAGGAGAATTTTTCATGATTTTAAATTTGATCCCGGCTTTACCACCGTTTCTACGCCTTTGTGTGTGGTAATGAAAGAGCGGAAAGGCGTGTGCCAGGATTTTGCACACCTTGCAATTGCCTGCATACGGTCGGTTGGGCTGGCTGCCCGGTATATTAGCGGGTATCTTGAAACCGCCCCCCCTCCTGGTAAAGTAAAGCTGGTTGGAGTTGATGCTTCTCATGCCTGGTTTGCGGTTTTCGTGCCACAATCGGGATGGATAGAATTTGACCCTACCAACAATATTTTACCCGCGAATCAGCATATAACGCTGGCCTGGGGCCGCGATTACACAGATGTAGCTCCGTTGCAAGGGGTTATTCTGAGCAGCGGCCCGCACCAGTTAAAGGTTTCTGTAGATGTAAAACGGCTGCATTAAAATTTCGCAACGCTAATGCAGCCCACTTTCGTTGTTAATGTACAATACTTTCTGCCATTGCCTCGGGCGTCTTTGAGCACTCCCTCACTACTTCATGAATAAATTTCATTTTTTCGCTGACAGGGCGGGTAATATAAAACGGATAAGTATCCTGTAGCCCCATGCTTCGGCTTAAACTATTTAACGCAAATGTTAACGGCAGCCAGGTTTTCAGTATGGGTTCAAAATTTTTGATCTTATAAGGATCATATGCTACATCGGCACTTAAGGTATGATTAGCTTCAGCTATCAGCGGATCAACGCTCAATCCAAAGGCATAAGCTGTTTCGAGGGTGTCTATTATGTGCAGGTAATGTGCCCATGTTTCGGCCCAATCTTCCCATGGATGTGCCGTGGCATAAGCGCTTATATATTGCTGGTTCCAGTTTTGCCGCGGGCCTTCGCGATAATATCTTTCAAGGGCTGTGGCATAATCAACCCGC
>JBBRCW010000319.1:0-7950 GCA_038204535.1 Chitinophagales bacterium | reverse complement strand
TCGGCATTTTAGCTAAAACCTTTACCAGGCAATGGTTTGGAGCGAAAAGATTGCTTACGATTAATAGAAAGCGATAAATGACAATTTAGGCGGAAAAGACTGCCATAAAAATATGCGGTACAAGGGGAGACCCGCCGCAGCGCTATCGTGTGGACACGTCTTTTGTATGTGCTTTTTAATCGAAATCAAACAATTTAATTCTATAATGATAGTCTTAAAATACCCCATAGGGGCTACCTGTTTATAGAATATAAGATCAATCGGGCATCCAGGCTCCATAGGTGCCGCCTAAATTCATCAAAACAGGAAGCACCTACGGAGCTTTAATCCGACACTACCATGTATTTTTCTATAACCAGGATGCTCCTAATGGAGCAAAAAAGACTTTACGAATGTGTCCACACGATAGGCCTTCGGAAGGGGCACGGCGCAATGACGAGGAGATTGAAACAACTATTGTAGCAAATAAACAGCGGCAATTTGTACCGCGTTTTAGAACAATAATTTCGATTTGCAAGCTGCTGGTTGCATTTCCGTCGGGCAGCCTTTGCACAAAAACAGTCAGTACCGATTACTCTATAGGTCTTATCCAAATGGCTTGTCCGCCGGAAGCAAGCAATTTTGCAGAGAGTACAACAGATGAGTTAACCTTTAGCCGTTTAATGGACACCTTGGTTCGAACCTTTGAATCGGGATCATCATAATAAATGCTCGCCTCATACTTTTTGCCGGGCGTTAAAAAATTTAAAGAGACATTTAAATTTCTTGAGTCGTTGTTCGTAATGGTACCTACAAACCATTCTTCCCCTTTGCGCCGGGCAATTGTTATATATTTTGCAATTTCGCCTTCCAGCACTTTAGTATCGTCCCAAACGGTAGAGAGTTTGTCGAAAAATTCCAGTTCCGGTTCATCTTGTGAGTCTGATGGTACATCATACCAATACATATATTGCAGCGGACTATAAAAAATGGTTGACAATGCCATTTGGTGTCCTGAAGTGGTTTTAAGTTTTCTTGTTCCCCGGGCGCCTGCTTTTAGTTCCGGCCGCTGATAATAACAGATAGTATAATCCGCTGCTCCTGCGATAAACCGGGTGAAAGGTAATGTTGCATTGTTTGTTGCATCAGGCATTTCCTCATTTCCATACACGCCTTCCTGGGTCATTAAATTGGGATAGGTTCGGCTAAATCCTGTTGGCCGGTATTCATCATGAACATCTACCATTAATTGGTATTGCGCACATTTTTTAACTGCATCGTGCAGCCAGGTAGTCCAACGATGCGAACCCACTTCTACAAAACCGAACTTAATGCCGCTAACGCCCCATTGCTTGTACAAGGGAAGTAACGTGTCCAGTTGTTTAAACAATGCACGCTGATTTACATAAAGAAAAACGCCGATGCCATTTTGCTTTGCATAGCGAATTACTTCGGGCAGGTTCAGGTCGCTGTTTGGATTGCGGCGGGGATCTACATTCACCCTGCTTGCATCGGAAGCAATCACATATTCATAACCATACCAGCCCGCGTCAAAATGTATATACTGAAGATGCCGCTTAACAGCAAAATCAACCAGGTCTTTCGCGCCTTTCAGAGAGAGTGTCGTTTCACGCATCACTTTTCCGGGTTTTATCCAGGAGGTATTTTCTATTTCGCAAGGTGGGTTAAGGTTCAGCAACAGATCGTTGTTAGCCAAAAGCGATCCGGGGTGCCCGGCGGCCATCACCACTCTCCATGGTGTAGCGAAAGGCGTAAAGAAATCCACCCGATCGTACATAGAACAAAGGATGGTATTAGGCTTATTAGGATGGAGGGTGAATTTTGAACGGGCATAATTGACCATGGCTGCTTCTGCCAGACAGGCGTACATGCCGTTTGGTAGTTCCAATACCAGGGGACGTTCACTTTCCTCTTTCCAGTCTTTTAATGGAAGCAAACGATAGGGAGCCTGTGCCCTTGGTGTAAACCATGCCATGGTTCCCTGCGGTAAAGTAAAAGCAGTCAACTCGTTTTGAATGCTCACATCCATGCCGCCCTGTGGGTCTTCGGGCAGTACATAGCGAAATGCTATCCCCTCGTTGTAAGCCCTTACCTGTACCTGTAGTTTTAACCGTTTATTGCCCCCGGGCACCAGGGTAACCATCATTTCATTGTAGTGATCACGCACCGTATTTCTTTCTCCATATACCGGTTTCCAAACTGTATCCTGCGTGGAATAGGCGACATCTGCAATTACAAATCCCTTTTCGCGGCCATTTAAACCCAGGGCTGAATTTAATATAATGGGCTTTTGCCTATAAGAAATTGCATAAGCCGGTTCTCCTTCGTTATTCAAACTGAACGAATACAGCAGGTGGTTGTCAGGAGAAGCCAGTTCTTTTTGTTGCTGCGCCCATACATCCTGCATACCTGAGAAAATGGCTAAGAGGCAAATGGAAAATTTAAATAAGTTCATTTTCTAAAAATTTAAATACGTTATTAAATTTTTGTCTATCAAAAAAAAGTCAACGGCGTTGGATTTTATTCCAGGGTGCCGGTAATTAAAATGGCGTGTGTTCGCATTTATTTTTCCTCTTTAATAATATTCTCCAATATGTTTTTCTTTTCAAAAAGGCGTTGCAGCAACGTTACCTGGTTTCCTGCTCTTACAAAGTTTTGCCCCGCATACCTGGCGCCATAATAAACATCGTTGTTTAGGTGATCGGTAATAAACCGCAGTGCCTGCATGTATATAAGAAATGGGCCGGCATAAAAGAAATGATCTTTTTCTGTTTCGGTAAGTACTGCTTTCATTTCTTCGTAATATCCCAGTACCACAGCTTTGTAGAATTCATCGCGAATTTCAATTTTTGAAAAGTCTGCTTCCTCCTCACTTACCGGGCATACATAGGTGCGGATCATATCGCCCAGGTCGCTGATAAAATATCCCGGCATTACCGTATCAAGGTCAATAACACATAGCCCTTTATCAGCCTCATCAAACAATACATTGCTTATTTTAGTGTCGTTATGGGTTACCCTCAATTTAAATGCAGGGTTATTTTTGATCTCTTCAAACTGATCTTTTATAAACGACCATTGTTTTAACTGATCGATCAATGTTGCGCTTTGCAGTATCCTTTCTTTATTGCCGTTATTAAGCGCCGTTAAAAACTGGCTGTACCGTAAGCCCAGATCGTGAAAAGAGGGTATGGTGATTTTAATAGACGATACATTGAGGCCCGCCAGCAGTTTCGTAAATCTTCCAAATTGCTTAGCCGCTTCAAAAGCTTGCGCCGGTGTTTTAACCACGTCTTTTGAATGAGAACCTGCAACAAAAGGGAATGCCCTGTAGTAGCCATCGCCTTCCTTATAAATCAAAGATTTTCCGTCAGCCGTCTGCAAGGGCGATACGAACAGATAACCGGGGTGATGCGTTTTCAAATAGGCCGAAATGATATCTATATTTTGTGCGATGTCTTCTGGCCGTTTAAAGATGGTGTGATTGATTTTTTGTAAAATATAAGCATGCTCTTTACCGCAGATTTTCCAGGTGCTGTTTATCAATCCCTGCGTCAGGGGAATTATTGATAGGGCCTCGTCATCCAAACCAAACTCTTTTATTATTGCGTCTAACATTTCAAGATCATTTTGTTTTTTGTGTTACCTAATCGAAAAGACAATTTTCTTTTAAAAACAGTCGGTACAAATTTAACCTTATCAAAAGAACTTTATGCAGTGCAACTGTTTGTTCAATAGGGGCATCGTTCGAACACCATTGCCGATTCAGCGCAATACATTCTTTGCGATAGCCCTTAAAGCTAACCTGTAGTTGTTGCTGCCGTCGAAGTCTATTCGCCTTTTTGTTTACGTTTTTAGTGCTTTAAAAAGATTGAACGGCTGAGATTTTGCTGATTTTTTGTCTTTGCAAACATAGCCCAATCCCCAAGGCCGATACACATTTGAAAGTTGGCCCGGCCCAGTCGATAAGCTTATAACCAGGGGATCTCCGCCGAAATATACCCATCTCGTTTTGAAGAAATCTCCGGGAACCCCGCGATAATTAAATACTTAATATATTGCCGGTAAAATTTATAAACATGAGCGTACTTGACAAATTTAAATTAGACGGCAAAACAGCATTGGTAACCGGCTGTAAAAGGGGTATCGGTAAAGCCATGGCGGTTGCTTTGGCCGAAGCAGGCGCCGACATTATTGGCGTAAGCGCCACGCTGGAAGAAAAAGACAGTGCGGTTGAAAAAGCAGTATTGGCAACGGGGCGAAAGTTTAAAGCCTATTCGTGCGACTTCGGTGACCGTAAATCATTGTATGCTTTTATTGAAAAAGTAAAAGCAGATTTTCCGGTGATTGATATACTGGTAAACAATGCCGGTACAATTTTACGGGCCCCGGCCGCCGAACACTCCGACGAAATGTGGGATAAGGTGATAGAAGTAAACCAAAATTCGCAGTTTATTTTAACCCGCGAAATAGGTAAGGAGATGGTAAGCCGTAAAAGCGGAAAAATTGTATTCACTGCTTCGCTGCTCACCTTTCAGGGCGGCATAACCGTACCCGGGTATGCTGCCAGCAAAGGCGCCGTTGGCCAATTGACCATGGCGTTCTCTAACGAATGGGCGGCCAGTGGTGTAAACATAAATGCCATTGCGCCTGGTTACATCAGCACCGACAATACGGAGGCATTAAGAAATAATCCTGAAAGAGCAACATCTATATTGTCGAGAATTCCTGCTAACCGCTGGGGCGAGCCGGATGATTTTGCGGGCCCCATTGTATTTCTTTGTTCCGATGCCGCGGCGTATATGAATGGTACCATCATATTGGTAGATGGTGGCTGGATGGGCAGATAAGGAAGATGCGAAAATGGTTTCTCTTGCACAGGCGAATAGGATGGTGTTGAAGGGGGTGCATTTCAAATTCGCATCAAACAAGCGTTCATCATTGCGAGCCTTGCGTTCCGATAGTTATCGGAAGCGAAGCAATCCACGGTAATTTGACAACCTGAATATGTAGGGGGTTGCTTCCCCTAAAAAAAATCGGGACAGGCTGTGCCTCCTCCGCCTTGGGACGGGGCACGGCGCAATGACGATGGGTTTGAAACCACGTTCCAACAAATAAAAAGGCAATTTGAAAAGTACCCTGTTGAAGACAATTAGCCCCACGCCATTCGGCGGGGCAGGCACAGAGAACAGTCAGAGGAAAACTACATGGAGAAGAAGGGGTAAAATTGGCCGGCGTACGATGATAATTAGGTGTGTCAGGTGGCAGGTCTAAAAGTTTCTTTTGACAAATCAATGAATTTATTTTTTCATCGACAGAATATAGGTCACCATAAGTTTTGCATCTTCCAGTGAAAGTTTGGGGTGCGGGTCCATTATTGGATACCCCCAGCTTCCACTTCCTCCAACGATTACTTTTTGAGCAAGCATCCCAATATAGAATTTGTTTACAGGGTATCTTTTCGCTATATCTTTAAAAGCCGGTCCCACCGATCTTTGGTCCTTCTTGTGACAAGTATAACAGTCTGAATAACTAATTAGAACATCGCCCTTATCGGCCAGTTCAGCAGGTATGCTATCATTTTTACCTGGTATCTGTTTTATATAATCATTAGCCTTCCTGGTATCCTTTTGTTCAGGCTTATTATTACAGCCGGGCAGATAGAATGTGGCAAATATTAAGCAACAGATATAAAGTGAGTTTTTCTTATTAAATTTCATTTATGTCAAGTCAAGTTTATCAGGCCAATATTTCTTTCCTAATCGCTGGTCTATTTCTCGCCGTATTTTAAAACCTAAGCGTTCATAAATTTTTCCAAGGGCTCTTGATCTGTCTCTGTGTTTCTTCATGTTTCCGATAGCTATTGGCATATCTCCGTGTTCCCTTTCTGCGATGGGCGATTACGTTTACTCCGGCTGCTGTTTTTGATGCATAAATTCGGTTGGGGTCATATTAAACTGCTTATGAAAGTTGCGGGTAAAATTGCTTTGCGAGCTAAAACCCACGATAGCCGAAATTTCATAGATCCTGTGTTCGCCTTCCGACAATAATTCGGCTGCTTTTTTAAGTCTTACCAGGTTTATTAATTCAACAGGCGTAAGGTTCGATATGCCTTTGATCTTGCGGTACAGCGTTATCCGGCTCATGTTCATGATCTCAGCGAGTTTTTCAACATCCAGTTCGGTGTCTTCAATCCTTTTGGAGATCGTTTCATTTAAAGTCTCTAAAAATTTCTCATCGCCTTTTGAATGGGCCATACTTTTTATATGCACCAGCGGAGAACTTGCATAATAATCTTTTACCATGTTTCGGTTAGATAACAGGCTGGCTATCTGGGCAAAAAGGTGCTCCTTAAAAAATGGCTTTTCTATATAGGCATCGGCGCCAATTTCCAATCCCTGCACTTTTGATTGTATCGTGTTTTTGGCTGTTAGTAAAATCACAGGAATATGGCTGTAGTCAAAAGTCGATTTTACGCGGCGGCATAATTCAAAGCCATCCATCCCGGGCATCATGAGGTCGCTTATGATCAATTGCACTGCCTCGTGTTCCAATATTTCAAGCGCCTGGGGTCCATCAATTGCCTTAAGCACCCTGTACTTTGTTTTTAATGTTCTCGCTATAAAGTCAAGCATTTCTTCTTCATCATCAACAATCAAAATAAGTGGCAGCATCAGTATGTTTTTTACATTTTTTAAATCAGGCCGGCTAAAATATTTGCTAAGCCGGTTTATAGGGCAGCGACAGTACAAAGGTGTTTACATGCTTTCCGGCAAATTGTAATTGCAGCTTTCCCTGGTGCAGTTCAGTCAGCGATCTGGCTAGTGTAAGCCCTATGCCTGTTCCTTTTTGCTCATGGTTTTCTTTTAGGCGGTAGAACGGTTGAAAAATTTTCTCTTCCATTTCGGGTGTAATAATATGGCCATCGTTTTCAAAGATGATCGAAAAGTTTTCTCTGGCCTGTCCATCCGCCAACAGCGTTACCCGTACTAAACTTTCGGAATATTTTACGGCATTGCCAATAAGATTGGTTATTATTTTATAAAGCGCTTCTTTATCGGCTTGCGCTAACAGCTCTGTCGGCGGCATGTTCAATGTAAAGTGCAGGTGTTTCTTTTTGGCCATGATGCCAAAACTCAAAAAGCATTCCTTTAAAACATCCTTAATATTTACTCTTTCCATATCAAGGCTAAAACCCTTTATTTCCGTTTGCCTGAAATCAAGTATCTGGGTTACAAGATCCATCAGCCGGTTGGTGTTTCTGTCAAGGCAAGCCAGGTCTTCGCTTAAGTCGGGCAGGTCATGTTCCCGTTCCATCAAATTTTCAACGGGCCCTTTTATAAGCGTAAGCGGTGTGCGTATTTCGTGGGCCACATTGGTAAAAAACCCGATCTTGCTTTCATAGATTTCTTTTTCCTTTTTATTTACTTGTCGGCGATGATAGGTGCTTACAATAAAATACAGCAGTATGCCAACCAGCAATGTATAGAGAAAATAGGCAAAGGGGGTTGCCCACCACGGTGGTAGAATTACTATAACAAGTGTTTTGCCGTCGGGTGATTCAAGGCCGTTGGTAACAGCCTTTACTTTAAAAACATATTGACCGGGGGTAAGGTTTGTGTAATAAACTTTTCGGTTTGCCTGCAGGTGTATCCATTCTTTATCCAGCCCCTCCATGGTGTAGCGATATTCAATCATCGAAGGCGATATGTAGCTTAAAGCGGCAAAATCAATACTAATTGAAGACATTGCATGCGGCAGCGTTATCTTATCTGTATAAACCAGAGATCGGTTCAGGCCGTTTTTGCCGTGACCGATATTTATTTCTTCATTAAACACCTGTAAGCCGGTAATATATAGGGGCGGTACAAAATTGCCTGCCGCCAGGTCTTTGGGCTTAAATGAAACCATCCCCTTAACACTGCCAAAATATAGCCGCCCCTCATCGTC
>JBBRCW010000318.1:0-8028 GCA_038204535.1 Chitinophagales bacterium | reverse complement strand
TGTAGAATTCAATGATTTCATCAACAAATGCTATGCAGCAATTGATACTATAAAAGAACATGCCGATACCATTGGCGTAATTATAGGCTCACCTGCACGTAACCCCATCAGGGAAGGAAAAGACCTTTTTAATGCTGCATTCCTCCTGTATGAAAAACAAATAAAAGCCGAGGTTCATAAAACGCTTTTACCTACATACGATGTATTTGATGAGTATAGGTACTTTGAGCCTGCTTACGAATGGAATGTAGTAGCCTTTAAAGGAAAGCGTTTAGCAATTACCATTTGCGAAGACATCTGGAATATTGATGATAACCGTTTATACCGCATTTGCCCAATGGATGCGCTGAAAAAGCAAAATCCGGATGTCATGATTAACCTCAGTGCTTCACCTTTCGATTATATTCATGAAGAAGAAAGAAAATGGGTGATAAGACAAAATGTTTTGAAATATAATATCCCAATGTTTTATTGCAATGCAGTGGGCAGCCAGACAGAAATAGTTTTTGACGGCGGTTCTTTGGTTTGTAATAAAGAGGGAGATATTTGTTTATCGTTACCAATGTTTAAAGAAGCGTTGGAGTATGCTGATTTGCAAAACGACGGAACTATCACTACCGATAAGAAACATAATCCGTTGTTGTTTAGCAGTTTTGTGCCAGATCCGCCCGTTTTTGATCCCGAAAAAAATATAGCTTGGATTCACGAGGCATTGGTAGTGGGTATCAGGGATTATTTTAAAAAAATGAGTTTTAAAAAAGCCATCCTCGGCTCATCGGGCGGCATAGACAGTGCGGTGGTATTGGCGATTGCTTGTGAGGCGCTCGGTCCTGAAAATGTAAGAGCGATTTTAATGCCTTCTCCCTTTAGCAGCGACCATTCTGTGGATGATGCCAGCCAGCTAAGCCAAAACCTCGCAAATCCTTATGATATCATCCGGATCGATTCAGTTTATGAGACCTTTCTCGAAACCCTGAAGCCACTTTTTAAAGATTTACCTTTTGGACTAGCCGAAGAAAATCTGCAAAGCCGGTCAAGAGGTAATATCTTGATGTCGCTCGCAAATAAGTTTCATTATATTTTATTAAATACAAGTAATAAGAGCGAACTGGCTACCGGTTATGGCACCTTGTATGGAGACATGGCCGGGGGCATAGGCGTGTTGGGAGACTGTTATAAACAACAGGTTTATTCGTTGGCAAGATTTATAAACCGCAATAAAGAAATTATTCCTGTTAATATTATTGATAAAGCGCCGAGTGCAGAGTTAAGGCCAAATCAAAAGGACACCGATAGTCTTCCCCCATACCACACGCTCGACGAGATATTATACCAATACATTGAAAGGCGGCAGGGACCCAACGAAATAAAAGCAATGGGATTTGAAGAAAAACTGGTGGACCGTATTTTGAAATTAGTGAATACAAATGAGTATAAACGAAACCAGTTTTGCCCGATCATACGTGTTAGCCCCAAAGCATTTGGTGTAGGCCGAAGGGTGCCAATCGTAGGTAAATATCTTAGCTAAATTGTGTGCAGCACTACAAGCGATTTTGAAATTATCTTGTTAAACTGACGGCATTAATCGTCCTGATGAATGCACATTAGGGGTATATTGGTATGAAAAGCAAGATGTTTAGTGTGACTCCGCTTAAATAAACGTTCGAATATTCCATGTTTCCTGGGTAGTGTTATGATCACATCTGCTTCATGATTTTCAGAAAATTCATTAACGCCTTCCACGAAATCATGGCTTTTATGAACCTCAAATGCTGGTTCATGGCCTTTAAAAAGCTCACTTAAAATCTGTTTTTGACTCCCATAATTATCGTTGGAATTTTCATGTTCCTCAATGTGCAAAATGGTTAAATGCGCATTGGTTATTTGTAAAAGCGTTCGAATTGCGGCAACAGGAATTCCTTCGTCCACTTTTTTAAAATCGCACGCCAGTACCATATGTTTTAGCGGCGAAAATTTTGCTTGTGGAGGAACAATAATAACCGGCACATGTGTATGGCGTGCTACACTGGTGGCAGTACTGCCGATCATCACCTCTTCTAACTCACTTCCTCCCGAAATGCCCATCACAATGATGCCGGCGTTCTCGCTGCTGCAAATTTCATTTATACTATTATCTAATATCCCAAATTCACTTAAACATTTGATCTCTATTTTGCCTTCGGTTAATGGCAACATCTCTTTTTTCATATATTCCAGGCCAGACTCGCTAATGCCTTTAAGTGTGTCAAAATCTATTATTTGAATTGCAGGCAATGTAGGTTCGGCAATTACAGGGGCCTGGTAAGAGTTATACAGTATGATACTTTTGATATTGAGAGACTTTGCCAGTTGAATGGCATATTCCACAGCATTTCTGCTTACCATTGAAAAATCTGTGGGCACCAGTATATTTTCCATTTCTATAAATAACAGTTAAATAATGATTAACGGACACAATATAATGATCAATTAAAGTTCAACACAGCAATTTTTTTTACTTAATGCAGCAGTTCAAACAATTTATTGTCTATTTTTATAAGGTAATCTATTAATTACCTGCATGACAGAAGAATATATTATTGCCGGATGCTTACATGACGATACTGCAGCTCAAAAAGAGTTATACAACCGGTTCAGCCCTAAAATGCTGGCTGTTTGTTACAGATACGCCCAAAATAGGGAAGATGCTGAAGATATGCTGCAGGAGGGTTTTATAAAAGTGTTTACGCAAATTCACACTTTTCAAAACCGTGGAGCATTTGAAGGTTGGATAAGAAGAATAGTGGTGCACACTTGCATAAATTTTTTAAAGAAACATAGAAAATTTAATGAAAGTGTTGATTTAGCCACCGCAAATTACTTACAGGTGAAGGAGGAAACAATTCCCTCCATCATGCAGGCGAAACAGGTTTCGGAATGTATCAGAATTTTACCCGTTGGTTATAGAACCGTATTGAATCTATACGCAATTGAGGGTTATAGTCACAGGGAAATTGCTGAAATGCTTGACATAGAGGAAAGTACAAGCAGAAGTCAATACACAAGAGCTAAAGCGATGCTCGAAGGAATTTTAATTAAGAAAAAAATCCTCGAAAAACCTAAACCCCGGTTTGTCTGGGCTTCTGGGTTAAAGAAGTAACAAAAGTAACTGAGTTGATGGAGGACGAATTCTACAAAGACGAATTTGAACAGTTTCTGCAACAGCAGGCTAACAATCACCGAATGTACCCATCAGACGGGGTTTGGCATGGCATTTACAAGAAACTGCATGGCGATAAAAAGTGGCCCGCTCTTACTATAACTGCATTCGCCATTTTGTTTGCTACCATAGCTACCAGTATTTATTTTTCTCCCAAACCTAATATTTTCAATTTAGAAAATTTATCGGCAACTATAACACCGGCAAACAATACAACAGTAAGTGGAAAGGGCAATAGCAATTTGATTAATACACTTTCAAATTCTGTTAAAAAGACTACAGTCTCCAGCAAAAACCTGGTAGCCCAGCAAATAGCTTTAACTCCGGTAAAGGCATCTGCTGGCCTAAACAGCAACTTTTCAATAATATCTCTACCTAATCAAAATCTCGCTTCCGATCAAAGTAATCAAGCCATTGCATCATCTTCCAAATCAGGAAACAACAAGGATATTGATCAGACAATAAAAACAAAAAAATATACGATCGCACCTCATAAAACGCTTTCCTCTCGGGAACCGCTTTTAACCGATTACAATAAGGAGGTTGTTGAATCAGGATTTGTAGACCTAAAAGTTGAAAATAGCCAAAGAAAAGATCTGGAATTACCCAAAAAAGGCTATGGTAAACCCAGCCTGAAAGAAAAAAATGATAAAAACATTGGTGACAATTTTTTAAAGGAGCATGGCGAAGACTTATCGCTTTTTACAGCTACAAGAACAATAAACCAGAAAAGAAAATTCAGTTATACAATTTATATAACGCCATCGGTTAGTTATAGAAAATTAAAAGAAGATCAAAATCTGAATACCAGGAATGGAAGTCTTAATGGTCCGGTTGCCGTTAATTATTTAACCGACGTAAATAAACTTGTACGACATAAACCTGGTAATGGCATAGAAGCTGGTATTGGTTTCACCTATCATTTAACCAATACTTTCGGTATTAAAACCGGGTTGCAGTTTAACATGCGTCAATATACAATTGAGGCATACAGGGCATCAACCGAGTTAGCAACAATTGCCCTGCTTAGTAACCGTGGAATAGATAGCATTCGGTCTTATGCCATTTATCGTACCAATTCATCGGGCAATGGAAATCTTTCTACCGATTTAATTAATCGATATTACCAGGTATCAGTACCAATCGGAATCGAGTGGGAAGTATTTGGAAACAGAAATATGAAATTTAATGTTGCAGCCAGCCTTCAGCCAACTTATACAATTAATAAAAACGCCTACTTATTATCAACTAATTTAAAAAACTATACGGCTAATAGCACCCTGGTACGCAACTGGAA
The DNA here is from genome assembly GCA_038204535.1 of Chitinophagales bacterium. Lineage (GTDB taxonomy): Bacteria > Bacteroidota > Bacteroidia > Chitinophagales > Chitinophagaceae > Segetibacter. Next base: position 3,532 of record JBBRCW010000318.1, on the reverse strand, counting down.
TCTCAACAGCAGTATGGAAGCTTATTTAAGCTTAAAAGTTGGTGAATACAACTGGCAGATAGGGCCACAATTAAGGTATCAAACCCTACCAACATTTGTATCAGAATATCCAATTCGCGAACATTTAGTCGATTACGGATTTAAGATTGGCGTTTCTAAACTTATTAAATAATTCGACCAGAACTATCTGCAAAAAAAAGAGGCTGTTATTAGCCTCTTTTTTTATGCCAAATCCGCCTTAAACGAGCCTCGGATTAATCATGCATTGAAATAGTAATACCCCTATTGTGCTATTTTTGCAGTATGCGTTTAATAATTTTTTTAGCAATTGGTTTAATTTTTTTAAGCTGTAAAGGAAGGAAAGGAGAAAAAAGTGAAAATGATAAAATCGACTCCACATCATTTTTTGAGGTATCACAATATTTAAAAACTCAGGTTGCTGACGTTTTAAAAACGCCCTATTACATTTTTGAAAAAAACACCCATAACAACCAGACAGATTCATTTGCTATAACCAGCCAGCAGTTTGCAAATATTGCCCGGAAATTTATAACCCCTGACATCAATGAACCTGGACTAAAGAAAGAATACACAGAGGCGGTTTTTCTTGACCAAACTACCAAAACTTACACCCTAAGCTACTCGACAAAAAACAAAGACCTGGAGATACAGAGCATCGATGTTCTATTAAAAGAAGATGGCTCTACAATAAAAAGAATTTTTATAAGAAAATTTTTCAACTATAGTAATGATAGTTCTGCAATTGAGCAATTAAATTGGGTGCCAAACGAACAATTTCAGGTGTCGCGTTTAGTACAGATGTCAGGAAAACCAGATCGGGAAACCAGGACCATGATTGCCTGGAATGCAAAGAAGTAAACACATGAACGAATGACTGCCACAGAATTTCAAAAGGTAGCACCTACTATCCCTAATCAGCCCGGCATATATAAATATTACGATGCGAATAATGAAATATTATATGTGGGTAAGGCAAAAAATCTCCGAAAACGAACCAGTTCCTATTTTAATAAAACCTATACCAATTACAAAACACACGAACTGGTTCAAAGAATTGATCGCATTGAATTTACCATAGTAGATAGCGAGCAAGATGCATTTCTACTGGAAAATGCCCTGATAAAGCAATTTAAACCTCGTTTTAATATCGATTTAAAAGATGATAAGAGCTTCCCTTTTATCGTCATAAAAAAAGAACCGTTTCCCCGCGTCTTCCTAACCAGGAGAAAGATAAATGATGGATCGGAGTACCTGGGGCCTTTTACCTCAGTCGCAAGAGTAAGAGAGTTATTGAATTTTATAAGGCAGAACGTAGCCTTGCGGACATGCAAACTAAATTTAACGAAAGAAAACATTCAAAAAGGGAAGTTTAAAGTTTGCCTGGAATATCACCTGGGTAATTGTAAAGGGCCCTGTGAGGCGCTGCAAAACGAAGAAGATTATGATGATGCCCTGCAACAGGTGAGAAATATTTTAAAAGGAAACCTAAACCCCGTCATCCAACATTTTAAGCACGAAATGCAAGTTCTGGCTACTTCACTAAAATTTGAAAAAGCCGAAAATGTAAAAAAGAAAATTGATCACCTGGAAAATTTTCAGTCTAAATCGGTGGTAGTTAATAAGCACCTGACAAACATTGATGTTTTTTCAGCTATAAAAGATGGAGACATTGCCTTTGTTAATTACCTGATGGTACAAAATGGTACAATAGTGCAGACTCATACTATACAGGTGGAAACCAAACTTCAGGAGAATATTGAGGAATTGCTGCCCCTGACGATTGTGCAATTAAGGGAAACATTCAACAGCATGGCGACCGAAATAATAGTGCCCCTTATAATTGACTATGAAATAGATGGAATTCAGTTAACGGTGCCTAAAGCAGGGGACAAAAAAAAATTGCTGGAGCTGTCTGAAAAAAACGTCAACTATTACAAAGAAGAACTGAGAAAGAAGAAAATGTTGCAGTTGACTGAAAAAACAGATCAGCAAAAGTTAGAGGTGCTTTACCAAATGCAAGAATACCTCCATTTAAGTGAAGTGCCTGTTCATATTGAATGTTTTGACAATTCAAATTTTCAGGGCAGCTACCCTGTTGCCGCTATGGTGTGTTTTAAGAACGGGCAACCAAGTAAAGACGATTACAGACATTATAATATTAAAACGGTGACTGGCATCAACGACTTTGCGTCGATGAAAGAGGTGGTTTATCGCCGGTATAGCCGTCTGATAAATGAAAAAGCGCCTATGCCTCAACTGGTAATAATAGATGGCGGTAAAGGCCAGTTAAGCTCGGCTATGGAGAGTGTTATTGAATTGAACCTCGACCATACGATCACGGTGGTTGGGCTAGCCAAAAATGAAGAAGAAATATTTTTTCCGGGAGACAGTCAATCGATAAAATTGCCGTGGGACAGCAACAGCCTAAACCTTATAAGGAGAATAAGAGATGAGGTGCACCGGTTCGGAATTACCTTTCACCGGCAAAAACGCAGTAAAGGAACTTTTAAAAATGAACTGGAAGAAATAAACGGAATTGGAAAATCTACTGCAGAGCTGCTGCTTAAAAAATATAGATCGGTAAAAAATGTTCAACTCCAAAATCAGGAACAATTAGGTACCGTTATTGGAAATTCAAAAGCAAAAATCGTTTACGAGCACTTTCATCCAAAAACTGGATCGGTCTAAAAAAAATAAAGGGGCCAGGATAAACATCCAGCCCCGTTTTTAAAATCCAATATCCTATGAAAAACCGGTGTGAAGATAACCATAATCTAATATAATCCAATACGTGAAGGATTTATTTTTATTTATATTTCACAATAACCAACCATTTTTCCAAAAAATAGGATCTTTTATTTTTGGGAATCGATGACTGATATCTTGATATACAGGTAAATAGTACTTTAATAGAGTCGTTGATCATGTTCGATGCTTATTAAAGAGGTTTAAACGCCGTACTATTGAAATTTTTAAAAATTTGGCGGTTGTTACAAGCTACAGAAATAATACTTCCGTTGTTTGCATAGAGTTGATCGCAGTTAACAAAATTGAGTAGGAAGTAAGGGATTATTTCCCTTACTGTCCTCTCACACCACCGTGCGTACCGTTCGGTACACGGCGGTTTGTCAGATTAACTTTTCCTCGGCCTATTTCTCATTGATTGCGTGGACTGGCTCAACTCCTCTTGCATTTTACTTTCAGCTTCCGGCTTATCATCCCTGCAAGCAGTTCTCTTATGTGTTTCGGTTGTTAACGCCAGTACCATAAACTTCATGATAGCTTCGCCATTCTGACATTCAGTCCTTCATCCTTCTGTGAGACCTTCCGCCTTTACTCTTTTCATCGGGGGCGGCTCGTTGCCGGCCTACTATGACCTCTGCTGACTTCTGAGAACACCATGATGTTATTCTGTTTCCGCTTTGATATTCGCTCATATCTCTGCCGGATTGTTCTCAGATCTCTCAGGGTAAGTATATCCGCTTTCCATTCATGTAGCCTCTGCATTTAC
>JBBRCW010000317.1:0-8032 GCA_038204535.1 Chitinophagales bacterium | reverse complement strand
TGTTTGGAAAAACCGTTTAAAGGGGCAGCAGTTGGGCGTATGGCAAAAGGAGTACAACAATACCATAACCGGCGAAAGCTGGGTCTATCCCGAGTTTAAAGGATGGCATGCTAACCTGAACTGGGTTACGGTGCAAAACAGGCAATCCAATTTTACCGTGTATGCCCAACAGCCAAATATCTTTCTCCAAATGCTGCAATCCCAAAAACCCAATGGAGCAAAAAATGAAAATAACAGCCCGCCCTTCCCCGAAGGGAATATTGGATTTATGACGGCTATTTCGCCGATTGGCACCAAGTTTCAGGCGGCTGAATTAATGGGGCCGCAAAGCCAGAAGAGTATGCAATTGAATTATACTCCCATAAGCGGAACACTGTGGTTTGATTTTAGGTGACGATATAGCCTCCAAAGCGGTTGTCGTATTTTGGCTTTAGCTGAATGCTGAAATGGCAGCAATGGCAAATGTATATTTGGAATAATGCTTGATCCATTGATATTTTTGCGGCATGCACAAGCAGGTAATCGTTATAAAATTAGGAACAGCCTCTATTACCGATTCCAATGGTATCATCAGCCAGCCGGTTATCAAAAAAGTGGCAGAGGGTATCGCGGCATTATCAAAACAATACCATATTGTGCTGGTATCCAGCGGCGCCGTGGGGGCCGGAAAGGCGCTCATCCATCAATATAAGGGTACATTAACCGAGCGAAAGGCAGCGGCGGCTATCGGGAATCCCATACTCATTCAAATGTATCAAAAGCACTTTTCGGCTTTTGATATATCCGTAGCGCAGGCCTTGTGCGAAAGGCATCATTTTAGTAACCGGTCGCAATTTTTACAGTTAAAAGAAACATTTGAAACCTTTTGGATAAATGGCATTGTACCGATTGTAAACGAAAACGACCTGGTGAGCAATGTGGAATTAAAGTTTTCGGATAACGATGAATTGGCCACTTTAATTGCAGTGGGTTTCAGCGCCCGGTCATTGATCATTTGCACGTCGGTGGGTGGTTTTATGAACCACGAAAAACAGGTGATACCAACAGTAGAAAAGATCGACCAAACCGTAATGGGTTTTGTAAAAAACGATAAAAGCACGCTTGGATTGGGCGGTATGGTGTCAAAACTTACTTTTGCACGACTGGCGGTTTCGCTGGGCATACCGGTTATTATTTGCGGGTTAGCAGGTAAGCAGCCGTTTACCGAAGCCTTAGAGGGCCAAAACGGAACCACCTTTGCGGCGCAGCCCAGTAATTTAAAGGCAAGGCAAAAATGGCTGGCCAGCGGTTCAATAACCATTGGCAGTTTAACGGTTGATAAAGGAGCGGTAAAAGCATTGAACAGCAGAAAAAGCCTGCTGACTGTAGGCGTAACAATAGTTAGCGGAAAGTTTATAGTGGGAGAAGTGGTCCAAATAATGGACGACGAAGAAAAGATAATCGGAGTGGCAAAAGTGAAGTTAGCAGCGTCGTCCATTCGCGACAACCTACAGGCAAAAAACGTAGTAGCCGCACATGCTGATAATATTGTGATGTTCTAGCAGTGAACAGTGAACAGTGAATAGTGAATAGTGAAAGTGAACAGTGAAAAGTGAACAATGAATAGTGAAAGTGTGGCCGTCATGCTGAATTTATTTCAGCATCCCCTGGAAAACGTTTTGTGAAGATCATGGTGTTGTGAAACAAGCGGGGTTACTGTATCTATGAATAATGAACTGGACAAGTTTCAACATGAATGGTGAGTTGCCAAGGCCTGAAAGGCCGTAATATGTCAGGCGTAGGTGCAGCCCACGGAAATTATATGGGTAAACAATATTCACAAAGGCCTGAAAGGCCGTAATATGCCAGCGGCGGGAGTAGCCCGCGGAAATAGAATAGGAATACAATATTCACAAAGGCCTGAAAGGCCGCAATATGTCAGCCGCGGGTGCAGCCCACGGATATAAATAGGCAAACAATATTTACAAAGGCCTGAAAGGCCGTAATATATCAGCCGCGGGTGCAGCCCGCGGAAATAGAATAGGAATACTATATTCACAAAGGCCTGAAAGGCCGCAATATGTCAGCCGCGGGTGCAGCCCACGGAATTATGTTGGTAAACAATATTCACAAAGGCCTGAAAGGCCGCAATATGCCAGCCGTGGGTGCAGCCCGCGGAATTAGAATAGGAATAAAATATTCACAAAGGCCTTAAAGGCCGTAATATATCAGCCGTGGGTGCAGCCCACGGAAATTATATGGGTAAAGAATATTCACAAAGGCCTGAAAGGCCGCAATATGCCAGCCGTGGGTGTAGCCCGCGAAATAATAAAAACGCAATGTGCGTATACGAACCGGCGGATCATTTTAAACAATACAAAAAAAATTCTGGATGCAATCAATTGAACCCCTCATCATAAAAACCTATAAAGCAGCCATAAACCTGCGGGCAACAAAAGATAAATCGATAAAATCCGCATTGGTTTCGCTGGCGGCATTAATTGAGCAAAACACCAAAGCTTTATTAAAAGCCAACGCCAGCGACCTGGCCAAACAAGATGCCGATAATCCGCGTAACGACCGGCTGATGTTGAATGAAGCACGGTTAAAGAACATCGCCAAAAGCATAAAAAATATTAGCCGGCTGCCCAATCCATCTGGTTTAAAACTGGCCAGTCGCACTTTAAAAAATGGTTTACTACTCGAGAAATTTTCGGTGCCATTGGGAGTAGTAGGTGCCGTGTACGAATCCAGGCCAAATGTTACTTTCGACATAGCTGCATTGTGTTTGCGCAGTCAGAATGGCTGCCTGTTAAAAGGCAGCGGTGATGCCGATGAGACCAACCGCGCTGCTATCGTTCTTATAAAAAAAGCTTTGAAGTCAAACGGCATCAATCCGGATTGTATCACATTATTACCTGCCGACCGGCAATCGGTGGAGCAATTATTTACCGCTACCCGCTATGTAGATGTTATTATTCCAAGAGGCTCCGAAGGATTGATACAGTTTGTTAGAAAAAACAGCAAGGTGCCTGTAATTGAAACCGGAGCCGGGGTTTGTCATGTGTATGTTGAAAAAGATGCCGATCTTAAAAAAGCGGTCAGCATTGTAGTCAATGCCAAAGTATCCAGGCCATCGGTGTGCAATGCTGTCGATACGGTCTTGGTAGATGAAGCGATTGCTCCTGATTTTTTGACCCTGCTGCAGCCTGCTTTAAAACCCCACAACGTAGAGGTTTTTGCGGACAAAAAGGCTTATAAATTATTAAAAGGCTACGAACCATTGACCGTCGCTAATCCCGAAGATTTTGGCCGCGAATTTCTTAGCCTTAAATGCGCCGTTAAAGTGGTGAAAAATATAGATGCTGCGCTGTTACATCTTGGTCAGTATTCAACCAAACATTCCGAGGCTATTGTGTCTGAGAATAAAAAGCAATGCGAACGCTTTCTGCACGAAGTAGATGCCGCGGCTGTATATGCCAATGCAAGTACGCGGTTTACAGATGGCGAAGAATTTGGGCTGGGCGCCGAGATCGGCATTTCAACGCAAAAGCTGCATGCCCGGGGACCCTTTGCCCTGGAGAAACTGGTGACTGAAAAGTGGATCATAAAAGGAAACGGCCAAGTGAGGTAATAAATGATGGACCAGACATATTAATTCAAGGGATATCTTTTCAGGAGTATATAGTTGCCCGGTCCTTCTGGAGGGGATAAGATTAATTCTGGAAGACGGGCTTCATTCCAAATATTTCAGAGATCATTTTGAAATACCGAAGACTGGATGTTACTGACCGATCAGGAATTTAAATGAAAAGTTTTCCCGCAGATGTTCGCGGAATTTTCCCGCAGATGTTCGCAGAGAAATAAATTAAAATCACCGTAGATCAGCGAAACAATCAGAGTAAATCAGCGGGAGAAAAATTATCCCAGGGATATCAATAAAAATCGCCGTAGATCAGCGAATCAATCAGCGTAAATCAGCGGGAAATAAACTGTCCCGCTGATGTGCAAATAAAACGACATTGAATAGTTTATTAATTAGCCAGAGTAGATTCAGTTACAATCCTTCTGACACCTTCTTTATAAGTAGTGGGTGTAAACTGAAAACGTTGTTCAAATTTGTTGCTGTCAAAAATGTAATTCCGGTCGTACTGGTACATCATCTCGGGCAGCTCACGCATAATGGGTATAAACAAACCCAATAGCCTCATAAAAAATTTAGACAAGACCATCACCTTCTTAGATGCATTCATTTCTGCATTGAAAAGAGCGATCATTTCATTGCCTGTCGGTGGATTTTTAGCTGTGGGTAAATGCCATACCTGGTTAAATGCATCTTGCGTGTTACCCAATAGGGCGGTGGCTTTTGCGGCATCGGGCGTATAAATAAACGAGTGTGTTTTATTGGCATCCATCAGCCAGTTAGGCCGTTTTCCCTTTTTAATGTTTTTGTAAACTGTTTCATTTAAAAAGCTGGTCTTGTTGTCCGGGCCGTAAAAATCGGGCGCCCGGGCAATCAACGCCTCCAGGTTTCCAGCCTTCACTTCATTCATCAGCATTTCAGCAATTTCTTTTCGAACCCGTCCTTTTTTACTGGGCGGATTGATCGCCGACTCCTCGGTTATGTGACCCATTTCGGTTTCATCATACAAATAAATATTATCGAAAAAAACAAGCCTGGCACGGTGCTTTTTACACGCATAAATAACTGCCTTCATCAGTTTAGGCCATTGCTTCTGCCAGACTTTAAGTTTGTATTCCAGGCCAACCACCAGGTAAACCACCTCCGATCCGTCTATCGCTTTTTCTACCTGTTCAGGGTCTGTCAGGTCTGCGGCAAATAGTTCATCTGTTTCGTTTACTTTTTTGGGATGACGGCTGACCAATCTGATTTGCGTTGTATAGGCAATTAATTCTTTTGCAAGAAGTTTACCAATGGTGCCATTGGCGCCTAATATGGTTTGTATGGCCATGTAGTTTGAGTTTAGGTTTAAGCTTTAAAATTAGAAAGAAAAACAAAAGGCCAGTCTTTTTAATCTCATCGGTCGGCTATAAAATGGATGTTGGGTGCTGCTGGGTAAACGGAAGTCCCAATACATGTAACCCGTTTTATAGTGTCTTATTGTTGGCTGGTATCCGCACTAAATGTTACTTTTAGAAGATTGTTGCAGGCAAGTTTATGAGACCTCTAATTCCGACTATACTAATTTTATTATTGATAACGAGTTATTGCTATTCACAAAGCGACACTTCGTGGACACCGCCCTTTAAAAGCTATAAAGAGACCGCAATGAAGTTATTAATTGGAGGAAATCTTCAGCAAGCAGAAGATGAAAACCAAATGGAATTTACAAGAAAGTTTTTTGAAATCGGCATACACAAAACCGTAACAGCTTATGACTGGCATCATCCTTCAGCAATGTGGACACATGGTTTATCTGTGGAAGTCTCACCAGGAGACAAAACCATTTTGGGGTTTAAATACGGTGCGTGGGGAGAATTTTGGTTGTTTGTTTTAGGACTGAATGGAATTTATTATACTGACTTTGAGAAGGGAAATTTTAAAATCCGACCCGAATTAGGGATTGGTGCTCATCCTTTCAAACTAACTTTCGGCTATAATATTCCGACAATTCAGAACTCAAAATTTAAAGAAATGCAAAAATCAAATCTGCAAATAACATTAAACATATTACTTAAATTAAAAACTCTCAAGCGAGAGAAGTAAAACCAGCCTCAAACAATCGGTTTGGCATTATGGCGGCAGGATGTTGGAGCAATCTGCAGCAGTTCGCTATTCATCGGCAGTTTCATCTTGAAGTTTATTAATTTAGCAACAGTAGAAATCATTAAACATTATATCTTTATTCGGCTTCAGTTGCCGGCTGAAGGAACACATAATACCGCCACAACGCCAAGCCGACAACGATGATTGCAAATAAAAAGTCTTCCATATGAAAGAAGTGGTTAATTGTGTGGCTTATCATAAAGGGTTACGGGTGGCAAATGTTGAGATTAATGAGATCAGCAGCATGTTACGCAAACGCGACCATTTTGTTTGGGTGGGATTGCATGAACCAGGTGCGGATTTATTAAAGAATATTCAACAGGCATTTGGCCTGCACGACCTGGCTATAGAAGATTCATTCAAAGCGCACCAAAGGCCAAAGCTGGAGACCTATGGCGATTCTATATTTCTTGTATTGCGTAATGTGCAGATCGTTCCGAACGATTATCATATTGATTTTGGAGAAACACATTTTTTTCTCGGGCCTAATTATATTGTTAACATCAGGCATGGGTCTTCGCTGGCTTATACCGAAGTAAGGGCCCGTTGCGAAGAAACCCCCGAACTGCTGAGCAAGGGGCCTGCATTTGCTTTGTATGCAGTAATGGATTCAATTGTAGATCAGTATTTCCCGGTTATAGAGGAGCTAGAAAAAGAACTGGATGAAGTGGAGGATGAAATATTCGGCAACAAACCTACCCGTGGCACAACGCAAAGAATTTATGAATTAAAACGCGAGCTGCTAGAGGTAAAAAGAGTGATCACACCGATCATTGATATTTGTAACCGCCTGATGCGGTTCGATATAAAACTGGTGCCCGATGATACGCGTCCTTATTTTAGGGATGTATATGACCACGCTATCCGCATAAACGAAATGCTTGAAACAACCCGCGACCTGGTAACAGCAGCGCTGGAGGCCAACTTTTCGCTCACCTCCATATCGCAAAGCGAAGTCTCAAAAAAGTTTGCCGGATGGGCCGCCATCATTGGTGTGCCTACTATGATTGCAGGAATCTACGGAATGAACTTTGAAGCCATGCCCGAACTGCACTGGACCTATGCGTACCCGGTGGTACTTATAGTAACCTTTTGCCTTTGCATCATCCTGTATATCTTTTTTAAAAGGTCTGGTTGGCTTTAGTAGTGAACAGTGAGTGGTGAGTGGTGAGTTGTGAGTAGTGAAGAATAGTGAATAATGAATAGTGAATAATGAATAGTGAATAATGAATAATGAATAATGAAGAATTAAGAACAGTGAATAGTCAATATATTGGTTAACAAAATCCTCTGATCCTCTCCGTGTTCCCGATCGTAATTGGGGACCTCTATGGTTCAAGATGGTAACCGTCAACAAAAACCTTGTGGTCCAATCACCAAATCACCCCATCACCAAATCCCTCAATCACCAAATCACCCCATCACCCAATCACCCGATCACCCGATCACCAAATCACCAAATCACCCATTCAGACTATTAAACACCCCTTAACATTTTTGTAAAATCGCACCAGCCGTATAACGTTATCTTCGTAACCGCAGAAATTGCCATATAATTTGCGAACGCACTTTTTTCGGTGGAATAGTATTTGAACACACAATCAAAAAAAACAAAATGAAACGGCTTATCGTGTTCTTACTATTGACTTTACCTGTCATTTACATCTCTTGTAATAGCAATGACCCGGCTTCTGCCCGATACGAATATTATTATTACCCTTCTATCAACCTGTACTACGATGTTGCCAAAAATAATTATATATATTCGGTTGACGGGGGCAATACCTGGCATATGGAGAACGGGGGAAGTGATACCTTGCCGCCCGAAATGGGTCCTAAAGTGCTGATTTATGCTTCGGGAGACAGCATCTGGAAAGAAAATCGCCAGCACCTGCAGCAATATGGGGGCAGTCTTTATAACGTTGTTGATGAGGTAGATACCAGCCAGGCCAGTGAAAGAACGGCGGTAACCGATAAAGTGAAAAACAAACCGGTAAAAAAGAAACCTGCCGAACCCGCCGAAGCAAAGCCCGAAAAGAAAGGATTAGGTAAATTGCTGAATAAAATTTTTGGTAAAAAGAAAAAAGAGTGAACAGTGAACAGTGAACAGTGAAAAATGAATAATGAATAGTTGTGCATGCCTAATATAGGTTGACAAAAATCAATCACTTATGAGGCATGAAACTAAGCAAAAATTACAGATTCGAGAGCGCCGGATTTTTTCTGAGGACGTTAAAAAGAAGGCGGTAAAGGATCTTACAGGCA